>NZ_CAJAXH010000230.1 GCF_903946935.1 uncultured Thiodictyon sp.
GGATACAAGTTGTACGCATAGAAAATCAGAGGCTTACAGCGTTTCTGTCCGTTGCCACTAAGACCGCAATATTTTCGCCACTGGACTCTATCTACCTGTTTCTAAAAAGATATGCTTCCACTGGAAATCCAAGAGACCCAGGTGAGACACCCTAACCATTTGAACCGTATAAGGAATCAGCCGCCTGTCTCACCTGTCTTGCCTTTTTAAGTTGACACAAGAAAAGAGAAGCAGAGACCCCTAAAAAACTTTTTTATGGGGCTGACAGCAATAAAAAGTTTTTTGTGGAGCGGGGCCGACTGCGTGTCTCTCTACAGCCGCAATTCAGGAGGTGAGACGGTGAGACAGTGAGACAGTCCCACGCCGTCGCTGGGGTAGTATCCCAAGCCGACCGATGTACGGAAACGCGCCTTCATGCTCCGTTGATAGATTGTCGCCAGATCAGCGACGGTTCGCAGATTTACGAGTATGTTGAGCGTTTACCGACTCTTTCGATGTGGGGTAAGGCGCCAAGCCCTCAGAACATTCCAAGTTCATTAGTAAGGCTCGACGCTCCGTTAATGTGTTGGTGTACTGCGTGTCAAAGTCTTCACCATACAACTGCTTTTCTTCACCGTAGTACACCGCGAGTTGATGCTCTAGGTTCTCATAGAAACATGCCTGAGGTTCGCGGTCCTCCTTGCAAAGATCGCGTACGTTACAGGCAAGTTTAGCGGTAATCAGGGCCGCGGTAGGCTCTGGTGACGCGATAGGCTTTGGTGTCGCTGCACACCCGCATAGGACGCACACTGAAATAGCAATAGGAATCATCTTCACTGCTTAGTCTCCTGTGTTTTCGCATTACCCACACCGGCACACACCCGCAGGATGCGCCGCCGGACCTGCCTCGCATCCTATCCACTGCCGGCCCTGTTCGCACCTGGAAGCCCCGCACCGCCCCACCTGTCGCTCTACCGCCCCACCGTGCCCCGCCGCCCTGGGAGCCCCGCACCGGCTGCACCCCTGTCGCGTACACACCCGCCGGAGCGTACACACTTACCCCGGATTGATAGGTTTTGCCGGTGGCACTTTTTATGCAAAATGCAATTTTCGTTCCCTATCGTCAAGTGTGTATTTCGACCGCGCCCCGGCACTGTGTACAGCCGTTGCGCCCTGCACTGGCGCCACCTGGTAGACCTGGGAGCCTGCCCCGCCGATCCAACTGCATCGGCTGCACCTGGGAGCCGTGCCCCCGCCGCCCGGCTGCACCTGTCCCTTTGGTCTTGGCCTGTCACAGTGACACACCAAACCCGCGCCCTTTTGGTTCAGCGTTACCCGTCCCCATTGGTTTTGAGTCTGACCCCAGTGGTTCAGGGCTTCGCGGGGGGATAGGGGGTGTTCAACGCTTTCAAGCATTTAGCCTTCCAGCGTTGGGGTAATGTTTACTCGCGCGCTTGTTATGCCGTGGGGGGGTCAGACCCCTTGGTAGCCACCTGTATAAAATTAGCATAATTCTTGCAAAATCACGCCTACCCCCGCGGGATGTGTACGCCCCTACCTGGTGAGCAAGTACCGTGCCAACCGCCTTTCGTCGGTCGGGGCTTTACTTTCAGCGCGTTTTAGTGGGTCAGAAAGTATTGTGGAATGGCGCGCCGTGTGTATACTGGTTCCATGAATACGAAAACACCCCTTTTCCTGAATGCGCCAGATGGCGGGTTAATCGCCGTTGCGCATATCGTGCGCGTTAGCACGGTCGAAAACGGTACAGCAGTGGCCAAATTAACGGACGGATCGCGCGTAGAGCTTGCCGAAAGCGAGTTTAACCGCTTGCGGTTGAACAACGAACAACCGCGCGTGCCTTATCTTACGAGAGACTTCCGCACATGAAGCGCGCATATAGCACACTCGTTATCAAGTCGATTGATACCACGCAAGGAATCATCGAAGGCATAGCGTCAACGCCTGCAATGGATCGCATGGGCGACGTTGTAGAGCCCATGGGAGCGCAATATAACTTGCCGATACCTTTGCTCTGGCAACACGCACAAGATGCCCCCGTTGGCACGGTTACGCACATCGAACAACGCGCAGACGGGCTGTATATCCGTGCGCAACTGGCCCCCGCTGGTATCTGTGAAGACCTCGACAACGCCCGTGCGTACATCCTCGCGGGTCTGTGCCGTGCGTTTTCCTTGGGCTTCCGGCCTATCGAGTACAGTTTCCTGGATAGCGGGGGCACGCATTACACCGCTTACGAGGTTTACGAGATCAGTGTGGTAACCATCCCGGCCAATGCAGAGGCCACCATTACAACCATCAAGAGCTTTGACATGAACACCGCCCCCGCCGTTGAACCCGACACCCTGACCAACCCGCCGCCGGTCGAACCCGCCGCAGTGGATGACACCGCAGAGGCCCCGCCGCCGGTTGTGCAGCGCCAGTTGCGCCGGGTGCCCAGTGCCGCCCCCGCCCTGCATCTGGTCAAGCGCCAGTATTCCATCAAGAACGCCTTGGCGGGTGCCCTGAATATGGCGGGGGCAGATGATGGGTTTGAGCGGGAGATTGCCGGGGAGATGGTGCGGCGCAGTCCGGGGCGCATTTTTACGGGCGTCCCGATCCCGTTCAATGCCCTGTTCCAGACGAAGGCCGCACCGATCACGGGCAACAGTGGCGCCACGGGCGGTAACCTCTCGCCTCTGACGGCTACCGAGTATGCGGATACGCTCTTGAGCTTCCGCGATGGTGGCTTGCCGCGTGAGTTCCTGGCACAACGCCTTGGCGTGTCCAGCTACAGCACAAACGAGCGGTCTGTGTCGGTGCCTGTCATCACGGGCAAGATTGCCGGTAAGGTTGTGGCGCTTGACGGCACCATTGACCTTTCCGACAGTGCATCGGACGTTGACACCGTGGAACCTGTAACGGTCGGCGCCAGAACGGAAGTACGCCGCTCGGTTTTTTATTCCCACGGGGGCGATATGATCCTTCGGCAGCAAGTGGGCCAAGCGATCCGCGAGACCATTGATAGCTGCATCATCGGGCCGGCTGCCGCTCCCCCGGTTCCCGCTGGTATTCTGGACCTGGCCACGCAAGCCACGGTTTCGAGTATCGACTACACCGAGGCCGCCTATCGTGCGTTGCGTGAACAGTTGCGCAACTACCTCAAGAACCCCGAGGCGCCGATTAAGTTCTGCATCCCTGCTTCGGTTGCCGATACGCTGGCGATTACTCCGCGGTTCCTGAACAGTCAGCAAAGCGTGCTTGACGACAGCACGGGCACGGCACGCATTGCAGGCACCGAAGTACAGCTTTCGCATGAAGTGGGGAACTACATCATGGCGGGTCTGTTCAACGAAGCCTACCTTGTCATGTTCAACAGTGCCGGCGTTGACGTGGTGGCCAACCCGTGGACCGCTGGCAGTTGGGAGACCGGGGGCTTTGAACTGCGCGCCCTTGTCGATATCGGCATCTATCTTCGCGATCCTAAAAGCATCCTTTACGGCACGCCCACTGCGCCAGTGGTCCCGGGTCCGTAATCATGGGAATCCGCGCGTGGCTTCGTTCTGCACTGTTGGGGCCTATGCCGGGCGGCCCCGGTAACTGGTCTGCGTCATGGCTTGCCAGTGCTGGCCTTGATCCCACGCGCGGGGATAACCCCGCCCCGTCAGAATCCATTGGTGTATCGGCTGTGTATGCAGCCGTGTCGCTCCTTGCTGGTACGCTCGCCGGGACAGACCTACAGCTTATCCGTAAAGGCCCCAGTGGGGGCAGTACGCGGGTTGCAACTGGGAGCGTGGCTTACTGTCTCGCTGATACGCAATTTGAGACGTTGGAAAGCTGGCTTTTCGATGCACTCGTGTCGGGTAACGGGTACCTTGCCAAGCGTAGAGACGCCCGCGGCGCAGTTGCTTTGCTTGAGTGGACGCCAACATGGCGGGTTGCTGTCTGTGTTGCCGACTCAGGGGAAGTGGTTTATCAAGTCCTGGAAGACGGCACAGTAGGCGAACCTGCCGAACAGATAGCGGAATCGGACATGGTGCATTTGCGCTTTCGCACCACGGGAAAGCATCGCTATTTGGGCGTTTCGCCCCTTGTCACTTGTGCGCCCAGTATGGGCTTAGTCACTCATACGCGGAAAGCGGGGGTAAGTGTCTACCGCAACGCGAGCTTGCCCAGTGTCCTTATCAAACACCCTAAAGCGTTCCCAGGGGAAGCAGGTAAAGCAGTTATAACGCGCATCAAGGAAGCGTTCATTGACGCAACCAGTAAGAGTAACTTAGGCGTCCCCATCGTTTTGACTGAGGGAATGGATGCGCAAATCATGGATGTTGCGAAAGCGGTAGACCTTCAGCTTGCTGAAATGAGCGCACTGGGGACGCGTGAAATAAGCCGCATCTATGGCGTTCCCCCACATTTGCTTGGCGAGACAGGTAGCATTAACTTCGCAAGCGCCAGTGAATCACAAAGGGCGTTCAATGCCACCACGTTGAAACCTTGGGCTATACGTTGCGCTGACTGTCTCTCTCACTCTCTGCTGTCGCGCAAAGAGAGAGTGAACGGCTCCCGTATCATGTTTGATCTTGATTCCCTGACTCGTGGGGCGGGGCAAGAACTAAGCGCCATGTGTTCGCAGCTTGTGAACGGTGGAGTAGTCACACCCAACGAAAGCCGCAGTTGGTTGAACATGGGACCGATTGAAGGGGGCGATGTATTGCGCGCCCCCGTGAACACGCTTCCGGTAACCAACTGGACAGCACAACCGACTAACCCGCCGATTGCCTAACCATGAGAGAGGAACAGACCTTAGAGGAGATCGCGGCACAGTGGAATGTCTCAAAAGCGCGGATATATCAGATCGAAAAGCGAGCCTTGAAGAAGTTGCGCGCATATTGCGACGCAATCGGCTTGAACTACGAAGACCTAACCTCAACAACCACCATGGAAACCAACCATGCTCAACCCCTACGACTTACAGAAGATAGTTAACGTCTGCAATGATGTGCGCAATGAGACGATAAGCGCACTTTCCCGTTACAGTGACGAAAGCATGTATGATTGGCTAACCTACCGTCTCGAAAATGCCCTTGACCAACTGCGCGAGGAGCAACTAGAAGCCGCTGAAGGTCCTGAACGCGAACGCCTGGAGCGTGAGGAGTGGATCAGGGAGTTCTGCGAAGACTTACGGCACACGGCGGAAGTCGAATGCCGCAACCCGAACCGGACCCCAGAGCGCACCCTGCACGCGCTCCTTATGACTCCCGACTTCAAGCCCCTGTTCAGAGACGAACACCGCTCCCGCAAGTGGCGTGAGGAAGCGGCGCAGCGGGAAGCCGAAGCCAAGCGGGAAGCCGAAGCCAAGGCCCGCTGGCGTGCAGAGTTCCCCCTTGCAGCCGCCGCTGAACAACGGGAGCTCTTGGCCATGGCACAGGCCCGCCGGGACCGGGAAGCCGCAGAGATCGCTGCCAAAGCGGCGCAGTGGGCGCAGGGGGAACCTGCCCGGCGTGCCGAAGCCGCCTTGGTTGCGGCGATCAACCGCCCGGGGCATGATATCTGGGGCTGAACTGAGTTATGAGCGATCCGGGGGCGATTATGCTTCCCGGGTCGTACACCCTATTTGAAAAGAAGCAGCGGGGGGGATATTCCAATCTCTACCGCTATCCGCGCGCCAAGCTGGCGCATCTGGTCTACTGCATCCCCCATGCGTCGCTTATATGTGGCGTCACGCTCTTCCGTGCGAGGCTCCTGCATCATTATCGCCACGCCCTTTGCATGAAAATCCTTAACTAACTCAACAAGCTTTTGGTTTCCTAAGACCTCGTGGATACTCATTACCTCATCAAATCGCTCTTGGAATTTCTTTTTTTCTTTAGCGCAATCAACATAAGAAAGTGATTGAAAATCAGTTCTCCCCTGTAAGACAAATAAATCCCTCTCCATTATGGCAAGGATACGCGTGTATACGCAATTAGGAACTGCCTGACTCATCCAAAAATAGAATTGAATTCTATTTTTCATGAATTCTTGCGCTTCCTTGATAAGCTCTTCCGTTTCTGCTGGGGATATTGCTGGCGAGTCATCTGCAAATATCAATGGGGGCGCAACCGCCACACACACCGCCAGAACCAGAGCCTGTTTTGTGTTCACTGTGTATTGTTCCGTTGAGAAGTTGCACGCCAGCTAATGTTATGCTGCACGAGCACGCGGCGCAACGATGCCTAAGCCCGTCGCACTCTGCTACCGTTCGTCGGGTCGCTTACACTTTTTGCGTGACTAACAAGCATGTGTAACACACCAAGGGGCCAGCATCTATAACAACTTGAAATCGTTATAGATGCCCCCTGTGTGACCGTCTTTGCAACCACGTCCCGCTTGGGGCATAAGAAAGGCCGTGCCCGGGGGCACGGCCTGGCGGCCTGCGAAGCGCCGTAGGGACTTACCTGGGTGAAGCTGCCGTCGGGGCGGGCGGCGCGCCGTAAGGGGTCGGCGGTGCGCCATAGCCCGGGGCGCCGTAGCCGCCGCCCGGATAACCGTAGGCCGGGCCGCCATAGCCTGGGGCCGCATATCCCGGCGCGCCATAGCCGTAACCAGGTGCGCCGGCGCCCGGGTAGCCGCCATAGCCGCCGCCCGGGTTGCCATAACCGTAGCCGTAGCCCGGGTTGCCATAGCCGTAGCCGCGGCCGTTGCCGTAACCGCGCCCGTCGCCACGGCCATAGCCGTTGCCACGACCGCTGCCGTTACCGCTCATGTTCATGTTGAAATTGCCGTTACCGTCTCCCAGCATGTCGTTCCACATGTCGCCGACCCCGTTGCCGTTGCCCCAGCCGTTGCCGTTGCCCGGTCCGCCCCAACCGGGGCCGCCCCAGGCCTGCGCGGCGAGGGGGGCGAACGCCGCGGCGCCGGCGATGGCGGCGACACTGATTAATTTAGAAAAAGGGTGCATGGGGTCGAGACTCCTGGAGAGTGTGGTCGTCGTTTGGGTGCGGCCGCCGACGTCGCTTATAGTTGTGTAGGGTCGGCCCCCCGGTGTCTTCCTGCGCAAGCGCCCCTCGACTATACGCGCGCCCTCCCGTATTAGATACACCAACAGCCAAGCGGCAGCGTCGGATATAGGCGGGGTCTGGACCTGCCCCAGCGCTGCCGCGTTTGAGGCGACGCCCCGAATTTGGTAGCTTGTCGGGCAGTTCGCAGCTCGTCCAGGAACCTGTAATACCCCAATGACTGCCATTTTGAACCCCTGATGACTCCCCCATGACCAAGTACATCTTCGTAACCGGCGGGGTGGTCTCGTCGCTCGGCAAGGGCATTGCCTCGGCCTCCCTGGGGGCCTTGTTGGAGGCGCGCGGGCTCAAGGTCACCATGATCAAGCTCGACCCCTACATCAACGTGGACCCGGGCACCATGAGCCCCTTCCAGCACGGCGAGGTCTATGTCACCGACGACGGTGCCGAAACCGACCTGGACCTGGGCCACTACGAGCGCTTCCTGCGCACCCGCATGGGGCGCAACAACAATTTCACCACCGGTCAGATCTACGACAGCGTGATTCGCAAGGAGCGCCGCGGCGACTATCTGGGTCGCACCGTGCAGGTCATTCCCCATATCACCGACGAGATCAAGGCCAACATCCGGCTCGGCGCGGAGGGCTCGGACATTGCCATGGTGGAGATCGGCGGGACGGTCGGCGACATCGAGTCGCTGCCCTTCTTGGAGGCGATCCGCCAGATGCGCGTGGAGTTGGGGCCGGAGCAGACGCTCTTCATGCACCTCACCCTGGTCCCCTACATCCGCACCGCCGGTGAGATCAAGACCAAGCCGACCCAGCACTCGGTCAAGGAGTTGCGCTCCATCGGCATCCAGCCCGATGTCCTGCTGTGTCGCTCCGAGACAAACCTTCCGGACGAGGAGCGGCGCAAGATCGCGCTCTTCACCAACGTGGCCGAGAAGGCCGTCATCTCGGCGGTGGACGCCGACAATATCTACCGCATCCCGCGCCTGTTGCACGCCCAGGGGTTGGACGAGTTGGTGGTGCGCCAGTTCCGTCTGGAGGTGCCCGAGGCGGACTTGCGCGAGTGGGATCGGGTGCTCGATGGCGTCGGTCACCCCCGGGCGCATGTGCGCATCGGCATGGTCGGCAAGTACATGCACCTCACCGAGGCCTACAAGTCGCTGTCCGAGGCCATGGCGCACGCCGGGGTCCATACCGGGACCCGGGTGGAGGTGGTCTATATCGACTCCCAGGAGATCGAGGAGGAGGGTCCCGGGAAGTTGGCCGGACTGGACGCGATTCTGGTCCCCGGCGGCTTCGGCGAGCGCGGCATCGAGGGCAAGATCCAGACGGCGCGCTATGCCCGGGAGCAACGCGTCCCCTATCTTGGTATCTGTCTGGGGATGCAGGTGGCGGTGATCGGCTACGCCCGCGACCTGGCCGGTCTGGCGGGTGCCCATAGCACCGAGTTCGATCGGCAGACCCCGCACCCGGTGATCGCCTTGATCACCGAGTGGCGCGATGAACAGGGCCAGGTCGAGACCCGTAGCGAGGACTCCGACCTGGGCGGCACCATGCGCCTGGGCGGTCAAAACTGCCGGCTGGAGCCGGGGAGCCTGGCTCGCGCCGTCTACGGCATGCCCCAGATCCGCGAGCGTCACCGGCATCGCTACGAGTTCAACAACCGCTACCTGAACCTGTTGCAGGACGCGGGGATGCGGTTCTCCGGGTGGTCCCTCGATAACAAGCTGGTGGAGATCGTCGAGATCCCGGACCATCCCTGGTTCATCGCCTGCCAGTTCCACCCGGAGTTCACCTCCACCCCGCGCGACGGGCACCCGCTCTTCAGCGGCTTCATCAATGCGGCCCTCGCGCAAAAGGAGCGGATGGCGCAGGCGGCGGCCGGGGGCACCTACGCATGATGCCCCTTGCCGGTTTCGAGGTGGGGCTCGACCGGCCCCTGTTCCTGATCGCGGGGCCCTGCGTGATCGAGGGCGAGACGCTGGCCGAGGAGACCGCCGGGACCCTCAAGGAGATGACCGATGCGCTCGGCATCCCCTTGATCTACAAATCGTCCTTTGACAAGGCCAACCGCTCCTCGGGGGCCAGCTTCCGCGGGCCTGGCCTGGAGCGGGGGCTCAAGATTCTGGACTCGGTGCGCGAGCGGTTTGGCGTCCCGATCCTCACCGACGTGCATGAGGACACCCCGCTCAACGAGGTGGCCGCCGTGGTCGACGTGCTCCAGACCCCGGCCTTCCTCTGCCGCCAGACCAATTTCATCCAGGCGGTCGCCGCCCAGGGGCTGCCGGTCAACATCAAGAAGGGCCAGTTCCTGAGCCCCTGGGATATGCGCAACGTGGTGGACAAGGCGCGCGCGACCGGCAACGAGCAGATCATGGTCTGCGAGCGCGGGGTGTCATTCGGCTACAACAACCTGGTCTCGGACATGCGCTCGCTGGCGGTGATGCGCGCGACCGGCTGCCCGGTGGTCTTCGATGCGACGCACTCGGTGCAGTTGCCGGGGGGCCAGGGGGACCGCTCCGGCGGCCAGCGTGAGTTCGTCCCGGTGCTGGCGCGCGCGGCGGTGGCCGCGGGGGTCGCCGGGCTCTTCATGGAGACCCATCCCCGTCCCGCGCAGGCCTTGAGCGACGGCCCGAATGCCTGGCCCTTGGGCCAGTTGCGCGACCTGCTCGCGACCCTGATTGAACTCGACCGGCTGGTGAAGTCAGCGGGTTTTGCTGAAGATGCGATCGTCTGAATCCTTTGCTTTGTAACTGATTGGAGAGCCACAGTGTCCGAAATCGTCGACGTCCGTGCCCGTGAGGTCCTGGATTCCCGGGGCAACCCGACCGTAGAGGCCGATGTTATCACCGCCGACGGGGCCATCGGCCGCGCCATCGTGCCCTCCGGGGCCTCCACCGGGTCCCGCGAGGCCCTGGAACTGCGCGACGGCGACAAGAGCCGTTACGGCGGCAAGGGCGTGCTGCTGGCGGTCGAGCACATCGAGGACGAGCTCAGAGAGGCGGTCTGCGGCATGGAGGTGACCGAGCAGACCGCCATCGACCGGGCCATGATCGCGCTGGACGGCACCGAGAATAAGTCCAGGCTGGGCGCCAACGCGCTGCTCGGCGTGTCGCTCGCGGTCGCCCATGCCGCCGCCCAAGAGCGCGCCATGCCGCTGTATCGCTCGCTCTGCGCCGGCCCCTACCGTCTGCCGGTGCCGATGATGAACATCATCAACGGCGGCCAGCACGCGGACAACAGCGTGGACTTCCAGGAGTTCATGATCCTGCCGGTGGGTGCCCCGAGCATCCGCGAGGCGGTGCGTTATGGCGCCGAGGTCTTCCATGCACTGAAATCGGTCCTTAAGGCGAGGGGTCTCGCGACCTCGGTGGGCGACGAGGGCGGCTTTGCCCCCGACCTGCCATCCAACGTCGCGGCGGTCGAGG
Source organism: uncultured Thiodictyon sp. (assembly GCF_903946935.1). Classification (GTDB taxonomy): domain Bacteria; phylum Pseudomonadota; class Gammaproteobacteria; order Chromatiales; family Chromatiaceae; genus Thiodictyon. The sequence continues at coordinate 10,411 of NZ_CAJAXH010000230.1, forward strand.
CCATCCTGGAGGCCATCGGTAAGGCCGGGTTCACGGCCGGCAAGGACATCTGGCTCGGTCTGGACGTGGCCGCCTCCGAGTTCTACAAGGACGGCGTCTACGACCTGGCAGGCGAGGGCCGCAAGCTCAACTCCGACGGCGTCATCGACATGCTGGAGGGCTGGGTCAACCAGTATCCCATCCTGACCATCGAGGACGGCCTGGCGGAGGGCGACTGGGACGGCTGGAAGCGCCTCACCGAGCGTCTCGGGGAGCGGGTGCAGATCGTCGGCGACGACCTCTTCGTCACCAACACCAAGATCCTGAAGGAAGGCATCGATAAGGGCGTCGCCAACTCCATCCTGATCAAGGTCAACCAGATCGGCACCCTCACCGAGACCCTGGAGGCGATCGCCATGGCCCATGCCGCGGGCTACACGGCGGTGGTCTCACACCGCTCCGGCGAGACCGAGGACACGACCATTGCCGATCTGGTGGTGGCCACCGCCGCCGGTCAGATCAAGACCGGTTCGCTGTCGCGCTCCGACCGCGTGGCCAAGTACAACCAGTTGATGCGCATCGAGGACCAGTTGGGTGAGGAGTCCGTGTATGCCGGCCGCGATGCCTTCCGCTGGCTCTGATGGGGCCGCACCGCCGACCGGGGTCCTCTGGTCGGCGGTCAAGTCGTTGCCGCTTCCATCCATGCGCCTGCTGATCGTTCTGCTCATCGGCCTCCTGGTGGCACTCCAGTACCGACTGTGGGTCGGCGCGGGGAGTCGCGCGGACCTGTATGGCCTGCAACAGGAGATTGTCGCCCAGAAGGCCGAGCTGGAACGGCTGCGCAACCGCAACCAGGAACTCCATGCTGAGGTCGAGGACCTGCGCAGCGGCGAGGCCGCACTGGAGGAGCGGGCGCGCGACGAACTGGGGATGATCAAGGCCGGCGAGGCCTTCATCCAGGTGATCGAGCGGCCCAAACGGGTGCCCGCTGCGCCCGATCCGCCCGATATCGAGCCGGCCACACCGCCGACACATGGCAAAAGGAAATGAGTTGGACCCTTTGAGTAACCCGCGTTTCTGGGCGGTGGTACCGGCGGCCGGCGTGGGCCGGCGCCTGGGCGCCGCCATCCCCAAACAATACCTGGATTTGGCCGGGCGCCCGGTCATCGACTGGACGCTCGCCCCCTTTATCGACGACCCGCGCATCAGCGGGGTCTGGGTCGCCCTGGGCGCTGAGGACGGCTTCTGGTCCGCCACCGCCTATGCGTCTCACCCCAAGGTACGGCGAGTCGACGGCGGCGCCGAGCGCTGCCATTCAGTAATCAACGCACTGGACGCCCTAGCCGCGCAGGCCGATGGGGCCGACTGGGTGCTGGTCCACGACGCCGCCCGGCCCTGTCTGCGCCGCGCCGATCTCGACCGGCTGATGACTGAGCTGGCGGCAGACCCGGTCGGCGGCATCCTTGCCGTGCCGGTGCGCGACACCATGAAGGGTGCCGACGCCGCCGGGCGGATCGGCACCACGCTGGATCGCGCGGCCATGTGGCACGCCTATACCCCGCAGATGTTCCGCCTCGGCCCGCTGCGTGAGGCGTTACGCGATGCCATCGTGGCCGGCGACCTGGTCACCGATGACGCCTCCGCCATGGAGCGCATCGGACTGGCCCCGCGGCTCATCGAGGGTCACGCGGACAACCTCAAGATCACCCGGGCCGAGGACCTCCCGCTGGCCCGCTTCTATCTCGATTTACAGGCACGCACATGCTGATCGGTCAGGGTTTCGACGTCCACCGCTTCGCCTCCGGGCGCCCCTTGATCCTGTGCGGCGTCACCGTCCCGCACGACCAGGGGCTGGCGGCCCACTCAGACGGCGATGTCGCCATCCATGCACTGTGCGACGCCCTGCTGGGGGCCGCCGCTCTGGGCGACATCGGCCACCACTTCCCGGACACCGATGACGCCTTTAAGGGGATCGACAGCCGTATCCTGCTGCGGCGCGTCATGGAGAGCCTGGCGGGGCTTGGGCTGCGGGTCCACAACGCGGACGTCACCATCGTCGCCGAGCGGCCCAAGATGGCCCCGCACATCGCCGCCATGCGCGCCCTGCTCGCCGCCGACCTGGGCTGCGACCCGGCGCGTATCAACGTCAAGGCCACCACCACCGAGCGTCTGGGCTTCACCGGGCGGGGGGAGGGCATCGCTTCGTTCGCGGTCGTGCTGTTGGCGGAAGGAAGGGCGCAAGAGGATTAGGCCGGATATCTCACGCCAAGGCGCCAAGCTCGCCAAGGTTGTTCAGTCCCTTGTCGGCGCTCGGTGATTCACCCGGCAGGTGATCTGGACACTGCACGCATCCCGTTGCCTTTCTTGGCGAGCTTGGCGCCTTGGCGTGAGCAATTGCCGGATTTAGGTTCAGCGCTAGATCGCCCCACTTTTTCCGCCGAGTGACCCACGCTCCGTCGCTCATCGCCCCCTGGAATCCGCATGATCGACCCGACCTGGACCGCTTTTCACGCCCTGCCGCGCGCCCATGGCGGGCCATTGGGGTCCGGTCGCTTGCGGCACGAGCCCGCCGACTTCGAGGTCGAGGAGGTGCTGGGCTTCCCCCCGGACGGGGAGGGCGATCACCTGCTGCTGTGGGTGCGCAAGACCGACCAGAACACCGAATGGGTCGCCGGCCGCCTCGCCGAGGCCGCCCGGGTCGCCCAAAAAGACCTGGGCTATGCCGGCCTCAAGGACCGCCACGCCGTCACCAGCCAATGGTTCTCCCTGCCGCGCCCGCGCGATTGCGAACCCGACTGGTCCGCCTTGGCCGCCGCGGGCGTTGAGGTGTTGGAAGTCCATCCCCACCGCCGCAAACTGCGCCGCGGCACCCTGGCCGGCAACCGTTTCCGCATCCGGGTGCGCGACTGGGCGGTCGACCCGGACACACTCGCCGGCCGCATCGCGGTCATCCGCGCAGCCGGTGTACCCAACTATTTCGGCGAGCAGCGCTTCGGCCGCAATGGTGCCAACCTGGCACGCGCCGACGCACTTTTCCACGGCGCCATCCGCCGCCCGTCGCGTCACCAACAGGGCCTCTGGCTCTCCGCCGCCCGCTCCCAGGTCTTCAACCAGGTCCTCGCCGAGCGGGTGGAGCGCGGCGACTGGGACCGGCCGCTCCCCGGCGACTGTCTCAACCTGGACGGCAGCCACTCCTGGTTTCCCGCCCCCGACATCGACGATGGCTTGAGCGGGCGCACCACCCGCCTGGACCTGCACCCCACCGGTCCGCTCTGGGGCCGCGGCGACCCGCCCACCCAGGGCCAGGTCCGCGCCCTGGAAGACGCCGCCGCCGCCCGCTTCCCCGGCTGGCCCGCCGGCCTTGCCCGCTTCGGCCTGGAACAGGAGCGCCGCGCGCTGCGGCTGCCGGTGCGCGATCTGGCCTGGGCGCTGGCCGAGGGCAGTTTTGAGCTGCGCTTCCAACTCCCGGCCGGCGCCTATGCCACCGCGGTGCTGCGCGAGTTGGTGGACTGGGAGACGGGCGCCGCCGAGGATTGATCCGGGCGCCCAGCGGCTGGCAATCCGTCGCGGCCGAGGGGTCGCTCCAACCCCCGTAGGAGTGGCCTCCAGGCCGCGACGGGTTACCGCACACCCCGGTGGCCGGAGCGATGATCAAAGCCATCGGCTGGTACCCATCATAGCAATTTGCTATATTTGAACCCGATGCACATCATCACCCACCGACGCATCCAAGATGCCGCCTATGAGCACCCCGCGTGCGCCGGGGCCTTGGACCATTGGTACCGGATCGCCAAGCAGGCCCAGGTGATGAATTTCAGTCAACTGCGTGTCCTGTTTCCGGGAGTCGACAAGGTCGGTGACATCTATGTCTTCAACATCGGCGGTAACAAGCTCAGGTTGATCGCCGCCATCCACTTCAATCGGCAGAAGGTCTTTGTGCGCGCGGTCTTGACTCACGCCGAGTACGATCAAGGGGGTTGGAAGCCATGAATCGTGTCGAATCCGCCATCGCCCACTGGCCTTATGTGGCACCGCTGTTGCGTCCGCTATCCACGCCAGATGACTACCAGGAGGCGGTGGCGGCCCTGGACGCGGTCTTGGATGCCGGGGGTGCGGACGAGTCACACCCGCTCGCTGGCCTGGCGGAGCAGCTCGGGGAGGTTGTGGCCGCATGGGAGCAACGGGACCCGATGCCCGCACCGGCCGACGGCGTCACCCTGCTGCGGCACCTGATGGACGTGCATGGTCTGCGGCAGTCGGACCTGCCCGAGATCGGCGCCCAAAGTGTCGTCAGTGACATCCTGATCGGCCGACGGAGCCTGAACATTCGTCAGGTCAAGGCCCTGGCGGCGCGCTTCGGCATCCCCGTGGGGAATTTTTTGTGACCGCATAGGCGATCCGTTTGCACCGCCGTTCCAAGTCGTAGGGTCCGCTGCGCGGAACAAAGCCCTCTCCGCTAGCGAGCCCCCAATGCGCGAGCTCCAGCGTCGCGTGTCGGGCCACGGGAAGCTGGAGCTTCCCTCGCCGGCGTTACCAACGAGAACCGTTGATGGTCAAGTCCGTATCGTCCATGCGCCACTTGTCATTTTTCTTGATAGAGGAACGGCCGACGAAACATGCCGCCGAAATGGTGTTCGCAATTTGTCCGCAGGGCAATGGTGTTCCCCTCCTCTTTGAGCCTTCCCGACAGGTCCACATCCCACTCGTGGGCGAGGTCATTCTGCCACCATATTGGGTCTTGCTCGCGGTGGGCCACGGGTTGGCCGTTGACGTAAAGCCAGGCTTCGTTGAATAGACCAGGGAACCGCAGATGCGCCTTGCTCTGTGCTTGGGCAGCCGTCAGTTCGACACTGGTGCGATACCACAGATCGCCCGTAAAGCTCTGTCCGTCCGGGTCGCGGATACCTTGCGCCTGGGCATAGAGATCCGTGCGCAGGATCTCCCATTGGTCGGGATAGTCCTTTAGGCTTCTGAGCGTGTATTGATCCTTGTTGGCACTCCAGAAGGCCAGGTCTACTGCCTGCGTGGCGTATTGCTGGGCGACACCCACGCGCTGCTTATCGCGATGGAACGCCCATTCCAAGGGGAGTAGGGCAATCAGTTGGCCATAGGGTCCGTCCGTGAGGTTGGCCAGTTTGGCATACTGCTGGACCTCACCCGGCCACCAGGCCGGCCCTTTCTCCCCCATCTTGCGATACGTGGTGAAGATGCCGTTCATGTCGGTCATGTCCTCGCGCACGGCCAGCGCCCGCGCGCCCACTCCCGCCGCCTCTTGATAGCGTCCTTGCGTGGCGGCCAGACTCACCATTCGCAAATAGCCATCCATGATCGCAAAGCTCATGCGGGTGAACTTCATACGGTCTAAAATCAATTGCTCATTACGCGTACGGTTGGTCTTGCGGGTCAGCGGTTCGACCAGCTTCTCGGCCTCCTCCAGGCTCCGGCGACAGGTCTCGATCACTGCGGGCGAGTAGATGGCAGGCGCCGCGAAATACTCGTGCTCAGTGACGATGGTGTTCGCCCAGGCGGCATAGATCGTGTCCCAGTAAGTCGCCATGGGTGTGGCGGCCGGGCCGTAAAATTTAGGATAGAACTCCTTGAGCAGCAGTTCGATATCCTCGTCTGGGTTCCACATCAACCGTCCGCGGAAAAACAGGTTGAGAAAGGTGGTGCCGATGGCATTACGGCTCTCGGTATTGATGCCGAGTAGGCCGGCATCGCGATAGTGTTTGACGTCTTGACGAAACGCCTGATGCGACGGATTAGGCAGATCGCGCCAAACCAGCATGCCCTGGTCGTAATCATAGATCGCAAGACGGCCCTGCATGATCTTGGCCCAGCGCTTAATCATCTCCCGATACTCCTGGCGCGGCGGCGAATCCGGGGCGTCCATGCCATGATTGGGGTCGATATCGATGGGCGCCAGTTGGCAGAAGAGCGGCGGCTCGGCAGTCATGTCGCGTACCGGCGGGATTGTCATATTCGCATAGGCTAGAAAGCCCAATTTGGCATGGCTGTCCGGGTGCTTTTCCTGCAGGATGCGCGCGATGTTGTTATACAGTTCTAGCATCGGGTCGGACACCGACCAGCGCATCATGTATTTGTCCCACTGGAGCTTCATCAGCGCCACGTCGTTGGGATCGGCCGAGTCGTAAATGCCGTCTGCGATGCTCAGTGAGATGTCTTTACCCTTGGCAAAGTTGGCATCGAGTTTCCGGGCGATATGTGCCGCCGTGGCCGGTGCGGTGATCGGGAAGTTGAATTTGCCTTGGGCGCCCGGCGCATCCTTGGTGTAGGCGTCAAGGGCATGGCCATCGGGCGGAAAGCCGCGGGCGCCGGGCAGCATCATGTTCCGTCGCAGAAATTCAGCTCTGCCGGTGCTGTCGCCGACCCAGGAAATCCAGTAGCTGCGGATCTCAAAAGGCGAGCCGTAGGTGTAATCGAGCGTGCCGACCGCCAGGGTCTTGAGTTCGGGAATTGCCTCGCCGAAATCCGTGGGCATATACCAGCGGCACCCCCAGCGCCAGAGCAATTCGGCGACCGCAAAATAGTGCGCCTCGTCATTGTTGCCGGCCAGGTATACGCGGTGGCCCTTGCGCAATAGGCCGATCGCGTCCGCACCCAGTATGGGGTTCGGCTTGGCCGCGGCACGAACGCGCTGCTCCCAATCCGGCAGCGCCTTAAAGGCCTCCTCGCCCACCAAGAAAATGGGTGCGTTACCCTTAAGCGTGGCGTCGATTTCTTCGCGCGTAAAAGCCACGCGCGGGGACGCACCGGTCATCAGGCCGATATACTTGGCTAGATCCATGGCAGCCAACCACTCGGCATTGCGCGTTCCTGTGGGCGCCTGGCCGCGCACAAGGCTGCCATCCTTGAGCTTTGTCTCAGGCAGCCCCGCCTCGGGCGAGACGACGATCACGGCCTGGGTCTTGCCGGCGGACGCAATGATCAGGTTGCCGGACTTCGACATTCCAGCAACTTGGGCATGTGCATTGCCCAGGATGAACCAGAACCCACAGATGAACACAAAGCAACGCATCGAGAGGGTCATCAGGTATCATCCTGTCAAGGTTCGGAGAGACTCGCGCGGACGATCCGGTGCAGGACCGCGGGCGCCTATGTTGCGATGAAGGTCCTCGTCAATGCAACAGCAATCCGGTGAGGGTTCATTCGCCGAATGATGCGCCCGGTGCGCTCCAATTACCGGGCGGGTGAGGTGCCCTCAGACCCCACCGGTACACCCGCTCCAGCGGCTCGGGAACAGGCTCTCGATGATGCCGGAGCGGTGCAGCACCGCGACTCCCAAAACCTGACCGCGATAGCTCACCACGACCTGCCCCGGCGGGTTTGCGGCGGCCTGTCCGGGCGTGGGGTCGAACTGCTCCCGGCGCAGATAGCGGTCGCGCTGCTCCTGGGTCAGGGGCAGATGCGAGCGGGTCGCGGCGGGGCCGAAGAGCAGGGCCGCGGTGGTGGTCGGCTTGGGTGGGCGGACATTGGTACGATGGAAAAAGAGCCCGCTGCCCTGCGTCCGGGGTACGGCCGGCGGGCAGTGGTCCGCGGCCATCAGGTGCAGTCCGCGGCGCGATTGCCGGTGGGCGCGCAGGTGTTGGAACCAGTCTGCGGGCAGGCCGTAGTGGTCGCTGAGGTCGGGCAGCCAATCGGCGCCGTCTGACGGGTCCAGGATCGCGGTCAGCGGTTCCGACTCAGCATGTGTCTCCCCATCCTTTTCCAGCACGGCGATGAAGAACCCGCCGCTGTCGTTGTGGTGCGGCCAGATGCGCAGGCACCCGGCCAATTCAGCCGGCAGGTCATGCCCGTCCCAATGGGTGAGACCGGGCGAGCCGATGAGCCCCGGCAGCTTGACCGGCACCAGGCGCAACTGCCCGGGGAGCTCCCCCAGGATGTCGGCCACCACACACTCGTTCTCCTCCGGGGCGAAGGTGCAGGTGGAATAGACCAGTCGCCCGCCGGGCTTGAGGCGCTGCACCGCCTTGCGCAGCAGGGCGCGCTGGCGGGTGGGCAGCCGCGTTTGGCTGCCCGGGTCCAGGCGTTCGAGCAGGTGCGGGGTGCGGCGCAGCGTGCCCTCGCTGGAACAGGGGGCGTCGACCAGGATGCGGTCGAACTGGCCCCCGGCGGTGGGCCAGTTGGCGCCGTCGGAACAGGTGGTCGAGCAATTCAGGATGCCGAGCCGGTCGAGGTTGCCTTGCAGTGCCTTGATGCGGGCGGAGGCGATGTCATTGGCGATCAGGGTCCCGCGGTTGCCCAGTGCGAGCCCGATCTGGGCGGTCTTGCCGCCGGGGGCGGCGCACAGGTCCAACACCCGTTGACCAGGGATCAGGTCGAGCAGGTGGGCCGGGACCTGGGAGACCTCCTCCTGGGCATGGGCCAACCCGGCGCAATACCACCAGTGCTGACCGGAGCGGGTCTCGACCGGCAGTCGCAGTGCCCCGGGCAGCCAGGGGATGGTCCGGGCCGCGATGCCTTCCTCCGCCAGCAGGTCCTGAAGGTCGGCGACCGTGATGCGGGTCGGGTTGGCCCAGATGACCGGGGCGAGCGGCCGGCACAGGGCGGCGGTGAAGGCCTCCCAGTCGTCGACGATGCCCCGGTAGCGACCGAGCGGCGAGTCCGCGATCTGGTCCGGGGTGGGGAGCGAGGCGGCGCTGCCGCGGGCGGTGCGTGGGATCATAAGAATGGTCGTGGCTGGGCGCTGTCGGTGTCGAACCAGCCATGTTAACCCAGGGCGGGCTCGTTCCCCCAAGAGTCAGCGCAGCGTGCTATCCCCGGGCGAACGCATCACCGCCGAAGGCATTCGGCCACCGTCGACTGACAGATCGCGCCGCCTTTGCCGGAATTTTCCGCTTGCATCCTTTGACCCCGTATCGAGGATGCCGCCCGCGACCGCGACGCCAGCTCAACCTGGAAAGAGCAGTTGTCACGCCAAGGCGCCAAGCTCGCCAAGCAAGACACCGGAATGCGTTCGGTGTCCAAATCATCCGCCCGGTGAATGGTCGAGCACCGATCAGGGACTGAAAAACGATCATGTCGAACGCTTCCAGGCGTCGCGTTCGGCGGCAACGTCGGCATCGATCGCCGCCTTGTCCCGGGTGGCGCGGCTCGGCTGGTCGAGGCAGTCCCATGCGCTCGGACCGGCGGTCATATGCGCGTCGTCCTCGGCGGCCAAGACAACATAACGCGGCCGGTCGTTCTCCATGACCGGTACCGGATCTATTCGGAGTGAATCGTCCACGGCGGACATGCCGCGGCGCTCGATTTCCGGATCGGGGATACTGTTCATGATAGGTTAGTCAATTGCTGCGGTGTTGTCACGGTTGCCGATGGCGGTCTCGACTTCGGCGGAGCGCCAGGCGGCATGGCTCGGCGTTTGGGCAATGTCTTCCGGTTCCAGATAGGGATACAAGGCCAGGATCTCGGGTCGGTCATGACCGCTCGCGATCATTCCGACAATCATATCAACGGTGACGCGCATACCCCGGATGCAGGGCTTGCCGCCCATGATCGCCGGGTCGAGGGTAATTCGGTCGAGTCGTTTCCACTCCATCTTTGGCTCCAAGATCGATTGCTTAGTGGGCATTGTCCTGGTCCCGACGAAGTGCCAACCACCGTTGTCAGACCGCTACTGCGTGTCAACCCCCAACAGGGTCCACCAGGCCCGCGCCCCGTGCAGCACCCGCACGACCGAGATGCCGTCAGGGCGCGGCAGATAGAAGATCAAGTGTTTGTCGAAGCCTTTGATCCGCCACTTGCGCATCCCGCCCAAAGCGGCATTTCGTGGCTTCATCGGCGTGCCCATCATTGGGCGACCCGCCAAATCGTCGAAACTGGCTTGGGCGTTTTTCAGGAATCGCTCCGCCGTGTCCAATCCGGCGTTCTCAGCCAGATGCACGAAATGTGCTATCAGGTCACGTCTGGCCGCCGCTCTCTGATAGACCTTCACCATCAGCGCTGCTTGGGTGATGCCACGTGGGCCATTGCCTCCGTGCGCATGGCGGTCCAGTCCTCGGGGGTCAGAGGGCTCTCGGGGCTGTTCAATCCTTCGAGGAGCGCTGCCTCCAGTGTTTCTTCGGCCTTGCGCTTCTCATCGGCACAGATGAGTTCGCGCACATAGTCGCTGGCGCTGCTGTAGCGACCCTGGGCGACCTGCCCATCCACGAACTGCTTGAGCGGATCGGGTAGGGAAATGTTCACGGTTTGCATGGCGATTGCCTCGATATACAGCGGGCGGCCCCGTCTCATGCAGAGGCTAACAGAAAACGAGGGACCTTTTTGGTCGTGGTCATGGTGATTTTTCCGACTGATGAACCTCGGGTGCCCACGCCAGCGTGACCCGGTCCAGGCCCGCCAGGTCGTGCCGGGTTTCGGGATTGACCAGGCGATGCTCGCTGAACAGCCGACGGACGGCGTCGCCTTGTTCAAAGCCGTGTTCGACCGCCAACAATCCTCCCGGGCGCAGGCAGCGGACGGCCTCGGCGGCGATCCGGCGAAGGGCGTCGAGCCCGTCGGGACCGGAGGCGAGGGCGGAACTGGGCTCGTAGGGCAGATCGCCCTGGCCCAAATGCGGGTCGGCGGCGGCGATATAGGGCGGGTTGGCGAGGATCAGGTCCAGTGAGTGCGGGGCGATGGGTGCGAGCCAGTCGGCACGCAGCAGCAGGACATTCTCGAGCCCGCACTCGCGGACGTTGGAGCAGGCGACCGCCAGCGCGGCGGCCGAGCGGTCGGTGGCGATGACCCGCCAGTGGGGTCGCTCGTCGGCGACGGCGTCGGCGATGGCGCCGCTGCCGGTGCCCAGGTCCGCGACGACGCGCGGCCGCTGCGGGTCCGGCAGTTCCAGCGCGATCTCGACCAGCAGTTCGGTCTCCGGGCGGGGGATCAGGGTGTCCGGCGTCACCCGCAGATCCAGGGTCCAGAAGGACTGCCGACCGCGAATATAGGCGATGGGCTCGCCGGCCAGGCGGCGGGCGAGCAGGGCGTCGAAGCGGGCGGCGGCTGCGGGCTCCACCAGGGTCTCAGGCCAGGTCATGAAGCGGGTGCGCGTCCAGCCGGTCGCCGCGGTGAGCAGCAACTCGGCCTCCAGTCGGGGGGTGGCCTGGGGCAGGCGGGTGAGGGCGGCGGTGGCGGCGTTCAGGGTCTGGTCGGTGCGCCGACGGTGCCTGTTTTCGGGGGGATCAGTGTTCATACGATGAAGCGACAAGGCCGCCTCGGCACTCGGTCAGCCCCTTCCGGCTAACGGCCATGGCGCTCGCACCACCCCGCAAGATGAAAGTGGCGGGCGCCTTGGCCGTTCCCCCTCCCCGCCCTCCCCCCCGAGGGGGGGAGGGGGGATTGGACCGCGCTCCCGGCGCGACTTTCACGGTAAAGCCTCGACCTCCGGTTTGCGCGCGGCAGTACCGGAGGTCGAGGCTTAGCCGGTGGCGCGCCCGCGTGCAGGCGAGGCGGACCGGGCAAACCGACGGCGAGGGGCTATGCATTGCCCGGTGGCTGGTCGCTGGTGCTCCTGTCGGGCTTGAAGAGATACCGAGTGTAACGGAGCCAGTGGATGGCGGGGTGGTGCTGGACCTTCATTATCTCAGGACGCGCCGTTTCGGAGGTTGCTTAAGAAACAGGGGAAGTACGCAACACCACCCGAAAACCCAGATAGGCGCTGCGATGCTCGGGGAGAGACCAGCCGCGATACGCACAGCGTGCGTACCCTCGATGGCCGAGCCACGAGCCACCGCGTACGCCCCGCGCTTGATCATCCCTGGCCTCCAGGTCATCAAGGTTCGGGTCGTTCACCTGGCTGTAGTCGATCGTCCAGAGGCTGCGTGTCCATTCTGAGACATTGCCGATCATGTCGTGCAGACCGAACCCATTGGCCGGGAAGCAGCCGACCGGGGAGGTATCCTCAATCCCGGAGTCCTTGTAGTTGGCGGCATTTGGGTCGGGCGTATCGCCCCAGGGAAAAACACTCTCCCGCTGCCCGCCCCGCGCCGCCACCTCCCACTCCGGTTCGCTTGGCAGGCTGACCTGCCAGGCGCCGTCGTGGACCAGCCGGGCGGCCTCGCAGCCCGTCAGGGCCGATCCGCCCACCAGGGACTGGTGCAGCCACCGGCAGTAGGCCATAGCCTCCCGCCAGGCGATGTAGCGCACCGGTTGGCTGTCCGGATCGCGCAGCGCCCTGAGGTCGCGGGGTCCGGCCCCGGTCGCGGTGACGAAGACCCCGAACTGCGCGACCGTGACTGGGTAGCGGGCGATGTAGAAGGCCGGCGTCGGCGTACGGGCGTCGTTGATTTCGTGGTCGGACACGTCATGGCCGATGATCGTCGCGACCCGTGACTTGGCCGACTGCCGCGTGCCGATCCTGAACTGCGGATCGGCCGGGATCGCTACGAAGCCGAGTAGCTCATCCCTCGGCAGATAGAAGCATTCCGGGTCGAAGCGGGGATCACCCAGGCGGGCGACGAGCTTCCCGACCCGGACGCGCAGGGATGCTTTGAACCTCATCCGGCTGCTCGGATCGTCCAGCAATGCAATGATCCGCGTGGCGCACTCGGCCTTGAGCGCCTCCCCACTTTCGCGCCATTCGAGCGCGGCGATTCCCGCCAGTTCCGCCGCAGCGATCCGGGTGTCTGGCGTTTGCCCAGCCCGCGCCAGCGCCGGCAGAAATTTGCGCGCGGACTTGGCAGCATTGGCCCCGAGGTAGCCCGCTAGCAGCCTGTCGGACTTGATGGCGTAACCGATTGATTAAACAGGAAAACGACTTTTTGGCGCAAAAGAGGAAACTCTTTGCATTCAATCGGTTGCATCACTAAGTCCGACAGCCTGCTAGGAGCAGGATGGGCTCACGCCACCAGGGATCGTTCAGTCGGTCCTCGAGGTGCTTGACGATCTCGGGGTGGCCGCCCTCCCTGCCGGTCACCTCGAGCAGGTAGCGCGCGGCGAGGAACTCCTGGAAGGCCAGGTGGATGAAGCGGTAGACCCCGGCGCGCTCCTCCAGCACGCTGCCGCGCTGGCGGGCGCTCTGCAGGAAGTCGTCGATGCGCGGAATGAAGTCGGCCTCCCTGCGCAGCGCGGCTTTGATCGCCGCCTCTTCGATCTCGCGCCCCTGGTCGCGGCCCTGTGCGTGCATGTGGAAGGCGAGGTGTTGCGCCATGTCGCGGAAGGGCTTCCAGTCGGTCGAGAGCTCTCGGATGTCGCCCTCCTCGCGCCCGTAGTCCACCTGCAACAGGGCATTGATGGCCTTGTCGAACAGTTCAGCGCGCTCGTCGGGCAGGCGGCGGTTGTTAACGTGAACAATGAGCAGCAGGCGCACCATCAGGGGGCTGTCGATCAGGGCCTCGAATTCCTTGCCCAGGCGCCTGCGGCGGTCCTGCTCCAGCCGCCCGATTCCGTCCAGCAGGTCGGTCACCCGCTCGCCGCGCAGGGCGGCATCTTGCGGGTAGATGCAGTCATAGGCCTGGCGGACCATCGGGGTTATGTGGGCATCGAGCCCGAGCGGCCGGACGAGGATCTCGCAGAAGCCCGCGCCCAAGGCGGTGCGCCCGCTGGGATAGGCGACGGTCCGACAGGTGACTAGCACGCGCATCGCCTCGCGCCCGCTCACCAGGTCCTCGACACATTGGCGGACCTCGAACCGCTCGGACTCGTTGGCCACCTCGTCGAGCCCGTCGAGCAGCAGGAGAAGGTCCCGGCCATCCTGAAGGACTTGGACGAAAAAGTCGGCAGGGAGGTCGAAGTCGGCCTGCCGTTCAGTCAGGTGGTACGAGACGAAGTGTGCCAGGGTACGCTCGCGGGGGGGCGCGTTGCCCGGCAGCTTGCGCCGATAGCGCGCGAAGGACGCGAGCGGTACGAAAATGGGCAACGGCAACTCGTCCGGAGGGACATCGATCTGGACGAAACGAGGAGGGGCCGGCTTGAGTTTCCGGCTCGCCCGCATGGCTTTAGGCGGTGCAGTGACCTCTATCTTCTTCTTCAGTGCAAGGCGCGAATGCGCCGGTTCGGGCTCCCCGGTTAACAGTGACGCGGCCAATGCCCAGGCCATGTGCACCAGTACGGTGGTCTTTCCGGACCCCGGCCCCCCGACGATTGCCAGGCGATTGCCCAATCCCAACACCTTGCTCAGGGGCAGATCCTCCCCGCTACCCGCCATCCACTTGGCTTGCAGCGGCACATAGGCCGTCTCAAGCGGCAGTATCACCACGGGCGCCCCGCCCGCCCGCTCAATCCCGCGCAGTTCGATGCACTCGGTGCGCGAACGCAACCAGCGCAGGTAGCCGGTCACCTGGCGGGCGATCTGCTCCTTGCTCAGGCGTCCGCTAGCGGCGGTGAAGTAGTTGGTGACGATCTGGGTGCCGGTGACGATGGTCTCGGCGTCACCCTCGACCTTGACGCTGCGCTCGCCCAATGCGTCGCTGCCGCCTTGGGCCATGGCGCCGGAGCCGCGGAGGTTCGCTGCTTGCCCGGCCTCCAGTTCGGCCACCCGGCGCCTCAGCGCCGCGATGTCATTCGGATCGATGGAATCGGCTGCCATGGTTAAGACAAAGGCAAGGTCCGCACCCGCACCCAGGCGGCGGAACGGTTCATGTCCAGCAGCAGTTTCATACGTTGCCGATGGCGGTTTCAACCTCGGACGAGCGCCAGGCGGCATAGCTCAGCGCCTGGGCGATGTCTTCCGGTTCCAGATAGGGATACAGGGCCAGGATCTCTGGCTGGTCATGGCCGCTCGCGATCATTCCAACGATCATCCCGACGGTTACGCGCATACCCCGGATGCAGGGCTTGCCACCCATGACCGCGGGGTCAAGGGTAATCCGGTCGAGTCGTTTCCATTCCATATCAGGCTCCAAGGTCGATAGAGAAAACGAGAGGAACTCGCGGCGCGCAGCGCCAGACACCGGCGTGACACCGCTGGAGCGGTGTCACGAGAGTAGGAGAAAATCAGTCGCCCATCATCATCGTCAGCTGTTCCGCCTGATACTCCGCCAGCAGCGGCTCGACGATCTGATCCAGCGCGCCCTCCATCACCTCATCGAGCTTGTAGAGCGTCAGATTGATGCGATGATCGGTGAGCCGGTTCTGCGGGAAGTTGTAGGTGCGGATGCGCTCGGAGCGGTCGCCGCTGCCGACCTGGAGCTTGCGCGACTGGGATTCGGCCGCCGCCTGGGTACCCTGGGCCGCCGCGAGCAGCCGCGCGTGCAGCAGTGACAGGGCGCGCGCCTTGTTCTTGTGCTGGGAGCGCTCTTCCTGACACTCCACCACCACGCCCGAGGGGATGTGGGTGATGCGCACCGCGGAGTCGGTCTTGTTGATGTGCTGACCGCCGGCCCCGGAGGCGCGGTAGGTGTCGATGCGCAGGTCGCCCGCGTTGATGTCGATGGCGTCGATGGACTCCACCTCCGGCAACACGGCGACGGTACAGGCCGAGGTATGGACCCGGCCCTGGGACTCGGTCTCCGGGACGCGCTGCACGCGATGGGCGCCGGGCTCGAACTTGAGCCGGGAGTAGACGCCGCTGCCGCTGATGCGTACCACCACCTCCTTGTAGCCGCCAAGCTCGCCCTGGCTCTCGCTGTAGACCTCGGTGCGCCAGCCGCGCAGCTCCGCATAGCGCAGGTACATGCGCAGCAGGTTGCCGGCGAACAGCCCCGCCTCGGCCCCGCCGGTCCCGGCGCGGACTTCGAGAAAGCAGTTGCACTGATCCTTGGGGTCCGGCGGCACCAGGAGTCGATGCAGTTCGGGCTCCAGCGCATCCCGCCGGGCGCTCGCGGCCGCGATTTCATCCCGGGCCAGGGGCGCCATCTCGGGGTCGGCCAGCAGCTCTTGCGCCGCCGCAACTTCCTCCTCGGTCTCCCGATAGCGACCGAAGCAGGTCACCAGGGGTTCCAGTTGGGCGTACTCGCGCCCCAGGTCGCGGAAGCGGTTGGTGTCGGACTGGGTCGCGGCGTCCGACATCAGCGCCGTGATCTCGCCGAAGCGCTCGTCCATGCGCTCCAGCCGGTCGCGGATCGATGGGTTCATTGGGGCGGCGGGGCGGGTGCCGCCAGGCCGAGTTGGAACAGTTCGTTAGCGGCCTCCATGATCGCGGCATCGCCCTCCCGGGCGGCTTGGCGCAGCCGCGAGCTGGGGGCGTGCAACAGCTTGTTGGTGAGGGTGTGGGCGAGGAAGGCCAGCACATCGGGGGCGGACTTGCCGGCCTCCAACTGGCGCTTGGCCCGCTCCAGCACCTCATCGCGCAACTGCTCGGCGCTCTTGCGGTAGTCCTGGATGACGTTGGCGGCGTCCAGTGAGCGGATCCAGCCCATGAACTCCTCGGCGTGGAAGGCGACGATCTCCTCGGCCTCCATGGCCGCCGCCTGGCGGGAGCGCAGCCCCTCGTCGATCACCCCTTGCAGGTCGTCGACCGTGTAGAGATAGACATCGCTCAAGGACGCCACCTCGGGCTCGATGTCGCGCGGTACGGCGATGTCCACCATGAACATCGGCCGGTGCCGGCGCTTTTTGAGCGCCCGCTCCACCGTCCCCTTGCCCAACACCGGCAGGGGGCTGGCGGTGGAGGCGATGACGATGTCCGCCTCCGCCAGATGGTTGGCGATCTCGGTGAGGGCGATGGCGAAACCGTCGAACTGGGCGGCCACCTCATGGGCGCGTTCCACCGTGCGGTTGGCCACGATGATGCGCCCAATGCCGTTCTGGTGCAGGTGGCGGGCGACCAGTTCGATGGTCTCACCGGCGCCGATCAGCATGGCCGTCTGTTGGGACAGGTCGCTGAAGATCTGGCGCGCCAGGCTCACCGCGGCGAAGGCCACGGAAACCGGGCTGCTGCCGATGGCGGTGTCGGTGCGGACCTGCTTGGCCACCGAAAAGCCATGTTGAAAGAGGCGTGAAAGGAGCTTTCCGGTGGACGTACAGTCGGTGGCGGTGGCGAAGGCGCTCTTCACCTGGCCCAGGATCTGGGGCTCGCCCAGGACCATGGAGTCCAGGCCGCAGCCCACCCGTAGCAGGTGGGTCACCGCGTCCCGGCCGGCGTGGGCGTAGACGAAGGGGTTGACCCGCTCGTACTCGATGCCGTGGAAGCCGCCGAGCCAGTGGCGCACCGTTTCCTCGCCCCCATCGTCGGTGGCGCAGTAGACCTCCGTGCGGTTGCAAGTGGAGAGCACCACCGCCTCGTGGACACCCGGGTGCCCCCGCAGGTCACGCAGCGCCCCGGCGATGATGTCTGGTCCGAAGGTGATGCGCTCGCGCACCTCGATTGGGGCCGTCTTGTGATTGAGACCGATAACCAGCAGTTTCATGGTGTGACCGTCAAATTGGACTGCGCGATTGTCCGGCTTATGGCGCAAGATGCAAGTCGCGGTTGCGCACGGGTGGCCCGAAATACCCCAAGTCGATCTCCGCTGCAAGTCCCGACTGGCTGGGTATACTGGCGGCCCGGCCCCCAGGAACCTCCCATGAACCCCTCCTACATTACTGAAACACCGTCCCGAGAGTCCCGCGGCAGCGTTGCCGCCGCCGGGCTCGTTGCCGTCCTGTGCCTCGGCGCGCTCGCCGCGCCGCACGCGGACCCGCTAGCCGCCCAGGCCCCGACCCCGGCCAGCGCCCCGGCCGTCACCGGCACGCCGGGGGCGGAGCCGGCGCCTGCCACTGGCCCAGCCGCCCCGGCCGTGCCCGACGGCCTGGACAGCGACCTAGTCTACGCGGTCCTGGTCGCCGAGGTGGCCGCGCACCGCGGCGATCTGGCGCTGGCCTTCGCCCAGTATCTGCGCGCCGCCGAACTGGCCCGCGACCCCAAGATGGCCGAATTGGCGGTGCGCACGGCGGTCAGTGCCGGGGACGACGCCGGCGCCGCGCGCGCCATGGCACTGTGGTTGAAGCTGGCGCCCGACTCGGCGGGGGCGGTCCAGGTCGCCGCCTTCCTGCGGATCAAGGCGGGCGACCAGGCGGGTGCGCTCGACTATCTGTCGCAACTGGTCCGGCTGGCCGGCGCGGATACCGAGACTGCCTATTTGCAGGCGGCGGGCATCGTGGCGCGGGCGGCGAGCCCGGCGGAGCGCCTCGAACTCATGCAGGCCTTGGCCGCGCGCGACGAGCGCAGCGCCGAGGCCCAGCAGGCGCTGGCGATCGTGGCCGCGAGCGCCGACCAACAGGCGGTCGCCACCACGGCCGCCCGCCGGGCGCTGGAGTTGCGTCCGGACTGGGACAAGCCGCGTCTCTTCCTGGTCCGGCTCCTGCTTGCCGCGGGACAACGCGACGAAGCCCGCGCGCTGCTTGAGCAGTTCATTGCGGCCAACCCGGACGATCAGTCCTTGCGTCTGCTCTACGGCCAATCCTTGCTCGAGCAGAAGGACTATGTCGGGGCGCGGGCCGCCTTCGAGCGGTTGCTCGCCGACCGGCCGAACGACCCGGAGGTCCTGTTTGCCGCTGGCATCCTGGCCATGGAGCTGGGCGACCTCAAGGTCGCGCGCGACGACCTGACCCGTCTGTACCAGAGCGACCAGCGGCGCGATGAGGCGAGCTTCTATCTCGGTCAGCTCGAGGAGCGGGCCGAGCAGAACGCCGCGGCCATCGACTGGTACGCCAATACCCAGGGGGCGAACCGGCTGGACGCCCAGGTCCGCATCGCGGTCCTGCGGGCCAAGGCCGGCGAGGTGGAGCAGGCCCGCGAGAGTATCCAGCAGTTGCGCGACCAGGTGCCGGAGGCGGCGCAGACACTGTTCCTCGCCGAGGCCGAGATACTGGATCAGGCCGGGCGCGAGGACGCGGCCATGCAGGTGTATGCCGAGGCACTCAGCGCCTTTCCCGACGACCTGGACCTGTTGTACGGGCGTGCCATGCTGGCGGTGAAGCACGAGCGGATCGCGGCGGCCGAACAGGACCTGCGGCGCATCATCGAGATCAATCCGGACCATGCCGACGCGCTCAATGCCTTGGGCTACACCCTGGCGGATCGCACCGAGCGCTACCAGGAGGCGCTGGGTTATATCGAGCGGGCCTACAAGCTCAAGCCCGAGGAGCCGGCGATCCTGGACAGTGTCGGTTGGGTGAACTACAAGCTCGGTCGCCCCGCGGCGGCCCTGGAGTACCTGCAACGTGCCAACGAGGCCATGAAGGACGGGGAGATCGCCGCGCACCTGGGCGAGGTGCTGTGGTCGATGGGCCGGCAGGATGAGGCCCGCGCGGTCTGGGACAGTGCCCTCAAGGACCATCCGGACCACGCCTATCTGCTCAAGGTGGTCGGGCGTCATGCGCCGCCCGGGGCCGCGCCCGAGGTCCCGGCCGAGGTCCCGAACACTGTGCCCCCAAGTACCAGCAACGAGGCCCACCAGTGACCCCCGAAGCGAACACGCTCCCCTGGCCGGCCCCGGCCAAGCTCAACCTGATGCTGCGCGTGCTGGGCCGGCGCCCGGACGGCTACCACCGCCTGCAAACGGTCTTCCAGTTCATCGATTGCGGCGATCGGCTCTGGTTCACGCCGCGCGACGATGGCGCTATCCATCGCCTGGTGGATATCCCGGGCGTTTCCGAGTCGGCCGACCTGACGGTGCGCGCCGCCCGCGCCCTGCAAGTCCATGGCGGCGGTCGGTGCGGGGCGGACATCCGCCTGGAGAAGACCCTGCCGATGGGCGGCGGGCTCGGCGGCGGCAGTTCGGACGCCGCCACCACCCTGGTCGCCCTGAACCGGCTGTGGGGGCTCAATCTCCCGGAGGACGAATTGGCCGCGCTCGCCTTGCCGCTGGGCGCCGACGTGCCGGTCTTCGTGCGTGGGCGCGCGGCCTGGGGGGAGGGCGTCGGCGAGCAATTGACCCCGGTGGACCTGCCCGAGCCCTGGTATCTGGTCTTGATTCCGGCCGGCCAGGTCGCCACCGCGGCGGTTTTTGCTGACCCGCAATTGACGCGGGACTCAGTTCCCGTCAAACTTGCCGACTTCCTTGCGGGAGACCGGCGCAACGATTGTCTCGGGGGCGTGCGGCGCGGTTATCCCGAGGTGGCCGCCGCCCTGGACTGGCTAGAAGCCGTCGGGGGCGGTCAATTGACGGGGACCGGTGGGTGCGTGTTCGCGGTCTTCGCTGATCGGGACGCCGCCCTGGCGGCCCGTGAGCGCGTACCTGCGCAGTTCGGGTCCTTCGTGGCGCGTGGGCTTAACCGCTCTCCGCTGTTGGATCGGTTGGCTGGGAGCCCGACCTGAGTCACACGCGCAATGTTTTTTTGGGGCGTCGCCAAGCGGTAAGGCACCGGGTTTTGATCCCGGCATCCCCAGGTTCGAATCCTGGCGCCCCAGCCAATTTATGCCGTCATTCATCCCCCCTGAGTCCGCTCGTTCAGACAGGAAGCCCGCCTTGCCTGCCAGTCACATGATGGTCTTTTCCGGGAATGCCAACCTGGAACTCTCCGCGGAGATCGCCGGACACCTTGGGTTAGCGCTGGGCAAGGCCGTGGTCGGCCAGTTCAGCGACGGCGAGGTGATGGCCGAGATCCAGGAGAATGTGCGCGGCCGCGACGTCTTTGTGGTCCAGTCCACCGGCGCCCCGACCAACGACAACCTGATGGAACTGCTGGTGCTCATGGACGCGCTGCGCTGGGCCTCGGCCAAGCGCATCACCGCCGTCGTCCCCTATTTCGGCTATGCCCGTCAGGACCGGCGGCCGCGCTCGGCGCGGGTACCGATCACCGCCCGGCTGGTCGCCAAGATGATCGGGCAGGCCGGCGCGGATCGCGTCCTCACCATGGACCTGCACGCCGACCAGATCCAGGGTTTTTTCGATATCCCGGTCGACAATGTGTACTCCTCGCCGATCCTCCTGGGGGATGTCTGGCGCCAGAAGCACCCGGACCTGATCGTGGTCTCGCCCGACGTGGGCGGGGTGGTGCGGGCGCGGGCCCTGGCCAAGCGCCTGGATGAGGCCGATCTGGCGATCATCGACAAGCGCCGGCCAAAGGCCAACGAGGCCCAGGTGATGAATATCATCGGTGACGTGGAGGGTCGCTCCTGCGTCATGATCGATGACCTGGTGGACACCGCCGGGACCCTGTGCCATGCCGCCAAGGCCCTGAAGGAGCACGGCGCCCGGAAGGTGGTGGCCTACTGCACCCACGCGGTCCTGTCCGGACCCGCGGTGGAGAACATTACCAACTCGGTGCTCGATGAACTGGTGGTGACCAATACCATCCCGCTGCGCCCCGCGGCCCGCAATTGCCCGCGCATCCGGCAGTTGAGCATCGGCGAGTTGCTGGCGGAGACCATGCGTCGAGTCTCCACCGAGGAGTCGGTCAGTTCGTTGTTCATGGATTGATGCTCTTTTTTGGCTGAAGCCAAAAAAGAGTCGTTATGCGCTCGTGACACCGCTCAAGCGGTGTCACGCATGTGACTGGCGCTCTGCGCCGCGAGCGTCGGCGTTTGGAATTATTTGCTGGCTGATTTTTTAGTCCGCTCCTTGTGTGGCGGGGTACCTGGTCGCGGGTCCCCGGCGCATTGTTTTGTGATTTAACTGGAGAACGCCCATGAGCGTAAATTTTGACGTCTTCGCCGAGCCCCGCAGCGATACAGGTAAGGGTGCGAGCCGCCGCCTGCGTCACCAGGGCCTGATCCCGGCCATCGTCTATGGCGGCCATCAGGAACCGGTGATGATCACGTTGCAGCACAACCAGATCCTCCGCCACCTGGAGCACGAGTCCTTCTACTCCCATGTGCTGAATCTGAAGATCGGTGAGACCGAGTCCACCGTGGTGTTGAAGGACCTGCAACGCCACCCGGCCAAGCCCTTCATCCTGCATGCCGATTTCCTGCGCGTGAGCCAGGACGAGAAGCTGCGCATGGTGGTGCCCTTGCACTTCATGAACGTGGAGCAGTCCCCCGGCATCAAGGCCGGCGGCAATGCCTCGCACGCCCTGACCGAGATCGAGATCACCTGCCTGCCCAAGGATTTGCCCGAGTATATCGTGGTCAATGTCGCGGCCATGGCCATTGGCGACATCATCCACCTGGCTGAACTGCCGCTGCCTGAGGGCGTGACCCTGGCCCACACCCCGGATGCGGATGAGCCGGTCGTGGTCATGCACGGCCCCCGTGCCGGTGCGGAGACCACCGATGAGGCCGAGGGTGATGCCTGATCGCGTCCGGTCAGGACCCTGACTCGACTGGCCCGGCGGACTGTCCGTCGGGCCAGCGCTCAACCGGAGCCAACATCGCCATGGACCCCGTCGGCATCCGTCTCATTGTCGGTCTGGGCAACCCCGGCCCCGACTATGCCGCCACGCGTCACAACGTCGGCTTCTGGTTTGTCGACGCACTGGCCCTGGGGCAGCCATTCAAGGCCGAGGCCCGCTTCCACGGTGCGGTGGCGCGGCTCACCCGGCGCGGTATGGACCTGCGGCTCTTAAAGCCCTCGACCTTCATGAACCTCAGCGGCCGGTCGGTGGCCGCCGTCAGTCGCTATTTCGATATCCCCCCCGAGCAGGTCCTCGTCGTCCACGATGAGCTGGATCTCGCCGTCGGCACCGTGCGCCTCAAGCAAGGCGGCGGGCACGCGGGTCACAACGGCCTGCGCGACACCATCACTCAGCTCGGCAGCCGCGACTTCTGGCGCCTGCGCGTCGGCATCGACCATCCCGGCGACCGCAGCCAGGTCACCAACTATGTACTGGGTCGCCCCTCCCGGGACGACGCACTGCGGATCGAGGAGTCGCTGCGCGACGCCGAGGGGGCCATCGACGACTGCCTGGACGGGCGCTTCCAGATGGCGATGAACCGGTTGCATCGCGGGCGCTGAACGCCGCCGGCGAGGTGTCGTACTCCGAGGTGTCTTGCCCAGTGGACTTCGCTCAGCGGGAGCTGGATATCCCCGTCCGCAATCCAGACGCCGCCCCAGGTGCCGAAGAAGAAAACCCTTACTCCATTCTCAATCAGGCGCGCATGATCGACGAGCGAAACGCCATGAAGGCGAATGCGCGTGCCGAAGCGCGGGCGCAGGATGCCGAAGCGCGGGCGCAGGATGCCGAAGCGCGGGCGCAGGATGTCGAGGCGCGGGCGCGGGATGCCGAGGCACGGGCACGGGATGTGCCAGCGTGGAAACCGAATGGGTACGCATGGCAGCCGGAGCATCGGGTGCATGAACGGGAGCATTCCGCGGATGCGCCCCCCGTTCAGCGGTGTCCGGATGGGTCATTCCCGCTCTCGTCCGGGGGCGGAGGGCCAGGCGTCTGTCGGTGGACTGGTGCCCTGATGCGGGGGGGTACGTCCGCCCCCGGCAGTGTGCATGGATCGTTGCGATTCGTCCCGCGTTGATGTCTGCGGCCAGTGTCTGGCGCGTCAGCGCTTGACCCTAAATCCGGCAGTTGATCACGCCAAGACGCCAAGACGCCAAGAAGAAACAAAGGGTCTCTTGGATTTCCAGTGGAAGCATATCTTTTTAGAAACAGGTAGATAGAGTCCAGTGGCGAAAATATTGCGGTCTTAGTGGCAACGGACAGAAACGCTGTAAGCCTCTGATTTTCTATGCGTACAACTTGTATCC
>NZ_CAJAXH010000231.1 GCF_903946935.1 uncultured Thiodictyon sp.
AACTCGTTCATGGTAGCGACCGGTGTCCAAAGATCCGACGCCCATGATCGCAGGAAGACCTCGGTTTTTCAACTGAGTGGCCGCCGCTATACATAGATCGCCGGAGCTAACATGAGTAACTTCTTAGTGAACCGTTCCTAAGCACATCCGTCCATGGCAGGACTTCGCTGTTGCTGAAGTTCAGCCAGCCGAATGATGCGGCGTACCGATTGATAAGAATTTCGCTCCATGGTAAAGATCTATTTGAGGCGAGTGCTTCCCAGTCCCAGCGATCAGCATAACGAAGGATCAACGCATCATCCCAAGGTAACGCGACGTTACAGGAAAGCGATCTCCAATCCAAACGCCCAGCATAGCGTTCTAGCAGATCTTCGCTCCACGGCAAGGCTTCGTTTTCCGCCAGGCAACTCCAAACCCAACTTTCGGCGTAACAATCTATCAGCTCCTCGCTCCAGGGCAAAGCCTTGTTGGCTGATAGATAGTGCCAATCCCACAGCCCAGCATAACGATTGATAAGCGACTCAGTCCAGGGTAAAGATTCGTTTCCAGAAAGGCTCTGCCAATTCCACGATTTGGCGTAGCGATCAATGAATACCTCGCTCCAGGGTAAGGTCTCGCTTAGCGACAGACCGCGCCAATTGATTAAAGCAGAGTAGCGATCGATCAAAGATTCCGACCATGGCAATCCTGCATTACTCGCCAGCACATTCCAATCCCACAAACCAGCAAATCGCTCAATTAGCGCATTACTCCATGGCAATGATTTGTTGCGGCTGAGCATTGTCAAATCCCAGGATTCAGCAAAGCTCTCGATTAGAGATTCGCTGCACGGGTAATAGGCAGCGATCGCTGTGACAAAGGCCTGTGAAGCCTGCGGATGTGTCGCAAAGAACTCGATATACCGCTCCTGCTCGATCCGTGCCAGCGTCTGCCCGGCAATCCGCAACTGCCGATCTGCAACCGCCAGCGCCTTGGGGCCGCCGACAACCAGTGCTCCGGGATTCGGCTCAGGCTTCTCGTTCATGTTAAGCAAGCTCCGCTTCCAGTTGTTCAATCGCCCGCTCCAACACCACCCGCTGTTCCGCAAAATAGACATCCCAGTCGTCCAGGTCCTTGAGCGTCCGATATGCCTCAGACCGTCGCAACTGATGGACCTCGGCCGCAAGCCGTTCCAGGTCGCGACGCAGGACCGCGATGGCATGCCCCAGTGATTCGGCCTCGGTCAGGGTCATGGCGCGGTCGACGAACAGGTGTCCCTCGCGCACCGCGGCATGGATGGCGCGCACGCCGGCCAGGTCGTTGTTGCGGTAGGCGGCCTGGAGTTGGACGAAGAGCCGGTTGGCGTGGTCGCGGTCGGCCTCGTCCACCTTGTCCGGGTGGCACTTCTGGCTGGCCTGTTGATAGAGGCGCTTGAGTTCCTTCAGGTCGTCGGGCGGGAGTTGCGGAGGCGCCGGGGTGGCGCGGGCGGTCTCGTTGGCGTCGCGGTAGTCCTCGTAGTCGGCGCGGGCGTTGTCGGCGTCCGGTGCGGCCTCCGGCTCGACCGCGGCCTGACGGCGGAGCTTGTCCGCGCGCAGCCCCAGGTAGCGGGTGATCAGGTCGCCGATCTCGTGACTGGAGCGCAGCGAAAAGGCATGGATCAGCCGCTCGAGCTCGGCCTTGTCGTCGGACAGGGCGGTGACCTGATACTCCAGACCGCGCAGGGTCAGACGCAGGTCGGCGACTTCCTGATCGCCAGCGATGGTCAGGGCGGTGGCGCGCTTCAGGTAGTCGTCGATCCAGGCCAGCGCGGTGGCGGTGTCACGGGCTTGCAGGGCGGTGAACAGGGGTTCGAGTTGGAGCGCGGTGCCCGCGGGTCGGAGCTTGTCCAGTTGGGGGCTCAGGCCATCCCACTCTTCGAGCAACAGCAGGTTGCGGACGATCTCCAGCCGGCGGCGAAGCTGGGCCTGGTCGATGGCCGGCGTGCTCTGACCGTGCTTACTCAGAAGAGCGTCGAAGGCGTTGAGGTAGTCGGCGGCGATGTCCGGGCCGTCGGCAATGACGGTGATGCTCTCGTCGTTGTCCTGTGCCCGCCTGGTCCAGTTGTAGGACCCGATGATGACGGTCGCGCGGTCGATGACGCAGAACTTGTGGTGCATGATCGGGTCACGGTCGCCGCCCGCGGGGATCAGGAAGAGGTCACCGCCGCAGTCCTGCAAGCGCTGGAAGTTGAGCCGGCCGGGTCCGCAGTTGATCCGGTCGTTCAGCACCGCGAGGCGCACCCGCAGGCCCCGCCCTGCCTGTTTGCACAGGGCGTCGAAGAGGATCGGGTCGGTAAACCAGGCAACCGCAACGACGATTTCCTGGGTCGCCGCGGCCAGGCGCCGGGCGATTTCCTGGGGGATGTGCTCGAAATGGGCCGTCGTTTCCATGCGTCAGATCTCAAGCAAAGGGAGCGTGTATCCAGCGAAGCGATGCTTTTCCTTGGGATTATACCCCGGTCGCTAGGGAGCTACGCAGTGGGTCGAGCAGACTTGGGAGCCTGGTCGAGCCCCTACCGTACGCACCACGTCACCGCGACCGCGCCAGCCGGTATACTCCCAACTCAGCGAACGGCCCGACGGGACGAGGCACCGACCCATGATCAACTGGCATCGACTCTTCGGCTTGGCCCTGTGCGACTACTTCACCGGCACGGAGTATGCCGTGGAGATGGAAAAAGACCTTGCGCGCAAGCGCCAAGTGCTCGATATCCTGATCATCCGCGGACACGGCCAGCCGCTGGCCGACCCCTGCGACGGGCTTGATGCGTTGCGTCCGCACAACCTCGTGACCTACAAGTCGGGTCAGGAGAGCCTCGACGCCTGGGCGATCGAAGAACTGATCGGGCATTACGTCAACTATCGCAAGGCCTACGCCGCCGATGCACCCGCCGCAGACTTCGGGCTGTATGCCGTAACCACGCGACACCCGCGGGCACTGTTCAGCCAAACCGAGGTCGCGGCGGTAAAGGATGGCGTGTACCGCTTGCAGGTCGTCAGCCGGGCCGTCACCCTCATCGTGCTGCCGGAGGTCGCGTCGGCTCCGCGCAATGCGCTGTGGGACCTGTTCAGCTTCCAGGCGGAAAAGGTCCAGCAGGGGGCCAAGACCTATCGCTGGCGCCAGCCTGACCATGTGCCCGTACTCAACGAAATCTATCACCGCTACCGCGAACTGGGTATTGCCATGCCATACACCTTCGAGGACTTCCGCCACGATCTGGCGCTGGAATTGGTGCAAGAGTTGCCGCCCGAGGAGCGACTGCGGGGGCTGCCGCCCGCGGAACGCCTGCGCGGTCTGCCGGTCGAGGAACGCTTGCGTGGGTTGCCAAGCCAGGAGCGGATGCGCGGTCTGTCACCCGAGGACATCCTGGGAGGGCTCGACGACGCGGAGCGCGCACGGCTGAAGGAACTTTTGGAGCGCACGGAGCAGCGCCACTGACAAACCCTGCGAGAGACAGGGGGCGCGCGTCGTGGGCGACGTATCCAGATGTCGACCGGCCGGACGAGTCGAGGAGGTTCACACCCGATCATCCCGTGTGCGGATGTCGTCGAAACTGGTGTCAGCGCCGTCCAGAACCCCCCGCAATGCGGACACCGGCTCACACGGCAGCAGTTCGATCCCGTGCTCGCTCGCACGGACCATGAACCGCTGTCCTGGCTTTAACTTCAAGGACTCGCGGATCGCCTTGGGCAGGACCAATGCATAAGTCGGGTTACGCTGCGGCTCGCCCGACCTACGCGTTAAACGCCTCCAACCCCGACAGCCGCAGCCGATGGTCATTTTCCTTGGGCTGCCGGGGCTCCTGCCCGGCCACCGCGGCGGCGATGGCGCGGATGTGCGCCGGGGAGCTGCCGCAACAACCGCCGACGATATTGACGAAGCCCGACTGTGCCCATTCGAGGATCTGGGCGGCCATCTGCTCCGGGGTCATGTCGTATTCGCCCATCTCATTGGGCAAGCCGGCGTTGGGGTGGAATGAGGTACAGAACTCACTCACCCGCGCCAGGTCCTCGACATGGGGCCGCAGCGCATCGGGACCAAGCGCGCAGTTGAGCCCGATGGAGAGCGGCCGGACATGGCGCAGGCTGTTGTAGAAGGCCTCCACGGTCTGGCCCGAGAGGGTGCGCCCTGAGGCATCGGTGATGGTGCCGGAGATCATCACCGGCAGCACCACGTCATCCTCGTCGAAGACCTGATCCACGGCAAAGGCGGCGGCCTTGGCGTTGAGTGTATCGAAGATGGTCTCGATCAGGATGGCGTCCACCCGCCCGGCGATCAGTGCCCGGGTCGCCTCGGCATAGATGGTCACCAACTCATCGAAGCTGGTGTTGCGGGCACCCGCGTCGTTGACGTCCGGCGAGATGCTGGCCGTCTTGCCGGTGGGCCCCAGGACCCCGGCGACGAAGCGCGGCTTGTCGGGGGTGAGCGCGGTGTAGCGGTCCGCACACGCGCGGGCGAGCAGGGCGGCGGCAGTGCCGATCTCGGCGGCAAGGTCCTCCAGACCGTAGTCCGCCTGAGACAGCCGGTTGGCGTTGAAGGTGCAGGTCTCTAGGATATCGGCCCCGGCCTCCAGGTATTGTTCATGGATCCCGCGGATGATCTCTGGTTGCGTCAGCACCAGCAGGTCATTGTTGCCCTTGAGATCCGACGGCCAGTCCTTGAAACGCTCGCCGCGGTAGTCGGCCTCGGTGAGTTGGTGGCGCTGGATCATGGTCCCCATGGCGCCATCGAGGATCAGGATGCGCTCGCGCAGGACGTCAGCGAGTCGGGTGTGAGTGTGGGCTGGCATGGACGATTCCGCCTTGGGTTCGTGACAGGGCACCCGGCCGGTGCGTGACTGGGCAGTATAACCGCGGCTGGGAGCGCCGACAGTGCGACGGATTAGCCCTAGCGAGCCCCGCGCGGCTATCATCCGTGGGTTTAGCCGCAAACCGGTGCCCTGACCCCGGTCGACGGCAAATATTGCAGATATTGAGGTGAAGAGATGGCCGACCAACTGATGTTGCTCCCGTGTACGGATCCGGCGCGCTCCCTCCTGGTGCGGTTGCCGCAGGACCTAGCCCCGGCGGAGGCATACCGGCAGGTGACCGGACTGATCGCCGCGCTGGAGTCCGCGGATGGACAGGGTGGCGGCCCCGGGGGCGCCCGGGTGTCGGCGGAGGAGGTCATCGACGCGCTCGAGGAGCAGGGCTTCGAGTCGCTGGACCTGATCCTCGGGCCGAGCCTGGACTGAGGCCCCCGGTGCATGTCCATCTGATCTGCGTCGGGCGCCGGATGCCCACCTGGGTCGAGGCCGGGTATCAGGAGTATGCCAAGCGCCTGCCCCCGGAATGTACCTTGCAGCTGATCGAGGTGGAGCCGATGCGCCGCGGCAAGACCGGAAGCCGACCAGGCGAGGCCGAACTGGCCCGGGAGGACGAGGCACAGCGTATCCTCAAGGCGATCCCCAAAGGCGCCGGGGTGGTCGCCCTGGATGGGCGGGGCGAGGGGTGGACGACGCCGGACCTGGCCGGCCAGCTCAAGGATTGGCTGCGCGGCGGGCGCGACCAGGCCCTGCTGGTGGGCGGCCCGGATGGGCTGGCACCGTCCTGCCTGGCGCGGGCGGATCGGTGCTGGTCACTCTCGCGCCTGACCTTTCCCCACCCGCTGGTGCGGGTGATCCTGGCCGAACAGGTCTACCGCGCCTGGACCCTACTGAATGGACATCCTTACCATCGCGGGTAAGCGGTTCATTGCGGCTTGGCGACGACTGATTTCCGGCCCTGCAGGACGCGCTCACTACCTTGTTTTATTTGCGTTCATTTGCGGACAAATGCGTTTTCCAAAATAACGAGTTCACCATGCCAGATGCCGACCACCAGATCTATCTCGCCTCCGGCTCGCCCCGACGGCGCGAGCTGCTGACCCAGATCGGGGTGCGCTTCGCGGTTCTGGCAGCGGACTGCGACGAAACCCGGCACCCGGGTGAGCACCCGGAGGACTATGTGCTACGACTCGCACTGGAGAAGGCACGCTCGGCGCGGGCCGCGCTGCCACGGCACGAAGCGCGGCCGGTGCTGGGGGCCGATACCGCGGTGGTGGTCGGTGAGCGCATCCTCGGCAAGCCGGCCGATGTGGCCGAGTCCCTGGCGATGCTGGGGCTCCTCTCCGGGCGCTGTCACCGGGTACTCACCGCCGTCGCCCTGGTCGCGGCGGACGGGGTGCGCACCGATCTGAGCGAGAGCCGCGTGACCTTTCGCACCCTCACCCGGGATGAGTGCCTGCACTACTGGGACACCGGCGAGCCGCGGGACAAGGCCGGGGGCTACGGCATCCAGGGCCTGGGCGCGCTCTTCATTAGCGGTCTCATCGGCAGTTATTCCGGGGTCATGGGTCTGCCACTGTTCGAGACCGGGCGGCTCCTCGGGCAGGTCGGCATCGCGGTGCTCCCACCCGCAGCCGCCGCTGGCACGGCAATCGCGCCAGGGGTGGCCTAAGTGAGTGAAGAGATCCTGATCAATGTCACCCCGCCGGAGACCCGGGTCGCCGTGGTGGAGGGCGGGGTGGTCCAAGAGATCATCATCGAGCGCGCCGAGCGCTGCGGCCTGGTGGGCAACATCTATAAGGGCCGGGTGGTACGGGTGCTGCCGGGGATGCAGGCGGCCTTCGTGGAGATCGGGCTGGAGCGGGCCGCCTTTCTGCACGCCTCCGACATCATCGGCGCCGAGGGCGAGCCGCGCGGCGAACAGATCCACGAACTGGTGCGGGAAGGCGATGAGCTGGTGGTCCAGGTGGTGAAGGACCCCCTGGGGTCCAAGGGTGCGCGACTCACCACCAACGTCTCGGTCGCCTCGCGCTATCTGGTGTGCATGCCGGCACTCTCCAGCACCGGGGTTTCGCAAAAGATCGACGACGAGAATGAGCGCAAACGCCTGCGTGACATTCTCAACATCTATGTAGAGACCCACCCCGGACGTGGCGGTTTCATCGCCCGCACCGCCGCGGAGGGGGTGGCGGAAGAGTCGTTATTCAAGGACATGGACTTCCTCGCCAAGCTGTGGCGAGGGGTGCGCGAGCGCTGTCTGGCGGCCACGGCGATCGGCCTGATCCACGACGACCTGCCGCTGGCCCTGCGCGCGTTGCGTGACCTGGTGACCCCCGAAGTAGAGCGGGTGCGCATCGACTCCCGGATGATGGTGGAGAAGGCCATCCCCTTCGCCGCCAAATACATCCCCGATATCAAGGACCGCATCGAGCACTACCAGGGGGAGCGCCCGCTGTTCGACCTCTACGGGGTGGAGGAGGAGATCCGCAAGGCCCTGCAACGCCGGGTGAACCTCAAGTCAGGCGGTCATCTGGTGATCGACCAGACCGAGGCCATGACCACCATCGATGTCAACACCGGGGCCTTCGTCGGGCATCGCAACCTGGAGGAGACCATCTTCAAGACCAATCTGGAGGCGGCCCAGGCGATCTGCCGACAACTGCGCCTGCGCAACTTAGGCGGCATCATCATCATCGACTTCATCGACATGACCGAGGATGAACACAAGCGTCAGGTCATGCGCGCGCTGGAAAAGGCACTGGCGCGGGACCACGCCAAGACCCATATCACCGAGGTCTCAGTCCTCGGACTGGTCGAGATGACCCGCAAACGGACTCGGGAGTCACTGGAGCACGTGTTGTGCGAGCCCTGCCCCTGCTGCGGCGGGCGCGGTTCGGTCAAGACGGCACAGACCACCTGCTCGGAGATCTTCCGGGAGATCCTGCGCGAATCCCGCCAGTTCGAGGTACAGACCCTGCTGGTGCTCGCCTCCCAGGAGGTGGTGGACCGCTTGCTGGATGAGGAGTCCGCGCACCTGGCCGAGCTGGAGGAGTTCATCGGCCGCCCCATCCGCCTCCAGGCTGAGTCACTCTATACCCAGGAGCAATATGACATTGTGCTCATTTAACCCCGTTGAGCCCAACAAGACGATTGGTCCGCAAATGAACGCCAATAAACGCAAATAATAGATCAGCGCGCAACCTGTTTAGCGAGCCACTGACTCCGCTGCGCCCTTTCCCCCTGGTCGATACAATGCCCCGTCAAGACCTATTCATCCTATCTGCCATGTCTCTTTTTTTGCGTTCATTTGCGTTCATTTGCGGACAGCCCACTCTGCAATGAAACGCCTGACGCGCCGCACCATCGCCTGGCTCCTCCGGCTCGGCGTCGTCTTCCTGGTTCTGCTGGCGTGCCTGACGACAGCCCTGCGCCTGGCACTGCCGATCGCCGACCGGTATCGCGACGAATTGACCCAGGGGCTGTCGGAGCAGCTCGGTTACCCGCTGCAGGTGAGAACCCTGACGCTGCGCCTCGCCGGTTGGACGCCGCGGCTGGTGCTGGGCGACGTGGTCATTATTTGGCCGCGGACCGGCGGCGCGCTCCTGCGCCTGCGCGCACTGGAACTGGACCTGGACCCCATCGCGTCGCTGCTGGCCGGCCGGCCGCGGCTGAGCGCGCTGACCCTGGTGGGGGCGCGCGTGGCGGTGCATCGCTCCCGCGACGGCAAGGTGAGCCTGGTCGGGCTCGGCGCGCTCGCCCCCGATGACCCGCATGCACTGGCGATCTTCCTGCGCCAGGGGCGGCTCAATATCACCGATGGCGATGCGCTGATCATCGACGACGCCCTGGGCGGGGCAGTGGTGCGACTGACGCGGGTGCGCCTGCGCCTGCACAACGACGGGCCGGTCCACCAATTGGAACTTTTGGCCACCCCGGTAGCGGCCGACACGCCGCTCAGTGGGGCCGGACCGGACGACGCCCAACTGCGGCTACACGCGGACCTGCGGGGGGATGCCGAAGACACCCGGCAGTGGAGTGGCGACCTCTATCTGAGCCTGGCCGGCGCCAACCTCGCCACCCTAGTGCCCAACACCCTCATTGAGACTGGGTTGGTGCGCAGCCAAACCGTCCATTGGGAGAGCTGGAACCAGGTGCGACAGGGGGCGCTCGTGGAGAGCCGCAACCGCGTCGCGCTGCGCGGGGTGGCCCTGCACCAGGCGGCCCCGCTCGCCGCCGTCTCGCTGGAACGCCTCGACGGACTGGTCCGCGTCACCCCGGCGGCGGACGGCTGGCAGGTCCAGGTGGAGAAACTGGGACTCAAGGTGGACGGGGCCGAGCTGGCCGAGCTGGGGCTCGACCTGCGGCTAGCCGCGGACGGCCGGCCCCGCACCCTGGAGTTGGCGTCGACGGGGCTGGACCTGCAAGCGCTCACCCCGCTGCTGCGCACCTGGCCCACGTTGCCGGTCCCGCCCCTGCCACTGGACCAAGACCTCATCGCCGCCCTGAACCCGCGCGTCCGGATGGAGCGACTGGCGGCCAGCATCGAGTTCCCGCCCGCGGGGCCGCCGCGCTGGCGGGCAACGGCGCAGGTGCGCTCCCTCGGCGTGGATCGACACGCACCCTTCCCGGGACTGGCTGGTCTCAACGCCCGCCTGCGGGCGGACCAGGACGGGGGCGAGCTGCGTCTGGAGTCCGCCGATTTGGCGCTCGATCTGCAACCGGTCTTCGACCAACCGCTGCACCTGGACCAATTGCGCGGCGACCTCAGCTGGGGGCGCGGTCCAAGCGGCGGCTGGCACCTGGCGAGCCAGTTGCTGGACCTGGCGAACGCCGATCTGACCGCGCAGGTGCGCTTTGCACTCGATCTCCCCGGCCCCGCGGACCCGCCGGACACCGGCCCCTTACTCGACCTGCGCGCCGCCCTGCACAACGGCAATATCGCGCAGACCCGCCGCTATCTCCCGGTCGGGAAACTCAAACCGCAGCTCACCGACTGGCTCACCCAGGCCCTGGTGTCCGGACGCCTGTCCCGGGGCGACCTGGTGCTGCGCGGCCCCTTGAGGCATTACCCCTTTCGGGAGCAGCAAGGACGCTTCGAACTGGTCCTCGGGTATCGCGACCTGGTGTTCAACTACCAACACGGCTGGCCCCCGATCGAGGAGGCCACCGGGGAACTGCGCTTTCTCGGGCCGGGACTCGCGATCCGGATGGACACGGGGCGCATCTACGCGACTGCACTGAGCCAGGGCCAGGCCAGCATCGCCGACCTCTGGGGCCCGCACCGGCTGCCGATCCACGGCGAGGGGAGTGGGCCATCCACCGACGGGCTGAGGATCCTCACCGAAACCCCGCTAGCCGCACGCCTTGGACCGCTCGCGCGGACACTGGAGGTGGATGGGCCCATGCAGCTCGCCCTCGACCTGGATGTCCCACTGGGCAAGGGCGAGGCCCCGCTGGGGATAGACGGGCACTTATCCTGGCCCGCACCCGCCAACCTCAGCCTCAAGCACACGCCGGTCAAACTGACCGGACTCGCCGGCGACCTCAACTTCACCGGCAACACACTGCGCGCCGACAACCTCCGCGGTCAGCTCTGGGGGCAGCCGGCCACGCTGACCATCGGCACCCAGGCCCCCGGGGATGCGTCCGCCGCCACCACCAGCATCCGCGCCCATTCCCGAACGCCCGCCACGGTGCTGGCCGCCCGCTTCCCCTCGCCCTTCTGGCGCCTCGCCACCGGCGATCTCGACTGGAACCTGGAGGTCGACCTGCGCAACACCGACCTTACCGGGCCCGTGCTGCCGCTCGCCTACCGCCTGCGTTCGGACCTGCGGGGACTGGCGCTCAACCTCCCCGCGCCCCTGGGCAAGACCGCAGAGCAAGCACGCCCACTGGAACTCACAGGCGCCCTGGTCCCGGGGCGGAGCCTGACCGTCGCCGGCGCGGCAGCGCCAGTGGCGTTGGACCTGGCCCTGGCCCTGGCCCCCGCCCGCCTGGAGCACGGCCGGGTCACCCTGGGGGCGCCACGCGCCGTGCCGCCCGCGGCATCGTCCGGCTTGGTCATCGACGGCTCGCTCCCCGAGTTGAACCTACCCGCCTGGTCCGACTGGTGGGACCGGCACGCGCCCACCCTGGGGCTCACCACCAACCTGGGTGCGGCCACGGGTGCCAAGGCCGAGGCCGGGGGGCCGTCCGCCGATCTGCGCATCGCCCGGTTGGACCTGGGCGGACTCGCGCTGACCGACGCCCGGGTCCAGGCCGCCCGGACGGCCGCCGGCTGGGACCTGCAACTGCAATCCCGGGAGGTGGCGGGGAAGATCGGACTGCCCGGCACGGCGGCAGCCGGGGAACCCGCCACACCCCTGTCGCTGGACCTGGAGCGACTGGACATCAAGTCACTGATCCCGGCCGGGGGCGACGCGGACACCGCCCCTGCGCCCAGGTCTGCGCCGGTTTCCGCGAAGGTATACTCACCCCCGACGGCAATGGATCTGCGGGTGCAGGAACTGCGCTGGGGCGAGACCGGCCTCGGCCGCTTGAGCCTCACCCTGGGCCCGGACATCGCCGGACTGCGGGTCTCGCGCATCGTCTTCGAGGGCATCGGCGACACGCGCGTGACGGGAGACGGCGGTTGGCTGGACGCTCCCACCGGCGGGCATAGCCGACTCGCCCTGACGCTGAGGTCCGCGGATACCGGCCCCTTACTGCGGGCACTGGACTATGCCCCAGTACTCAGTCCCACCACGGTAGACGCGCGCCTGCACCTTGACTGGCCCGGCGGTTTTTCGGCCTTTTCGCTGGCACGTTCGACCGGCCGAATCGAGTTGGACGTGGGTCCGGGGCGGTTGCTCGACGTGGACCCCGGGGTCGGACGGGTGCTCGGCTTTCTCAACCTGGGTGAATTGGGGCGCCGCTTGTCACTGGATTTCACCGACCTCTATGAGAAGGGGTTCGTCTTCGCACGCATCACCGGGCGCATCGAGGTCGCTGGCGGCCAGGCACGCCTGCGAACCTTCGCCATCGATGGGCCGTCCAGCGACATCCGGGTCAGCGGGTTCGCCGACCTGGGCCAGCGCACCTTCGACCAGACGGTGACCGTCGAACCCAGCATCGGCACCAGCGTGGCCCTGGCGAGCGGGGTGGCCGGCGGCCCGGTGGTGGGGGCCGCGGTCTATCTGGTCGACCGTCTCACCGGCGGCGCGCTCGACCGCCTGGCCAGCTACCAGTACCGCATGACCGGCCCCTGGAGCAAACCGGAACTGACCCCGATCGGCTGGGAGCCCTTCGCGCGCGGCGCGCGCCCGCACCAGGACAACGGCGCCGCCGACACCCAGCCGGACGGCCCCCCAGGGCACACCGCCGCGCCCCGCCGGGAGAACGAGAACCGCTTCTTTGAGTAGACGATACCGATTTTTCAGGTAAATTCAGGGAGACCTTGATGACCCGTCCCACGCGCGCCCATATCGATCTCACCGCACTGCGCCATAACCTTGCCTATGCCCGGGGGCTGGCCGGGTCCGCGCGCCTGGTCGCGGTGGTCAAGGCCAACGGCTACGGACACGGGGCGGTGACGGTGGCCCACGCCCTGGAGGGGGCGGTGGAAGCCCTCGGGGTCGCCTGCATCGAGGAGGCCAGCGAGCTGCGCGAGTCCGGCATCGGCACCCCCATCCTGCTGCTGGAGGGGGTGGTCGACCCGGACGAACTCGCCCTGGCCGAGCGTTTGGCCCTCGCCGTGGTGGTCCACAATCGGGAGCAACTTGGGTGGGTGCAGGCGGCCCGTCCGGCACGGCCGCTGGCCTGTTGGCTCAAACTCGACACCGGCATGCACCGGCTGGGCTTCACCCCGGCCGCCTTGGCCGGCGCCCATGCGGCCTTGACCGCGTGCCCCCAGGTGGATCAAGTGGTGTTGATGACCCATCTGGCCCGCGCCGACGAGTTGGACCAACCTTACACCAACCGACAGTTGGCGCTCTTCGCGCAGGTCTGCGGCGACCTGGCCGCACCCCGCAGCCTGGCCAGTTCCGCCGGGCTGCTGGCCTGGCCGGCGGCCATCGGCGACTGGGTGCGCCCCGGCATCATGCTCTACGGCGCTTCGCCGCTGGGTGAGGGGCACCAATCGGCCGCGCGGCTGCGCCCGGTCATGACCCTGGAATCGGCCCTGATTGCGGTGCGCGACCTGGCGGCCGGCGAGCCCCTCGGCTACGGCGGGCGCTTCGTCTGCGAGCGCCCGACCCGGGTCGGGGTGGTGGCCGCCGGCTATGCGGACGGCTATCCCCGCCATGCCCGGGACGGCACCCCGGTGGCAGTCAATGGCCAACTGACACGGCTCATCGGGCGGGTCTCCATGGACATGCTGACGGTCGACCTGACCGAGTTGCCTCAGGCACAGATCGGCGACCCGGTGGAGTTGTGGGGCCGCCGGGTCAGCGCCAACGCCGTGGCCGCGGCCAGCGACACCATCGCCTACCAGCTCTTTACCGGGGTGACCGCGCGGGTGCCGCTCATCCATCACGCTGGTGAAATGGCACTGGAGTCCGCAAATAGAGGCGATTGAAGGCCATCCGCAGCGCTTGACATGCCGACAACTCCACTCACGCATCACGAGATCCTGGCCCTGGTCGAGCCGTTGGCCCGCCGTGGGCGGCAGCTCGACCTGGCCGCCAGCGACCGCGCCGAGCGGCGCCTGGCGTTCCAGACCCGGGAGGTCACGGTCGCACCGCCCTTAGGCCCGGTGCTGCAGGAGACCCTGATCCTGGAGCAGCCGGCGAGCGATGTCTACCGACTCACCCGGACCCTGACTACTCAGGCCGGGCTCATGGCCGAACTGCGCGTCGAGGGTGAGGCACTGGACGGACTCATCGAGCGGCTGGAACGCGTGCCCGCGGCGGGTCGGTTCCTGGTGCGGCAGGGGGTGATCTTGGCCCGGAGCGATCGGCTCGTGCCCGACGCCGCTGGCCCTGCCGCTACCGACCGAGTGGTCCTGGCGGGGGCAACGGCCGAGCTGGGCGTGCTGCGGTTCGCCTTCGATACCATGACCGGGCCCGGTTGGCCCGCCGAGATCCGCCTGACCCCAGCGCCGGGGCAGTCCTGCACGCTGCCAGAGGACCTGCTCGCGGTCCTGGGCTGGAGCTGGAAGGCGCTGGAGCGCACCCCCCAGGGGTGGCGTTCCAGCCTGCGGGTGGCCAAGCGCGAACCAGAGCGCACCGCCGACTGCGAGCGCAAACTGACGCGGACCTTCGAGCATTTGGTGAGGACCCTGGGGCAGCCCCCGGGGCGCTTCCACCAACGCTTGCGCCTGGCTCGTTGGGTCTTTGTCGGGCGGCGGCTGGCGGGGATACTCGTGGTGCTGGGCGCCCTGGTGTGCGGGCCGGCGATCCTGTATTTCGACCCGCCGCACGACTCGGTGCTGCGCCTCCTGGCCTTCAATACGCCCAATTTACTCATTATCGCCTGGTTCGGCATACGTGAGAGGCCCAGCCTGCGACCGCCCCGCCGCCCCCGCCCGCTGTCGGCGGACGCCTGGGCGCCGCCCCCCGCGCCGCCAGGTGCGTCCGGGCGGCCGGCACCGACGGGGCGCTGGCAACGCACCGGGCGGTGGTTGACCCGAATCATTCACCCCTAGAGGACGCTATTGCCAACCATGAGCGAACAACCAATGCGCATTGCCGTCAGCATCAAGGATCGCGCGGCACAACAGAACGTGTCCAACCTGTTCATTAGCGCCGGGGCGAGCGTCCAGGTCTGCGATGACGCGGCGGCGATCCTGGAGGTCGCCGACGACCTACAGGCCATTGTGCTGGGACTGAGCGCCGCCCCGGAGAAGACCTTCGACGCACTGGTCGTGCTGCGCCAACATTTAGCGAACATCCCGATCTTTGTCGTCCACGACGCCGCCGGGGAGCGGCACGCCAAGCGCGCAACCCGCTTCGGCGCCACGCTGGTCATCTCGCAGGAGCTGTTGCCGCAACGCATCGGTCGTTTGCTGCAAAAGCTTGCACCAAAGCGCGCGCCCGAGCCGGCGCCGGCCATCCGCGCGCCGGGCTGGGTCGGGGCCAAAGCGGATTCGGCCTATGAGATCCAATCGATGGACCTGGGGGCCTGGCTATCGATCCCCGGCAACCGGCGCTTGCTCGGCATGGAGGAGCCCACGGCCGGGGGCGCGACGCCGGACGCGAGCCCAGCGCAACGGCCTGAGCCGCCGGGCACCGAACGTACGCGCGAAGGGTTGGGGGTGGCCGCGGCACCGGCGGTGGGCGCGCCACCAACCGGGAGGACAGAGCAGGCGCCGGACGGCCTCGGCGACGGCCCGCGCGAACAGTCCGGGGCGCAGAACGCCGCCATCCTGGAGGCCCACCTGCAACGGGAAAAGCACCTGCATGAACTCGAACACAAGATGCGCGAGCGACTCCAGGCCGAGTTGCGGCAGGAACTGACCCAGCGCATCACCGCTAGCGAGGCGAATATGCAGGACCAGCTCGCCGAGGTCCTGGCCGAGGTCAGGCGCGACAGCGCCGCGGCCATCCGTCGCGTCTATCTCACCCTGGTTGCCCTGGTCGCCCTGCTGGCGCTCGCGGGCGGCGGCCTGGCCCTGGCGTGGCGTCTGGGGGTCTGGTGAGCGACCGACCGGCCCAGCGCACGCAGGCATCCTCTACATGAACATTCCCGCCGTCTCCATCGCCGCGGCCAAGTCGGCGCTGATCGAACAGTACGCGGACCCGCTCCTGCGGCAGCGTGCCTCCATGCTGTGGGGCACCCGCGGGGTGGGCAAGTCGTCCATCGTCCGCCAGGTCGCGGCCCATTTCGGCGTGCCGCTGGTGGATTTGCGACTCACCACCATCGAGCCGGTGGACATCCGCGGCGCCATCTGGGTGGACGAGAAGCAGGCCAAGACCGTCTGGTTCCCACCCGAGTTCCTCCCCGGGCCGCAGGAGCCCAACGGCATCCTGTTCCTCGATGAGCTGACCGCCGCCGACCAGCGCCTGCAGATCTCGGCCTATTCGCTGATCCTGGACCGGCGGGTCGGCCATTACACCCTGCCGGACGGCTGGCAGGTGATCGCCGCCGGCAACGCCAGTTTTCATGGGGCCGTGACCCATGACATGGGCACCGCACTGTCCGATCGCATGTTCCATTTCAACGTACAGACCGTGATCGACGCCTTCCTGGCCCACGCCCTGGCGCAGGGCTTCGCCCCGGCGGTGCTGGCCTATCTCAAGGTGCGCCCGGATCGGCTCGACGATACCGCGGCCCAACTCGCCAACGACCACCTGGTCGGCGCCAGCCCGCGGGGTTGGGAGGACATCTCCAACGTGCTCCAGTCCGGCCTGTCCGAGTCGGCCAAGCGGGTCTTCGTCCAGGGCCGTATCGGGGCCGCCAACGCGGCCGAGTTCTTCGGGGTGCTCAAGGAGATCCAGTCCGGGGTAGACGTGCTGCGGCTGCTGGAGGCCAAGCCCGGGGCGGAGACCGCCGCCCTGCTGCCGACTAGCCTGGATGCGCTCTACGGCATGGTCTACGGACTGCTCGCCGCCAGCCGGGAGGCGTTGAGCCTGGCCCGGGCGCTGGCCATCATCGAACAATTGCCGGACGCCCGGGGGCAGACGCCCCTGCCCATCCGCGAGACGCAGACACTCGCGATGGAGTTGCTGTTCCAACACGCACTGGAGTCCGGCCTGGAGTCCGCGATCTATGGCAGCGACGCCTACCGGCGCTATCTTGACCAGCGCAAGGCGGATGGGTTGGGCAGCTAGCCCAAGGCCATCCGGACACCCATGAACCCCATCTACACGCACCGCGGCACCCGGGCCATCCAGCGCATGGTCGAATACGCCCCGTCCAGCGGGGGGCTGGCCCTGTGGATCGATCATCGCGACCTACCCGACGCCCCCACTGCACTGACGGCGGCCAATGACGGCTCGACCATCTTCTACGGCCCCGGCTTTGAGTCCCTGTCACTCCCCCAGCAGGCGGGCCTGGTCGCCCACGAGGTGTTGCATGTCGCCCTACGCCACCGCCCGCGCTATGTGACCTTGCGCGGCCTGCTGGGGGACGTCGACCTGCCGCTCTTCAATTGCTGCGCGGACGCCATCGTCAACAGCGCGCTCGGTCACCTGAGCTGGCTGGAACTGCCCAGGTCCGCGGTCACGCTGGAGGGCGTTTTGCGCCATGCGCTGAAGCTCGATCTCTCCACCGAG
The DNA here is from genome assembly GCF_903946935.1 of uncultured Thiodictyon sp. Taxonomy (GTDB): domain Bacteria; phylum Pseudomonadota; class Gammaproteobacteria; order Chromatiales; family Chromatiaceae; genus Thiodictyon. Next base: position 17,014 of record NZ_CAJAXH010000231.1, read on the forward strand.
CAGGCCCTGCTCGACTGGGACTTGGAGCGGCTCTATCGGGCGATCGACGACCGGGGGCCGTCGCTGCCGTCCGCTGGGCGCCGCGGCAGCGGGTCGCGCCAGGCCGAATCGCCGGACGCGGCGGCCGAGCGGGCGGGCGAGACGGAGAACCTGGGGGCAAGCGACGGGGCCTGGCGTCCGGACGGCCCCCGCTCGGCCCAGGTCCGGCGCCTGGCCGGCGATCTGCGTGACGACCTATGGCCAGGCCCGGACGAGGACCGTCCCGAGAATGCGCCGGAGCAGGCCCGGGAATGGGGCGAACGCCTACTGCGCGCCCACACCGGCGATGGCGCCTTCTCGCTGCTGCGCACCCTGCTCGCCGACCTGCCGCGGCTGCGCACCCCCTGGGAACACCTGCTGCGCACCCATCTGACGCGCGGGCTGTCGTTGCAACCCGGGCTGTCCTGGTCGCGCCCGTCGCGCTCCTATCAGGCCAACAAGGGGCGGGTCGGCACCCATGGGCGCCTGCCCTGGGAACCCGGTCGCGCCGCCGCCCGGACGGTGGCGCGGTTGGTGGTGATGGTCGACTGCTCAGGCTCCATCGAGGACCCATTACTCGACCGCTTCGCCCAAGAGGTGGAGGCCGCCAGCCGCCGGCTGGAGGCGCGGATCGTCGTCATCGTCGGCGATGACCGGGTCACCGGGGTCGCGACCTTCGAGCCCGGCCGCTCCAACCTGCGCGAACTGGTCTTCAACGGCGGCGGCGGCACCGACTTCTCCCCCCTGTTGCGCGAGGCCGACCGCCACCGCCCCGACCTGGGACTCTTCCTCACCGACCTCCAGGGGCCGGCCGACTGGCACCCCACCTGGCCGGTCATCTGGGCCGTGCCGGTCGCCTATCAGGATGCGGTGGTGCCCTTTGGGCGGAAGCTGGTGCTGGGCTGAGGGGCCATCGTACTGCCCGGTCATTCCGGTCGAAAAACTGGCATCCAGGCCGCCGCTTGGTCGGGTGTGCTCAATCTGCTGTCTCGCCCGATCCTGCTGGGCGTCACCGTCACGGGGCTCTGCCCCTGGCTGCGCCGCCAGCGGCACGCGTGTCGGCCCGCAGCGCTCGGCTAGGGGCGGACCGGACACCGCAGGAGCGGTGTCGCGAGAGAGTCAATATACTGTCCGCGAAATTCACCCCTGGTTTGACCCCGTTGGGGTCGGTACGCAAGCGCGCGTGGAACCGGATACCAGGTTCCGACACGGCCAGACATCGCTAAGAACCTATTTGGGACGGGCCGCCTAACGGCCAATCCGCTTGGAGTTGCAGAATGACGGTAGACCACAGCACCAACCCGACCGACCGCACACCTGATACGGCCCCCGGCGCGGTCGCCGACTACGATCCGCGCCGGCCGGTCTTTTCTGTGCCCTATCGCCAATTGGGCGATCGGTTCATCGGCCGGGAGACGACACTGGATGAGGTGCGGCAACAGTTGAGCGCCGGGCGCCGCACCAATATCACCCAGGGGGCCGCATTAGAGGGGCTCGCTGGCCTGGGCAAGACCCAGACGGCGGTAGAATATGCCTATCGCTATCGCGATGAATACCCCAATGGCGTCATCTGGCTGGCCGCCGATGGGGACCTGGAGACCCAACTCGCCGAACTGGCGGTCAAGGCCGGCTGGATCGCGCCCGCGTCCGAACGCCGCTATATGATTGAGATCGCCCGTCACCGGCTGCGTAGCGTCGCGGACTGCTTGATCGTATTCGACAACGTGCAGGACCCGGCGGCGCTTCGCGACTACCTGCCCGAACCGCCCGCAGCCCCACACATCCTGATGACCAGCGGCGCCGAGCAACCGGATTCCACGGCGGTCTTCATTGATCGACTGGACCCGGCGGCAGCACTGCGGCTATTGATCCAGACGGCCGACCGCGAGCCGGATGGCGAGGCCGAATTGGACGCCGCCCGCGAGATCGCCGATACCCTGGACGGCCTGCCGCTGGCCCTGGAACTGGCGGGCGGCCATTTAGCGCATAGTGCGATGGGATTCCAGCACGCTCTCCAACGGCTACGCGACGACCGCAGGGAAGGGGCGGATCTGGATTGCGTCCTGCGCATCGGCACGGCGGTCTGCGCCGAACAGCCACTCTTGCCGGCCGTCTTGGACGTACTCGCCTGGAGCGGTCCGGCAGCCATGGGTCGCGACCTACTGGCCGCTATGGTCGGTGCCACGGACCACGCCGAACTCGATGCCGCGCTGGAGTTCGGCACCGGGCGCGCCATCATCCGGGCACTGCCGGAAACCAACCGTTATGCGCTGCATCCGCGAGTAGCGCAGGGCCATCGCGAGCAATCAGCCATCGCCGATCGACCCGACTGGGCGGCGCAACAGTGCGCACGGGTCTCGGCCTGGTTCGGCGCCCTGCTCGATGACCCGCAACAGTTGCCGCGCTTCGAGGCGGAGATGGACCATTTGCGCGCATGGCATGAGCACGCGGTACACTTTGCCCCAACGCTTGCCACCCGGCTCACCTGGCTACGGATTTACGTGCCCTTGAACCGCGGCCAGCCGGACGAGGTCCGGCGGCTGCTCGAACAGGGACTGGCCGAATACCAGCAGCACGGGTGCGATGACCAGGCGCTGCTGGCCTGCTTGCATCATGACTTGGCCTTCGCGCTGGACGCGCTCGGGGAGACGAAGCGCGCACAGGCGCAGGTGCAACAGGCAATCGCGATCCGCCGCGGGCTCTTTGGTGACGACCATCCGGATACGGCCAGGTCGTTTGCGAATAGTGCCGACTACGCCGCCACGCTGGGCGATCAGTTGCGCGCACTGGAGCTGACCGAGCAGACGCTCGCCATCCGCCGCGGACTGCATGGCGACCGGCATCCGGACACCGCCATCTCACTCAACAATATCGCCACCTACACCTATAACCTGGGCAACCAGGAGCACGCCTTGGACATGGCAAGCCAGGCGCTGGCCATTCACCGTGACCTCTACGGCGAGCGCCATCCCGCGACCGCCGCGTCGCTGGCGAGCGTCGCCTATTTCACCAATGCACTGGGCGACTCGCAAAGGGCACTGGAATTGGCCGGTCAGGCCCTGGCCATCCACCGTGCGCTATTCGGCGACCGGCACCCGGACACGGCCATCGGCCTCAACACCATGGCCACCTACTCGAGCGCACTGGGCGAGCAGCAGCGCGCCCTGGACCTGACCCAGCAAGGGCTTGCCATCTACCAGGAACTGTTCGGTCTGCGACACCCCGCCACGGCCAAGGCCTTGCAAACCACCGCGGGCTATCTGTTGAAGCTCGGCAAGACCAACGAGGCCTATACGCAGGCCCAAGCGGCCTACGACATCTTCCGGCAAGTCCTCGGCACCAAGCACCCGCAGACCCTGAGCGCTGCCCAAATGCTCGCCCGGATCAAGCGTCCAGGCTTTCGCATTCCCTCATTCAAGAAGGGTGGCACCGCCAAAAAGGCAAAGCCAAGAAAATAGTCAAGCGCATAGCACACGGCCCCGATCCAGTCGGGGCCGCGCAGGTCTTGAGGCTTCATTCGGGCGTGGTGGTGGGTTAAACCCCGGCGCCGCTCAGGGCGTAGGGCACCAGGGGTACCAGCGTGATGCCAATGGCCAACCAAAAGGCGTGGTTGCTCTTGGAACGGAGGTCTTCGTCACTCATGATGATCACCTTGGATTAGTCGTCTCGTATACTATTTAAAGGCTTCTTGGAGGTCTGCCGGATCGGGGGGAGCAACCCGACAGACCCCGCTCAGTGCCTACGATTCACAAGATACAGACCGCACCGTCCAATCTCCAATGGGTGTTTCCGACTACTGCGATAGGTTTTACGCTACCATCGTAGCCTTTGGGAAAAGGGGCGACGTCGCCAGGCTGGCGCTTAATTCGACGCGGACGCGCCGGATGGCGCCCGCAGCCAAGTCAGGCACAGCAGCACCCCGGCCCCCCACAGCGCCGCCGCCAACGGCAGGGTGACCTGCGCGGAGAATGGGATGCCGGCCAGGGTCAGCCCGACGCGCGCGGCCGCCCCCAGCGCGAGGCTGGCGAAGAGTGTACCCACGAACAGGCCCTCGCGCCCGTGCCGACCGACGCCGCCGACCCCCATGAGTCCGGCCAGCAAGGCCCCGCCCCAGGCAGTACCCGCCAGGACCTGCAAGGCGATCAACAGCGGCAGATTAGGCGCGGCCAGGCAGCCGGTGCAGGCGGCCGTGCCCAGCAGAGCCGCCCGGGCGAAAGCGCGCCGCGCCCCGACCCGCTCCACCACTGGCTGGCCGGCGCTGACCGCCAGACTGAAACCGATCCAGAACACCGGCAACAGCCAGTGCAGCAGGGACGGGTCGGCCAAGCCCTTATAGAGCGGCGCTGAGTTGACAAAGATATGCACCTGGAGCCCCGCCCCCAGCAGCAGCATCGCCGCCAGCCAGCGCCAGACGGTGGTGAAGGCCGGCCGGGGGACGCTGTCCACCACGCGGTCGGCCGGACGCTGGCGCGCCTCCCAGGCCGCGAAGCCCAGGGTCGCCAAGGCCAGGCTGACCCCGGACAGGGCGAACGGCAGGAGCGGATCGACGCCCTTGAGCACCGTTCCCAGGTAAGGCGCCAAGGCACCGGCCAGCCCCATGCCCAGCAGGGCGACCGCGGTGGCACGCCCTGGCGCATGGCCGCGCCGGGCGATCAGCGCATAGAGCGGTGCGCGCAGGACCGAGGAGGTCAACACCCACAGCGCAGCCAAGGCGACGAATAACGCCGCATCGCCGACCCGCAGCAGGGGCAACGCGACGAAGGCCAGGCAGGCGATCAGGTTCAAACCCAGCACCACCGGGGCGAGCCCCCGGAACAGGCGCATGGCCCGGTCGGCATAGAGCCCCAGCACGATATCGGCGCAGGCGAACAGCAGTTGGTCCAACAACAGCAGACGCGGCGCGAACGCCTTCGGCAGCCCGAGCTTGGCCAGTAGATCGCCGAGAAAGATCGCGTAGACCGCCCAGGTCAGCAGAAACAGAAATTGCACCAGGCCCAGATAGCTGAGCAGGAGACGGCTGGCGGTTGGAGCAGTCATGATGATCTCCGCGTGGTGGATGCCCAAACCTAACCAAGGTGCCACATTGCCGACCCTGGTGGTTGCGCAGACGTGGTAGCCCATTGCGGTGGAAGCAAGCGACGGCAAATTCGGTGTACAGTCACCGGCGCGACCACAGCAAGGGCTTATTCCATGAAAACCGCCATTCTTCTCTCCCTACTCCTGTTTTCCGCACTCCTCGCCGCGGCTACGCTGCAGGTCGGTTCCCGCCTGCCCGTCCTGACCCTGAAGGACCAGCACGATGCGCCCGCGACCATCGCAACCACCACACACTATCTGATCTTCACCGCCGAACGCGCCCCCTCGGCGGTGGTCGAGACAGCCCTCGAAGGCCAGACCGCCCAGACGCTCGACGCCGCCAAGGTCCGCTACGTCGCCGACATCAGCGGGATGCCGGCGCTCGTGTCCGCGGCCTTCGCGCTGCCAAAGCTGCGTAAACGGCCTTACCCGATCGTGCTGGGGCGCACCGCCGCTGAGACGGCCATGCTGCCCCGCGCGCCGGGCAAGGTGACCCTGGTGGCGTCGGTGGGCGGGACCATCACGGCCATCCGCTTCATCGGCGACGCCGTCACGCTGCGCACCGCGCTGGGGCTCGTGCGCTAAGGTCTGCGCCGCGCGACAGTTAGCGAGGTGAAGCGCTATGTCGAGAACATCTAAGCCGCCAACCATCGTTGCGCCAACGCCCGAAGAAGATGCCGCAATCATCGCTGCCGCGCGGAACGACCCTGACGCACAGCCATTGACCGACGCGGAGCTTGCCGCCATGGTGGCGATACGGGCAATGAGGGGGCGCCCCAGGGCCGAGAGCAAGAAGGTTCTGGTATCCGTGAGCTATAGCCCAGAGGTGGTCGATTTCTTCAAATCAACAGGGGCGGGCTGGCAATCGCGTATGGATTGCGTGCAGCGTGATTATGTCGCCCGGAATTCGCATTGAAGCCCGAAGGCTAGAGCGAAGTATCGGAGTATGGCGGTACGTCCGATTATCGCGAATCTGATGGGGGTGTGCTTTCGCGTTATACACAAGGCTCGACGATGAAGGGGTTGTGTCGCTTTCGCGGTAGTTGGGGAATTAAGTATACTGTCCCCAGAGTCCCCAGGACCAAGGCTGAAGCCTTGGACTCCATGAAGATGGTCGCTAGCCGGAACGATGATCAATGCCTGTTAAGTTAAGGTTTCCTGTTCAGGAAATTCATTGGGTATGTTATTTCGCCTCATTATTGATTGGGCCACATGCCTTATTATCTGCTGATCAGCTAACGGATGCCTTGGGGTGTCTATTTCCACTGTATAACACAAAAAACTGTTTTCTTCGGGAGGTATTTCAGGGCTTTGATACGTTGGGTCATTGCAGAAAAATATCGCGTTTGCTGGAAATTTGCCCGGCAACCAATCGCGGAGGACTTTTCTTACAGTTTCGTTGATCTCCTGCAACCAAGGTTGCGCATCTAAATTTGCATCCAGATATGGCAAATTTAAATCGATAAATATGAAATAAGGCGTATCCGGATCTTTTGCCAGGGCTTTCCGTATTAGACCTTCGACGCCAACCCTGGAACATTGATCCTTCCCAGATCGCCTCGGAGGCGCCCTGTATTCTAAGACTCCATCGCGGTGCCTGCTTTTTGCCTCAACAGCAATTCTCATGCCTGAACAATGTGTAGCTAAGAATTCAGTATGCTTGCAAGTACTATCAGCCTCATCCTCAAATGCTATCTCGAAGCCAGCGACTATCATTGAGGCAGCCACAAAAAGCTCGAATCGCGCACCCTGAAATTGTGCTCTATTCCTTATGCGATTCAGTAACCTTTCTTGCAGATCGGCGTTGTGTTTTAGTAGGTAGAGATCATACGCCAGTCGGTACCACGACACCAAGGAACCGTTTCCACTAGAGCGATAGACTCCATCTTCGTCAGGCTTTTCATTCTTCTGGAAACGGGACAAGCTATCATGCCACTTGAGAGCCGGGTGTCGATCCTTAATTGGCTTTTCTAGCTCTGACATACCCCACTCAGAACCCAATTTTGAACCGATATAGTTCATTAGAAAATCCGGAAAGTATTTCGTTTCCGCGATCTTCGAATAATGCAGCTCGTCACCCACTGCCACGAAGCGCCAGTCTCTGAAATGACCCGAAATTATCGGATTGACGCGCCCGTGTTTTTCCTCAAATGCAACCCGATTGGCCCTTGCTTTATAGAAGTTTTTCTCAAGAAATCCAGCAACGTCATCGGCAGAACCTAATAGGCCTTGCGCCGTTTCTTTTCCATGGCAGTGTTTAAACTTCCTTTTGCTTCCACATGGGCACAGCGCATTACGCCGAATTTTATTTCCAGCCCCGTCATAAATCGCCATCTTTGCGTCTTCCTCGCTAGTACGTAGGCCGGGTAGCGAAAAATCGCCCTATGCGCCATCCTATTGAATTCGCGTCTTTTTCTAAAGGAACAGCGTCAGGGTATTCACGTATGACCGCACCAGAATAATCTAATTTCAATTAGATCCTTATCCTTGCTGTCTGCGAGAGCATCGCGTTGGTGCTTGCCGGCAACACGATCACTTTGGCGGATGCCACCCGGCGACCACCCAGAGTCGACGCGCCGGAACTATGTATGGATTGTTGAGATTCAGCACGGCAACGGTCGCCCGTCCGGTAGCCGTCAAGCCGAGGATGCAGGTTGAGTCCTTGCTCCATGTGAAATGCTCGATCCAACGCTGTCGACGTGGATTGAATAGTGCAACGCTCGCGCCGGTTTCCGGATCTTGCGACTCGACCTGGATTCCCTTGTAGCTATTGCACCAAGCGCAGGCCAGCCAGAGATTCGATTCCTGGGAGCTGCCGCCTCGGGCACGCGGAATGATATGCTCCACATGCATCTGCGCGCCGCTGACACGCTGGTCGGTCAGGCAGTAACCGCAGCGCTGCTGTGCAGCGGCAGCAATCCGCTCTCGCAGTGCCTTTGAGATGCCATCGGCCATCAAGCCGCCGCCGCTTGTCCAAGTAATGCCTTGCCACTACGAATGCTGAGCAGCGCATAGGCACGGGCCTTGCGCAGGGTTAGCTCACCGTAACGGTCGCGCAACAGCGCAAGCTCCGCCTGCTCCCCGGGGGTCAGATTGGCGGAGCGCTGTCCGAGGTCCGAGAGACGCTGTTGCTCAGGTTCCGATAGGGTGCCGTGAGCGATTGCAAGCAGCGGTCCGTCGCCCAGCCAAGTCATTTCCAGAAGCCGGGCCTGAAGTTCCGGCGGTATGTCGTCCAATGCTGGCAAGGCGGCTTCTAGGACCGCAGCGAGTACCTGCTCCAGGGGGCGCTGCATGAGTCGCGCGGCCTGGTCTGCCTGCCGTACCAGGGAATCCGGCAAATCCAGTGTAATGGCTGTCATCGGGGGACCCTTTGGGTGGTGGTGTGGAACTTGGCGGTCACGATCATGGGCGTCGCCTCTCCCAAGGTATTACCCGATAGTTTACTTCATCTGGGGCTCGCTCAGGCGGGCCAATCCATGCACCCTGCGGCCTTGACTAGCCGGCCACCGGCTCACGCGGCGCAGAGCGCCTGACACATGCGTGACACCGCTGGAGCGGTGTCACGAGCGCGAGGGTGCGGTTCGGTGCCCAGAGTAATGATCAACTCAGGCCAATGCCCGCGCATGGTAAGCTAGATGCTCGCCGATGAAGGTGGCGATGAAGTGATAGCTGTGGTCGTAGTCGGGCTGCATCCGCAGGGTGAGGGGAAATTCCCGCTCCTCGCAGGCACGCGCCAGCGCCTCGGGCTTGAGCTGCCCGGCGGCGAGAAACTCGTCGGCGGTCCCTTGGTCGATCAGCAACGGGATTGGTGCCGCACCCGCACGGATCAATTCGGTCGCATCCCAGTCCCGCCAGAGTGCCTCGTCATCGCCCAGATAGGCGCTGAAGCAGCCCCGGCCCCAGTCGCAGTCCGTCGGATGACAGACCGGTGCAAAAGCCGATACCGAGCGGTAGACACCCGGATGTTTCAGGGCACTGATCAAGGCGCCGTGACCGCCCATGGAGTGGCCGGTGATGGAGCGGCGCCCCGGCACCAGCGGCAATGTGCGCTCCAACAGGGCCGGCAGCTCCAGGTTCACATAGTCGAACATCCGATAGTGCGCGGCCCAGGGCGCCTGGGTGGCGTTCACATAGAAACCGGCACCCTGACCCAGGTCGTAACGGTCCGGCTCATCGGCCACGTTGGCCCCCCTGGGGCTCGTGTCCGGCATCACCAGCGCGAGGCCCAATTCGGCCGCATAGCGCTGGGCGCCGGCCTTGACCCTTACGTTGTCGTCGGTACAGGTCAGCCCGGAGAGGAAATACACGGCGGGTACCGGGCCGGATTGCGCCTGCGGCGGCAGATAGACCGAGAAGGTCATCCGGCACTGGCAACTCTCGGAATCATGGGTGTAGCGATTCAGCCAGCCGCCGAATTCGCGGATGTGTTCGATCTGTTGCATGGGGCGCGTGCTCAAAAGAGGATGACGGAGCGGATGCTCTCGCCGCTGTGCATCAGGTCGAAGGCGCGGTTGATGTCCTCCAGTGGCATGGTGTGGGTGACCATGCGGTCCACCTCGATCTCGCCAGCCAGGTAGCGCTCGACATATCCCGGCAGTTGGCTGCGGCCCTTCACGCCGCCAAAGGCCGTGCCTTTCCAGGTGCGGCCGGTCACCAGCTGGAATGGCCGGGTGCGGATCTCCTGCCCGGCGCCGGCCACGCCGATGATGGTCGACACGCCCCACCCCATGTGGCAGCACTCCAGGGCCTCGCGCATCACATCCACGTTGCCGATGCACTCGAACGAATAGTCCACGCCGCCGTTGGTCATCTCCACGATGGCCTCGATGACGCTGCCGGTGAGTTCCGCGGGGTTGAGTGTATCGGTCGCACCCAGTTGGCGGGCCATCTCGAACTTGGCCGGATTCATGTCGATGGCGATGATCCGCCCCGCCTTGGCCATCACCGCGCCCTGCACCACCGAGAGGCCGATGCCGCCCAGGCCGAACACGGCCACCGTCGCGCCGGGCTCGACCTTGGCCGTGTTCAACACCGCGCCGATGCCGGTGGTGATGCCGCAGCCGAGCAGGCAGACCTTGTCCAAGGGCGCCGCCGGGTTGATCTTGGCGAGCGCAATCTCCGGCACCACGGTGTATTCGGAGAAGGTCGAGCAGCCCATGTAATGGAAGATCGGCTTGCCGTGTTGGGAAAAACGGCGGGTCCCGTCTGGCATGTAGCCGGTCCAGACCGTGGACGCGATGGACTGGCACAGGTTGGTCTTGGTGGAGTGGCAATAGGCGCACTCGCCGCACTCCGGGATGTAGAGTGGGATGACGTGGTCGCCCGGCTTGAGCCCCGTTACGCCGGGTCCGCACTCCAGCACCTCGCAGCCGCCCTCGTGGCCGAGCACGCACGGAAAGGCGCCCTCCGGATCGGCCCCGGACAGGGTGAAGGCATCGGTATGGCAGACCCCGGAGGCGACGACTTTGAGCAGGACCTCGCCCGCCTTCGGACCCTCGACGTCGATCTCTTCGATGGATAGTGGGCGCGCGGGCGCCCAGGCAACGGCGGCTCTGGCTTTCATGGGCATCTCCGGTGGGGGCTGGCGGACAATGGCGGACGGAGCCTGCCTAATGCGGCCCGGGGGCGGGATTCGCAAGGACGGTCGCGTCTCCCGTCACGGGGACCGGTGCCCGGGGCGCGGGCACTTCGTCCATCGGCACTTGACGGCCGGGCGAGGAGGGGCCTTACTCTATGGCCTTATCATCGATCGCGACCCGGGCGGCTGCGGCCCCGTCCGCGGGCACGCCGGGAATCGGATGGCCGGTCCTTACAATGCAATCGGATACAGATGGTTCACATGAACAGCCGCATCCACAACTTGGTCGAACGGGCACGCCGGCTTGCGCCCGCCGAGCAGGCGGCCTTGCTGTCGGCACTGCATGACATGGTGGCGCCGCCGGACCCCGCCTGGGAGGCCGCCTGGGTCAACGAGTCCCTGGACCGTCTGGCGGCCTATGGACGGCGCGAGTTGGAGGCGGTGGACTCCGACGAGGCGATGGCGCAGCTACGCAAGAAGCACGGCCTTGAATGAGGAGATCCTGATCGTCGCCTACGCCCACCTGCGGCGCCGGCCCGGCTATTGGCGCGAGCGGTGGCCGGCTACCCATTAGCCTAAATTCGGCAGTTCCTCACGCGAAGCCGCGAAGAAAGCGAAGAAGAACAAAAAGTTAGATCTCACGCGTCGTTCACCAGGCGGGTGTCCAGGACGACGACGATAACACACTGAAATCGCTTCGCGTTCTTCGCGGCTTCGCGTGCGAACTGCTCTTTCTAGGATTAGACACGGCGAACGACCGGCCGGGTCGGCGCCCTTGCACCCACTCCCGGAGACCCGGGCCGCGGCGGGTCGTCCACCGGCTGAAGCCTCGACCAATTGATGGGAGGCGTGCGGGCGGAAGAAACGGTTCGCGGCGGGGCGAATGCCCCGCCCGGCTCGGGCGCGCCATCGCCCGGTCCCGTCATTGCGCGGGCGGCGGGAGGGCGGCGAGTGCCGCGGTGGCGGCGCGGACCATCTGCGGATCGCGGATCTGCTCGCCGATGGACTGGGCCTGTTGCAGCAGGGACCTGGCCTTCTCGACCTCGCCCAGGCGGGCGTAGGCGAGGCCGAGGCTGCCGAGCGCGGCGCCCTCGACGCGCCGGTCGCCGATCTCGCGGTGGATGACGAGTGCCTGCTCGTAGTACCCGATGGCCTTCTCGACCTCGGCCAGCAAGCGATGTGCCGACCCGATGGTCCCGAGTATCCGCCCGACCCGGCCGCGGTCCATGCCGGCCTGCACGGCCAGGTCCAGGAAGGGCGCCAGCACCGCCAGGCCCTCGCGGACCCGGCCGTGTTCCTGAAGCCACTGGGCGGCCGGGCCGAGCAGTCCCTCGGCCCGATCGAACTCACCGGCATCGAAGAGGTGATGACCGGCCTCAATGCGCACCTCGAGAACGGGCGAGTCCTGCGCCTGCGCCTCCAGGTAGTCCCCCAGCCGCCGATGCACCGCCCGCAGCAGGGGCGGGTCGGGCGGATAGGCGGCGGTGACGAAGGCGAGGGTGGCCGGGTGCAGGGCGAAGCGCAGGACCCGGTCGGTGCCGCCGCCCGGGCGCCGCACGCGCGACTCCTCCTGCTCCAAGAGCGAGGTCGCGCGCAGCCGCTGCGCGGTGGCCTCGACCGCCTCGGTCGGGGCCTGGGGGTCGCCGAGCCGTTGCAGCAGGTCCCAGTCGGCCGGGCGGCGCAGGGCGGTCATGCGGTAGAGGAAGCGCCGTGCCGGGTCGTCGAGCACCCGCTCCCAGATCGCCCGCAGCAGCAGGTCGTCCTGCAGGAGCGCGGCGACCCGCGGCAGGGCGGGCTCCACCAGTCGGGTCCACTCCCGTTCCAGGTCCGCCGCGCCCGGCGGGACGGGCAGCGCCCAGTCGCCGTGGCGGTCGCACCAGCAGGCCAGGGCGTCGGCCACCAGGTCCGCGGCATAGTCCACCGCGCGGGGGTGGCCGGCGAGCCGCCCGGCCAGGCGGGCGCGGGTTTCGGGGTGCAGGCGCGCGAGCGCCGGGTGCCAGCCGGTGAGCCGGTAGAGTGCATCCGGCGGGAGCGGGCCGAGCGGCAGGGTGGCCGGGGCCAGGTCGGGGTTGCGGTAGCGGCAACTGGCGAGCAGGTGCAGGCGCCCGGATTCCTGGGCGAGCCGCGCGGTCTCGCGCCAGAGGGTGGCGAGCGCCGGGCCCGCCCAGTCGGCGAAGGCGTCGGGGTCCTCCGGGTCGCCCGCTCCTGCCCCCATAGGCGGGACGGCGGCGGGGCCGATCAGGAGCGATTCCAGGTTGTCCAGATAGAGGACGAGGCCCGGGGCGTTGTCGATCGCGACCTGGAGGAAGGCCAGGAAGCGCCGCGCCGGGTCGGCGACGCGGTCGACCTGCTGGACCACCGGCTCCCAGTCGTGCCCGAAGCGCCCGCGGCACCACTCGAGCAACTGCCCGACCAGGGCCTCGGCCGGGTCGCGGTGGCCCACGGTCTCCTGGCACCAGAGGGTGCAGACGCCCACCCCGTCGGGGCTGAGCCAGGGCAGGACCTGCTGGGCCAGGGTGCTCTTGCCCAGGCCACCCAGGCCCTGGATGACCAGGACACGCTCGCCCCGGCGCAGCCGGCGGCGGATGCCGTGCTGCTCGGGGCGCCGGCCGATGAAGCCGGCGCTCAGGACGCGGCGGTTGCCCGGACCCCGGAAGCGGCGCTGCGGCTGTTCCTCGATTGGCGGCCGCCCGGCCGGGGCGGGGATGGAGAGCGGCCACTCGGGGCCGCGGCGGTAGAACACGAGCTGCGCCCAGGCGAAGGGGAAGGGGTCGGCGCCGGCCGCGGGCGCCGCGCGGGCGCCCCGCGTCGGGGCCGGTTCGCCGGGGCGGTGGCGGGGCTCGCCCTCGCCCAGCGGGCGGGCCAGGGCGGCGCGCGCCTGGCGCACCGCGTCGCGGGTGGGGAGCCCCTCGGCGATGGCCTGGTAGAGCGCCTCCTCGGCGCGGGTGGAGAGCGCATCGACGATGGGGCCGCCGTAGCCGACCACCTCGGTGACCCCGCTCGGTGGGGACCATGGGGCAGCGCTGCGCGGTGGCGCGGCTCAAGCGCCAGGACTCCGCCTCCCAGTCGAGCAGCGAGCCCTCCGGGGCCGAGACGTTGACCACCAGCCGGAAGGGGGCGGTGGGGGCCTTGAGCAGGTTGAGCCCGTCGCCCGTGCCGCCGCCGGTGTCGGTGCGCAGCAGGTCGATCAGGCCGTCGCGGACCAGGAAGCGGTCGTCGCCCCCCGGGTCCCCAGGCAGGTCGCCGGGGTTCAGGAGTTCCCAGGGCAGGGCGAGCAGGGCGGGGTCGTCGGCGCGGACCTGGATGACCGGGCGCGGGCGGTCGGGGCCGATCAGTGCCGTGAGCCGGGCGGCGCCGGCCGGGTCGAACAGGGTGCGGAAGAGCCGCCCGCCCAGGGCGCGGGCCTGGCGGAAGAGGTCGGTGCGCGCGGGGCCGGGCGCGACGGGCAGGCGTTGCAGGCGGGCATAGTCGAGCCAGGCGAGGCGGAAACCGGGGTCGGCCCAGGGCACCGGGACCTGCCGGGTCTGGCCCTCGGGGTCGGTGACGGCGAGCGCGCCCTCGTGCGCGGTCAGGACGAAGACCAGGTCGCGCCCCAGGACCAGGCGGCGGCGGTCGGCGAGCGGCAACCGGGCCGGGTCGCCGACGACCCGCAGCAGTGCATCGGCGGCGCGTGCGGCATCGCGGTCGGTGGCGTCGATCGCCAGGGTGGCGGCCAGGATAGCGGGGAGGCGCACCGGGTCGATGCGCAGCGGCAGCAGGCGCCCGAGCGGGCCGTGACCGGCCATGTAGCTGGTCCATTCCTGCTTCACCCAGGCCCGCTCGGGGGTGTGCTGGGAGACGATCAGGGCCAGATACCGGCTCCGCTCCAGGGCGTCGCTCAGGCGGATGACGACGTTGTCGCCCGGGCCGATGTCCTGGCAGTCGAGGAAGACGCGCAGCCCCAGGGCCTTAAGCCGCTCGGCAAGCGTCAGGACCCAGGGTTGGTCTGGCGTGGCGTGCGAGAGGAAGAGGTCATACTCGCCGCCCGGCGCACCGTCAGCGGTCTGGTCCCGGTTCTGGGCTGGGGCTTGGGGTTCCGGCATGGTCCGCTGCCTCGGGCGTGGATGGTGACGGGGCGATTAGAGCATTGAGGGCGGGCTTGTGGCCAGCGCCTTCTGGGGGCGGCGGTGGCCTTGTCAATCAACCTAAACCCGGGAATCGCTCACGCCAAGGCGCCAAGCTCGCCAAGAAATACAATCGGGTAGAACCACTATCCAGATCACGGTCCGGGTGACTGTCGCAGGGCTGATAACGCACTGAAAAGCCTTGGCTAGCTTGGCGCCTTGGCGTGACAACTGCTCTTTCTAGGAGCAATGGTACGGCCGGGCGCTGCGAGTCTCCCGCGCACCCAAGGCCGGCCGCGGGGACGCATCCGGCCTTGACAAAACCCGTGGGAGGTCTAATATACCATCCATGCAGATGGTCAGCGGATGGTAAAGGCACGAGATGACTGTACACGATATTCGACCGAAGGGCGCCGACAGCGAGAAGATTACGATCAACCTGGGGCTCGTCGACCTCGGACAGATCGACCTGCTGGTGCAGGAGGGGTTTTACTCCAACCGCACCGACCTGATCCGCACCGCGATCCGTAACCAACTGACGACGCACGCCGAGGCGCTGCGCCAGACCATCGCCCGCAAGAGCCTGGTCCTCGGGTTGCAACACTATTCACGCGCCGACCTGGAGGCCGTGCAGCAGGCGGGGCAGCGGCTGCAGATCCAGGTGCTGGGGCTCGCCAGCATCGCCGCCGACGTCTCACCGGAGTTGGCGCTGGCCACCATCGAGTCGTTGGTGGTGCTGGGCGCCCTGCACGCCAGCCCGGCGGTCAAGGCCGCGCTCGCCGGACGCATCCGGTAACGGCCATGGCGCCCGCACCAGCCCAGGCGATGAACGTGGCGGGCGCCTTGACCGTTCCCCCACCCCGCCCTCCCCCAATAGGGGAGGGAGAAGTGGAGCGCGCTCCCGGCGCGACCTTCACGGTAGAAACGCACAGGAGCAGACAACGATGAACGAACAGATGCTCGCCGGTATGCGCGAGGCGATTGCCCGGCTGCAACACGACGGTCCAGTCGCCGCCACCGGCAAGATTCAGCAGACACTGCGCGACCTGATGGCCGCTGGTGCCTGGGCCGGCAACCCCACCACCCGGCGCGACGGCGCGCCCGCGGACCTGATCGAGCGGGCCGGCGACACGGTGGCCGACTGGTTGGCCAAAGCGGGCCGCTTGGCACCGCCGCAGGGGCCGGTGGCGGCACCGCGCACGGGCGCTCACGCCGCCCCCGCCGCGCCGGGCCAATTCCTCACCGGCAGCTTCACCAATGAGGCCGGCACCCGCGCCTACAAGCTCTATATCCCGACCGTCTATGCGGATCAGGCCCTGCCGCTGGTGGTCATGCTGCATGGCTGCGGTCAGGACCCGGACGACTTCGCCGCCGGCACCCGGTTGAATGCGATCGCGGAAGAGCAGCCCTGCCTGGTGCTGTACCCGGCGGCCAGCGGCAGCGGGTGCTGGAACTGGTTCAACGCCGGCGATCAACAGCGCGACCAGGGCGAGCCGTCCATCATCGCGGGCATGACCCGGGAGGTGATGGCGACCTACCGGGTCGATCCGGCACGGATCTATTGTGCCGGGATGTCGGCCGGCGGGGCGATGGCGGCGATCATGGGCGTCACCTATCCCGATCTCTTCGCCGCCATCGGCGTACACTCCGGCCTACCCTATGCGGCGGCGACCGACCTGGTATCCGGGATGGCGGCCATGCGGGGCGGCGGCGCGGCGCCCGCCAGCGCCGACCTGCATGGGCTACCGATCATCGTATTCCATGGCGACCGCGACTCGACGGTTCATCCGCGCAACAGTGAGCACATCATGACCCAGTCCATTGCGACTGGGAGGGCGGCGCAGGTCAATACCGGGCAAGCGGGGGCCGGTCATGCCTATACCCAAAGGGTGCATGAAGGGGCTGACGGTACGGTGATGGCCGAGCACTGGCTGGTGCATGGGGCGGGTCACGCCTGGTCCGGCGGCAGCGACCGCGGCCGTTTCACCGATGACCGGGGGCCCGATGCGTCGCGGGAGATGATGCGGTTTTTCGCGGCGCAGTCGCGGCTGGCCGCGGCGCAGAGGGCATGACACCGCCGCAGCGGTGTCATGAGGGGCTAGCCTGGATTTCTCACAAGTCTCACGCCAAGACGCCAAGATCGCCAAGAAAACAGTCAATGAGTCGATAACGGGCACCCGAATCGACGCGCCGACGAAATCGCCAACATTCCTGATACTGCTCTCACACTCAAGAACTTGGCGTGCTTGGCGCCTTGGCGCCTTGGCGTGACATATTCGGTCTAGGGTGCGGCGCTGCCGTCCGATCAGAGCTGGATGTCCATCTCGACGAAATTGTGCGGCGCCCACGGGCCGGTAAAGTCGAAGGCATAATTGTCATCGAATGGGTGGGCCGCCTGCCCCACCACCGCCTCGAAGCGCTGCAAGTCGTCGCGGCGCACCAGGCAGGCGAGGTTCATGATCTCTTTCTCGTTGCGGCATTTGTTGCGCTTGATCTCGCGGCAACAGGTGCGCATCACGGTCTCGACCTGCTCGGTATAGGTCTCCCGGTCCTCGTCCAGCAGGGCACCGAAGCGGCTACCCAGGGTGATCATCTGGTCCTGGGACAGGTTAGGGCCGTCGCTGAAAAAGTCATCGCGCAGGTCCCGCAATTCGGCGTGGACGGCGATGAAGTACTCAAAGATATTGGGCACATCCCAGGTCACGCGCAGGCCCATCTCCACGCAATCGGCCACCCGATTGAGCTGGTCGACAAAGACCTCGTGATTGTCGCGCAGGATGCGCAGGAGTCCGGCATCGTCGTCCGCCAGCAGACCGAAGGCGGTCGGCAGCGGCGTGACCGTTTTCAGCAGTTGCTTCAACACCTCCTGATGGGCGGCCATATTGCGGCGCTGGGGGCGGATGCGGGCGGCCTTGAGGTTACTGACCACCGCGGCGACACCCGCATCGGCGATGGTGTAGACCTCGGCCCCCTCCAGCCCGATCGGCCCCAGGTCTTGCTGGCCCCGATCGAAGACGATCGCGTAGATATAGCGCCCGGCCGCCGCGCTCGAATTATTCGCCTTGTCTGTCACTGGTGCTCTCACTTTGACTGAATCAGGCCAAGAGCAAGTGGAATCACGCACAGCCGAAAACCGGGTTCGCGCGGTTTCCCACCCGACCCGGTTAAGGCGATGCCGTCCGCCTGCCTATGGCATCAAAACGGCATCTCGCAGGCGCTCAATGCGCTATCAGGCCGGCGCGGCGGCGGGGGCGGTGAGGCCGATGGCCTCGGCATACTTCAGGTAGGTCTCGACCGAGGCGATGACCACACGGGCTTCGATGGCGAGCAGCTCGATACCGACCAGGGAGACCTTCAACCACGCATCGATCACGATGCCTTTATCCAGAATGCGGTCAACGACTTCGGCCAGACTGGAGGAATCGGTGGAATTGGCGACTTTTGCCATTATCTTACCCTCTGAACGTCGGAAAGAATGCACATAGTGTGCGTCGGAAGCGAACCTACCGGGCCTGGGTCGTATGATGAATCCATTTGCACCCATCCCCGTTGATCGAGTCGCCTGATCCGCTCAATTGCGTTGACGGGGTCAGGGCTTCCCGGTGTGGCATCCTGCCGGCTCGGTCGCTTGATTGGTATAAAGCACACGACGTGCCAGCATCGAACGCAGTGGAGCAGAATCAGTAACCACTTGCAAAACATGTGCTTACATCACGACACCTCGACCCTGAGCCGAACGATCCGGGAGGTACGGCCATTCGGGACTATGGAATGGATTCCATATCTCTGGCATTCGACCCCTACTACACCCAATCGCTGAGGCTGTTTCGCCCGCTGGACGTCGCGGCCGGGTCGAGTTCACCCATGAGCCTTGAAAGCGCAGTTCTCACGCCAAGGCGCCAAGCTCGCCAAGGGTTTTCAATGCGTTATCGCCGCTTGGCGACTCACCCGGCGGGTGATTCGGATGCTGTCGAGATGCTCTTGATTTTTCTTGGCGTCTTGGCGCCTTGGCGTGAGCAACTTCCGGATTTAGGATGAGCCATCGCAGATCGGCTCAGTAATACAAGACCCGCACCCGCCAACCAAGGCCGGTGAAGGCCATGCGAACCGTGACCGGCACCTGGGAGGCGCCGCCTAAGCGCAGCGAAAAATTCAGCGGATCGTCGAACGCGGCACGCGCGAGCGCCGGGCCGAGGCCAGCGCCGGGGGGCGAGTGCGCCAGCATCCGTTCCCGCACCCACTCCAGGGTCACCGCCCGATCCAGCGCCGCGGTACCGTCGCGCCGGATGCCATCCTCCAGCCAGGCGATGAAGGCGTCCGACGGCGGGCCGATGCGACCCACCGCCTCCTTGTTGAGCTGGCGGCGGATCGCGTCCCTGACCGCATCCAGGTCGACGAGGCGAGCAAGGGCCGCCTGGTCGTCCCGGACCAAGGCGCGATCCAACCGCCACAGGGTCAGATAGGGCCACACCAGATAGGCGAACACGATCAGGGCGAGCGCCAGCAGGACCCGGGCGAGTTGCCGACGACGACCGCTGGCCGCCCCCAGGGTGCCGGCCAGCGCCCGCGGCCTCATACCAGGTCCGCCTGGCGTTGTTCCAACTCCTCGCCGACGTCCAACCACTCGGACTCGGTGGCCGCCAACTCGGCGGCGACCCGGTTGTTCTCATCCATCAGATTGAGCAGGCGCGCTTTGGCCTCCGGCGCATAGAGCGCAGGGTCTGCCAGGGCAGTCGCCAGCTCATGGCGCCGGGCGGACAACCGCTCCAAGGTGCGCTCCAAGACCTGAAGCCGGTTGCGCAGTGGTTGCAGGACCTTGCGCAGGTCCGCCGACTGGCGGCGCTGCTGCTTGCGGTCGGCGCCCTCGCGGGCATCGGCGGCTGGTCTGGCGCCGTCGCGATCGGGGTCGCGCGCGGCGAGCCAGGCGGGGTAGTCATCCAGGTCCCCATCGAAGGGCGCGACCGCCCCGCCGTCCACCAGCAACAGGGTGTCGGCCGTGACCCGCAACAGATGGCGGTCATGGGAGACCAGCACCAGCGCGCCCTCATACTCCTGTAGGGCCTCGCTCAAGGCATGGCGCATCTCCAGGTCGAGGTGGTTGGTGGGCTCGTCCAACAGCAACAGATTCGGCCGCTGACTGATCAGCAGGGCCAGCACCAGACGCGCCTTCTCACCGCCGGACAGGGGCGCCACCGGCGCCAGGCAACGATCCCCATCGAAGCCGAAACCACCCAGGTAGTTGCGCAGGGCCTGTTCGGTCGCCTTGGGGTCCAGGCGTTGTAGGTGCTTGAGCGGGCTCTCATCGATGCGGAGTTGGTCGAGCTGGTGCTGCGCGAAATAGCCGATCTTGAGCTCTTGGGCGGTCTCACGACGGCCCGCACTCGCGGCCAGATCGCCGGCCAACACCTTCACCAGCGTGGACTTGCCCGCCCCGTTACGCCCGAGCAGACCGATGCGGTCGCCCGGGTTGAGGCTGAGATTCACCCCCTTCAAGATCGGCCGGTCGGCATACCCGGCGGCCAGCCCCTCCAGACGCATCAAGGGGTGCGGCAGGTGGGTGGGCGCCTCGAAACCGAAGTGAAAGGGTGAGTCCACATGGGCCGGGGCGATCAGCTCCATGCGCTCCAGCGCCTTGATCCGGCTCTGCGCCTGGCGGGCCTTGGTGGCCTTGGCGCGGAAACGCTCCACGAAGCTGTGGATATGGGCCACCTCGCGCTGCTGGCGCTCATAGGCGGACTGCTGTTGGGCGAGCCGCTCCGCGCGTTGGCGCTCAAAGGCCGAGTAATTGCCGGCATAGAGTGTGAGGCGCCCCTGCTCCAGGTGCAGGGTGTGGCTCACGACCGCGTCAAGAAAGTCGCGGTCATGCGAGATCAGGATCAAGGTCCCCTGATAGGACTTGAGCCAGCCCTCCAGCCAGATCACCGCGTCCAGGTCCAGATGATTGGTCGGCTCGTCGAGCAACAGCAAATCCGAACGGCACATCAGGGTACGCGCGAGCGCCAGACGCATCCGCCAGCCGCCGGAATAGCTGTTGACCGGCCGGCGCTCGTCCCCCGGGGCGAAACCCAGCCCGTGGAGCAGGCGCCCGGCGCGACTCTCAGCCCCATAGGCACCGATCGACTCCAGATGGCCGGCCAGCTCCCCGTGGCGCAGCCCGTCGCCGGCCGCATCGGCGGCGGCCAGCTCCCGCTGGATACGGCGCAGCTCTTGGTCGCCGTCCAACACGAACTCGATGGCCGGCTCGACGCTGTCCGGGGTGTGCTGGGCGACATGGGCCACCGCCCAGTCGGCCGGCAGCGAGCAGTCGCCGGTATCGGCGTGCAGTTCCCCGCGCAGCAGCGCAAACAGGCTGGACTTGCCGGAACCGTTGGCCCCCACGAGCCCCACCTTCTGCCCCGGATAAACGGTCAGCGAGGCCCCGGAGAGCAGCAGCCGCGGACCGCGGCGCATAGAAAGGTCAGTGAGTTGCAACATCGTCGACGGCACATCCAGCGGTAAACCTAAAATAAACAGTGATCACGCCAAGGCGCCAAGACGCCAAGTTTATTCAGTGAGTTATCAGCGCCTGGCGAGTCACCCCGCAGGTGTTTCGTCCCCATGCAAGCCCCGATTTCTCACAAGTCTCACGCCAAGGCGCCAAGATCGCCAAGAACACAATGGGCTCGTGGGAAACCGTCATCTGGACGCTCATCAGAACCTCCTGATGCGACATGCAAAATCTTTACCTTGGCGTGCTTGGCGCCTTGGCGTGAGATATTCGGGCTAGGCCGTCCCCCGGTCCAGCCGCCGGTAACCCACCGCTTCGCCCAGATGGGCCGGCGTGATGGTGTCCGCGTCGGCCAGGTCGGCGATGGTGCGGGCGACCTTCAGTATGCGGTGATAGGCGCGGGCCGAGAGTGCCAGCCGGGTCAGTGCCTGCTGCATCAGGCGCTGGCACTGGTCGTCGAGTGCGCAGTCGCGCTCGATCTCGCGCGGGCGCAGGGTGGCGTTCGGCCGCCCGGCCCGGGCCTGCGCCCGCTCCCGCGCGGCCGCCACCCGCAAGCGCGCCGCCGCGCTACCCGCCGCGCCGCCGGTCACGCCACCAGGCGTCGGCCCGGCCAGCCGCGCCAGGTCCAGCCGCGGCACCTCCACATGCATGTCGATGCGGTCGAGCAGCGGGCCTGAGATGCGCCCACGATAACGCGCGACCGCCTCCGCGCTGCAATGGCAACGCCCGCTGCTGTCACCCAAGTAACCGCAGGGGCAGGGATTCATGGCTGCCACCAGTTGGAAGCGCGCCGGAAACTCCGCCTGGTGGGCGGCCCGGGAGATATGGATGCGCCCGGATTCCAGTGGTTCGCGCAGCACCTCCAGCACCCGCCGATCGAACTCGGGCAGTTCATCCAGGAACAGAACCCCCAGGTGGGCCAGCGAGATCTCACCCGGACGCGGATTGCTCCCCCCGCCCACCAGGGCCACCCCGGAGGCGGTGTGATGGGGGGCGCGAAAGGGCCGTTGCCGCCAGGTGGCCGGGTCGAAGGCATCGCGGTCGCTGATGGAGCGCAGCGCCGCACTCTCCAGTGCCTCGGCCTCGGTCAGGGGCGGCAAGAGCCCGGGCAACCGGTTGGCCAGCATCGACTTGCCGGTCCCGGGGGGACCGATAAACAGCAGGCTGTGGGCACCGGCGGCGGCCACCTCCAGGGCGCGTTTAGCCTGCTCCTGCCCCCGCACCTCGGCCAGGTCCGGGTAGTCGGGATCGCGCTCCGGGGCCGCCTCCGGCACATAGACCGGCAGCGGCTGGGTGCCGTTCAGGTGCCCACACACCTCCATCAGGTGGTGCGCCGGACGAATCTTAAGCCCCCCAACCAGGGCCGCCTCCGCCGCGTTCTCGACCGGCACAATCAACTCGCGCCCGGCGGCGCGCGTTGCCAGGGCCGCCGGTAAGAGCGCGCTGACGGGGCGCAGGTCACCCGACAGAGCCAACTCACCCAAGAACTCGTAAGCGCCGAGTCGGCTGGACTGGACCTGGCCGGAGGCACCCAGGATGCCGAGCGCGATGGCCAGGTCGAAGCGTCCGCCCTCCTTGGGTAGGTCCGCCGGGGCCAGGTTGATGGTGATCCGCCCGAGCGGAAACTGGAAGCGCCCGTTGAGCAGGGCGCCGCGCACCCGGTCCTTGCTCTCTCTGACCGCCAGCTCCGGCAAGCCGACGATCGACAGTGCCGGCAACCCCCCGGCCAGGTGGACCTCCACGGTCACCAACGGGGCCGCGATGCCCTCCCGGGCACGGCTATGCAGGACGCAGAGTGACACGCTGGGACCGTCGCCCCGCGCCGGGACGCGGGGTCAGTCCGGCCGCCCCTGGCTGGCCGCCAAGGCCCGCTCCAGCCCCGCCACCTGGGTCTCCAGGCGGGAGAGTTTCTCGCGGGTCCGGGCCAGCACGGCGGTCTGTACATCGAACTCCTCCCGATTCACCAGGTCCAGCCGGGACAAGCCTGCCTCCAGGGACCCGCGGAGATTGCGCCCCAGGTCATCCTGCAGGGCCTTGAGCCCCTCGGGCAGGGCGCCGGCCAGGCGTTGGGCGAGTTCGTCGAGTTGTTTCGGATCGAACATGTCGGAGATACCTCAGGTAGGGACCGCGGGACGACTGGTGCCCGCGGGGGGCAGGATGTGGGAGCCATTATAGGGAGTCGGGCCGAACCCGTCTTTCGCCGCCGCCAGAACCGCCGCTTGCGCTATTTTAGTGCAGCAACCGGGTGCCAACGCCCCGAACACGACCATCCATGGTGCGCCCCCCTGTGGCGATTTAGTCACAGACTGTGCGTTTCCGTTGTGAATCGGGCACAGACCCCCGATGGCACACAAACTGCATTGGCTTACCCAAGTCGCCCCGTGTGATCGCTCCGGCAGACCGCGCGGACACCACCAACCGACACGAACCCGGTACGACCAAAGAGACACCAACAGATGAACAAACCTCGCATCCGCACAGCCTTCACCCTAGGCACCCTCGTCGTTGCCACACTCGGCACGACGAGTCTGGTCGCGGGGGAGTCGCCCCACTCACTGACGGCCAATGTCGCGCTGACCACCAACTATCTCTACCGCGGCATCAGCCAGACCAATAATGGTCCGGCGGTCCAGGGCGGTTTTGACTACACCTATGTGCCCTGGAGCATCTATGCCGGCGCTTGGGCCTCAAACGTCGACAGCTCGACCGCCAGCGGCTATTACACCAATACCGTCGCCGGCCAAACGGTCATCAGCAACGCGAACGACCCGACGGCCACCTATGTGCCATTGAATGCCGCCGGCTACAGCGGCGCCGCCATGGAATTGGACCTGAAGGCCGGTTGGGCGCCCACCTTCGGCAAGCTCGGGGTCGACCTCGGCTACCTGCGCTATCAATATCCGCGCACGCAGGTCACGGTCAACAATACCAACGAATATCACCTGGGCCTGAGCTATGACATATTGGGCTACGCAACGCCCAAGTTCACGGCCAACTACAGCGACAACTTCTTCGGCCTCAGGGGCTCGTGGTATTACGACCTGACGATCCCCGTGAACCTGCCCTATGGCTTCACCCTCACCGGGCACTATGGCTGGACACGCTTCAACAACAGCGTGAACAATGGCGGGGCCTACAGCTATGACGACTATAGCGTTGGACTCACGCATGAGGTCTACAAGGGTGTCATGCTGACCGCCTCCTGGGTCGATCGCGACAAACACCAACTGTGCGCATCACCCTTCCAGTGCGGCAGTTACGCGGTCGCGACCCTGTCCAAGACCTTCTGAGGACCAGGTATCAGTCACCCCCTCCCGACGACCTCGTCGGGGGCGGTTCCTATTGATCAATACATCGGAGCTTTGAGTCATGAAACTGATTTCAGCCATCATCAAGCCGTTCAAGCTCGACGACGTGCGCGAGGCCTTGGGCGATATCGGCGTCTCCGGCATTACGGTGACCGAGGTGAAGGGCTTCGGCCGCCAGAAGGGGCACACCGAACTCTATCGCGGCGCCGAATATGTCGTCGACTTCCTGCCCAAGATCAAATTGGAGATCGCGGTCGACGACGGCCTGGTCGATAAGGTGATCGAGGCGATCACCAATGCCGCCCGCACCGGCAAGATCGGCGACGGCAAGATCTTCGTATTCAACCTGGAACAGGTGGTTCGCATCCGCACCGGCGAAACCGGCCCGGAAGCCCTGTAGACCCCAAAGAGGAGAACTCAAGGTGAAATCGAGTACCCCCACCCCATTTCTCGGACGCGCCCTCGGCGCCGCCCTGTTGGGCCTGACCCCGGTCCTGGTCCTGGCCCAAGATGCCGCCGCCCCCGCCGCCCCGGCCATCAACTCGGGCGACACCGCTTGGATGCTGACCTCCACCGCGCTCGTGCTGTTCATGACCATCCCGGGCCTGGCGCTCTTCTACGGCGGCTTGGTGCGCGCCAAGAACGTGCTCTCGATCCTCATGCAGTGCTTTGCCATCACCGCCCTGGTGACGCTGCTCTGGGCGATCTATGGCTACAGCCTGGCCTTCGGCGACGGCGGCGCGCTCAACAACTGGATCGGCGGTCTCGACAACCTGTTCCTCAAAGGGATCGGGCTCGACTCGATCTACGGGACGCAGACGATCCCCGAATCGGTCTTCATGACCTTCCAGATGACCTTCGCCGTGATCACCCCGGCACTGATGGTCGGCGCCTTCGCCGAGCGTATGAAGTTCTCAGCCCTGATGTTGTTCATGGGGCTGTGGCTGACCTTCGCCTATGTCCCGGTCGCCCACTGGGTGTGGGGCGGCGGCTTCCTCGGCACCCTGGGGGTGTTGGACTTCGCCGGCGGCACCGTGGTGCATATCAACGCCGGTATCGCCGGTCTGGTCGCCGCCCTGGTGATCGGCAAGCGCAAGGGCTTCCCCACCACCGCCATGCCGCCCCATAACCTGGGCTACACGGTGATCGGCGCCTCCATGCTGTGGGTCGGCTGGTTCGGCTTCAACGCGGGCAGCGAATTGGCCGCCGACGCGACGGCCGGCATGGCCATGGCCGTGACTCAGATCGCCACCGCCGCCGCGGCACTCGCCTGGATGTTCGCTGAGTGGTCGGCTCACGGCAAGCCGAGCGTGCTCGGTATCGCCTCGGGTGCGGTCGCCGGTCTGGTCGCCATCACCCCCGCCTCCGGCACCGCGGGCCCGATGGGCGCCATCGCCATCGGTCTGGCCGCCGGCGTCCTGTGCTTCCTCGCCTCGACCAAGGTCAAGCGCATGTTCCACTATGACGACGCGCTCGACGTCTTCGGCGTACACGCCGTCGGCGGTATCGTCGGTGCCATGCTGACCGGTGTCTTCGCCAGCGCCGCCTTAGGCGGCAAGGGCCTGGCCGAGGGCGTCAGCATCGTCGGCCAGGTCATCACCCAGGGCATCGGCGTCGGCACCACCCTGGTCTACACGGCGATTGTCAGCCTGATCCTGCTCAAGCTCGTGGATTGGACCATCGGCCTGCGCGTCACCGAAGAGCAGGAGACCGAGGGCCTCGACCTCGCCCTGCACGACGAGCGCGGCTACATCCTCTAAGCCCCGCGGCGACCGGCCCCGGCCGGCCGCACCCACCAAGGCCAGACCTGTTGCGGGTCTGGCCTTTTTTGTGGTCCGGCCGGCGTGACCCGCAGGCCGCAGGCTGCCTGGCGGCGCCCGCGGTTTCAATCAACCGGGTGCAACGGTAAACTTCCCGGTCCTTGACTAGCCACCAGAGGTCGCCGTGGTCATCCCCGGGTCCGATTTTCGCCGCATCAAGCGCTGGCCGCCCTCTGTCTTCAACATCGTCAACGAGGAGTGATTATGGAACCGGTCAAAATCGGCCTATTGGGCTTAGGCACTGTCGGCAGCGGCACGGTCACCGTGCTCACCCGCAATGCCCGTGAAATCGCCCGCCGCGCCGGCCGGGGGATCGTCATCGCGCACGCCGCGGCGCGTGAATTCAACCCGGAGGCCATCCCCGGGATCGAGCGCATCGGACGGATCGGGGCGGACGCCTTCGCGGTGGTGGATGACCCGCAGATCGAGGTCGTCGTCGAGCTGATCGGCGGCTATTCCCCAGCCAAAGAACTGGTGCTGCGTGCCATTGCCAACGGCAAGCACGTGGTCACCGCCAACAAGGCACTGATCGCCCGGCATGGCAATGAGATCTTTGCCGCCGCCCGCGAACGTGGGGTGATGGTCGGCTTCGAGGCGGCGGTGGCGGGCGGCATCCCCATCATCAAGGCACTGCGCGAGGGTCTGGCGGCCAACCATATCGAATGGATCGCCGGCATCATCAACGGCACCGGCAACTTCATCCTGACCGAGATGCGCGACAAGGGCAGGGACTTCGCCGACGTGCTCAAGGAGGCCCAAGAGCGCGGCTATGCGGAGGCTGACCCGACCTTCGACGTCGAGGGGATCGACGCCGCCCACAAGCTCACCATCCTGGCCTCGCTCGCCTTTGGCATCCCGCTCCAGTTCAATCGCTGCTTCACCGAGGGGATTTCGCGTATCGAGGCGCAGGACGTCGCCTATGCCGAACAGCTCGGCTATCGGATCAAACACCTGGGTATTGCGCGGCGCTGTGCTGATGGGATCGAACTGCGGGTACACCCTACCCTCATCCCCCACCGGCGCCTCATCGCCAACGTCGACGGGGTGATGAATGCGGTGCTGGTGAAGGGCGACGCCGTCGGCCCCACGCTCTATTACGGCGCCGGCGCCGGCTCGTTGCCCACGGCCTCCTCGGTGGTGGCTGACCTGGTCGATGTGGTGCGCACCCTGACCACCGACCCGAGCAACCGAGTACCCCACCTCGCCTTCCAGCCGGACGAGTTGGCCGACACCCCGATCCTCGCCATGGAGCAGGTCGAGACCGCCTATTATCTGCGCATGATGGCACGGGACGAGCCCGGGGTCATGGCCCGTATCGCCAGCATCCTGGGCGAACAGGGCATCAGCATCGAGGCCATCCAGCAGAAGGAACCCGGCGAGGGCGATACCCATGTACCGTTGGTGATGCTCACCCACCGGGTGCGCGAGGGCCAGATGAACGAGGCCATCGCCCGGATCGAGGCACTGGGCTCGGTGCAAGGGGTGGTGATGCGAATTCGGATGGAGAATCTCGCGGGCTGAACGGCCTCCCGCTCTCAATCATCACTCCGGCTAGACCGGCGCTTGCGGCAACCCGTCGCGGCCTGGGGGCCGCTCCTATGCGGGTAGGAGCGCCCCCCAGGCCGCGACGAATGTTGGCGGGGTGGCCGGAATAGCGATCAAGGACCCCGCGCGACGCCCCCGGCGCTCGGCAATGTTGAAACGGCGAGTCGCAGACCCAAGTCGCCATTTACCCCCTACCGACCAGACCCCGGAGATTCTATGCGCCCTCCGCTCGCCGCCTTGCTGTGTACACTGCTACCGCTGGCGTCGCTCCCCGCTGCGGCGGATGAGCAGTTGAGCGCCGGTGCCATTGAATCGGTGGCGGAACTACCCATCAACCCGGGCAATGTGGCGGTGACTGCCAAGGGGCGGGTCTTTGCCACGGTGCATCAATTCCGACGCGCCGCGGCCCAGCTCATCGAGATCACCGGGCCGCACAGCTACCGACCCTGGCCGGACTTGGCGTGGAACGGCGCCTTCGGTTCTGGACCCGATGTACTCAACAGCGCGCTCGGTATCCGCATCGACCGTCGGGGGCGGCTGTGGGTACTCGACAACGGACTGGGGGACCCGCCCCAGGTGCCCAAGCTGGTGGCCTTTGCGCTGGCCGACGGCAAGCCGTTGTTCCGCTATGACTTCCCGCCGGAGACCGGACCCGTCGGGAGCTTTCTAAATGACCTGGCGGTGGACGACACGCGCGGCTTTGTCTATATCGCGGACCCCGGCGGCAGCCATGCGCCCGCGTTGGTGGTCGTCGATCTCAATAACCGCACCTCCCGGCGCTTTACCGCCTCGCCCGCCCTGCAGGCAGAGAATGTCGACGTGGTGGTCGAGGGCCGAGTGCTCGGGCCGCGGGACGCGGACGGGCAGGTCAAGCCGGCCCGCATCGCCGTGAATCCAATCACCCTGTCCGCAGACGGTGAGACACTCTATTTCGGGGCCATGAACGGTGAGACCTGGTATCGGGTCCCGACGCGGCTGCTGCGCGAGGGTGCGGACGACACGACCGTCGCCGCGGCCATCGCCAAGGCCGGGCGTAAGCCGGTCTCGGACGGCGCCGCCACCGATGATGCTGGCAATCACTATTTCACCGACCTGAACCACAACGCCATCGCCGTCCTGCACCCCGATGGCCAATTGGAGACCCTGGTCGAGGATGACCGGCTGCTGTGGCCAGACTCCTTGGCCTTTGGTGAGCCGGGGTGGCTCTATATCGCCGTGAACCAGCTCCACCTTGCGCCCGCGCTCAATGGCGGGGTCGAGGGGGCGCGACCGCCGTTTCGGATCCTGCGGGTCTATACGCGCGACGCGGCTGATCAACAATAAGCGCCGACGTCACTACGCCAGCAAGTAAAAATATTTCCGGCCTTCGATCAAGAGGTGGCGCTCGCGGCAATGTTTAATACCACCATGGTCGGAATATCAATGAGCATGTTGCAGTCTTTGATCTGATTGACTGGCCCTGAGCGGACTGGCTCTCAGGCGCGGGGCGGAGCCGGGTCGATCATCGTTGCAGGTGGCGCCTGTCGGGCGGTTTGGGGCGGTCTGAGGACCGACACTCGGGGCGATGATCGGACAGGTGTCAGTGCCCTAGGTTGGGGGCGAGGGACCACCACCAACACCAGCGCTGGCGAGCTTGCTCCTGGGTCGCCCCACCGGCGGGCCAGCCGCCGCTGGGTCGCGCCGGTTGCACGGGGCGGCCGCGGGCTTGATCATAGTTCATGGTCCGCTGCGGGTCGGCCGTCACGCCGACCGGGGGACCTGAGCGGCTGGCGCTCGCCGAGCCCCCGATCAAGACCGTCCGCGGTTCACTGAACTGGAATCATCCATGACGCAAATGAGACTGTTGCTCTGTCTGTTGACCTTGCTGGTGGCTGGATGTGGCGGAGAAGCGACGCAACGCACCGCCCCGCCAAGCGAGAGCGCACCGACCCTCGGGTCCGGCGCCGCCCGGGGTGCTGCCGGCGCCGACCGCACCTACCAACGCGAAGCGGCGCCGGCCAAGGCGCATCGTCCGGGGCTCGGCACCGTCTGGGGCGAGGACCGGAACAGCCGGGTCAGCCAAGGCAACTTCAGGCGCCAAACGCCCGGCCGTCCCTTTGCGGTCCTGTCCCTTTACTACAATGACCGGGCGGGTATCGACGCCATGATCGGGCAAGGCCCGCGACCGGACGACTCAGCCAATGCCTTTCCAGTCAACGTGAGTCGGCTCGCCGTGCGCCTGCTCGATGAGCGCGGTCGCCCCTTACCCAGCGCGTACCGGGCCGGTCGGACCTATGTGATCGGCGAGCGCGGGCAGCGCTATGTCATTCAGATCCGCAACCCTACCGCCAATCGCGTAGAGGTGGTGGCCACAGTGGATGGACTCGACGTGCTGGACGGTCGCCCGGGGTCATACGCCAAACGCGGCTATCTGCTCGATCCCGGCGCCACCCTCCTGATTGACGGCTTTCGCCGCAGCGCCGACACCGTCGCCGCCTTTCGCTTCGGTGCAGTGGCCAATTCATACGCCGAACTCCAGGGCGAAGGGCGCAACGTGGGCGTCATCGGGGTCGCGTTCTTCGATGAGGCCGGTGCCCGCTGGCCGTGGACGGCACAGGAGGTCCAGCGGCGGCAGAGTGCGGACCCCTTCCCGGGGCAATACGCACAGCCCCCCCGCTGACCACCCGGCCAACATCCGACCGGCCAACCTCTGCCGATCAAGACGTGTGCTCGTTCATCGGGCGCAAGCCAATTGGATGCCCCCTAGTACCGCAGGATGAAAGTGCTCGGACCATGTCAAGCTAGGCTGCCAACGGCTTGCCTTGGTAGGTCCAGCGGAATGGTTTGGCCATTGTCTTGTTGAAATAGTCGATGAAGTTTTTGATTTTCTGGCAAAGGTCG
>NZ_CAJAXH010000232.1 GCF_903946935.1 uncultured Thiodictyon sp.
CGGCTAACGGCCATGGAAGGGGGACCTACCACCCCGGAGCATGAAAGTCTGTCAGGCTAACGGGGCACTCCTGGGTTCCTCCGTCGTTTTCAGGTAAAAAAGACTTCAAAGACATTGGCTTGCGGCGACTTTCACGGTAAAGCTTCGACCTCCAGATAAATTAATGGCACCCAGCACCCGCCCATGAGCCCCGCCAACTTCCAGCAACTCGCCAACTTCATCTGGTCGGTGGCGGACCTGCTGCGCGGCCCCTATCGCCCGCCCCAGTATGAGCGCGTGATGCTGCCGCTCACCGTACTGCGTCGCTTCGATGCCGTGCTGGCCCCTACCAAGGAGGCGGTCCTGGCGCGCCACGCAGAGCTCCGGGCGAAGAATATCCTCAATATCGATGCCATCCTCAATAACCTGGCCAAGGACGACGAAGGTAAGGCCCTGGGCAACGAGACGGCCAGTGACCACTTCACCCCGCGCGAGGTCATCCGGCTCATGGTCAACCTGCCGCTGGAACCCGATACCGCGGTGCTCACCCAAGCGGGCGTGATCGTCACCATCTGTGACCCGGCCTGCGGTACCGGCGGCATGTTGGCCGAGGCGCAGAACTGGATACGCGCCCACAATGAACAGGGCATCGTCAAGGTCTTCGGCCAGGACTACAACCCGCGTTCCTATGCCGTGGCGGCCTCCGACCTGCTGATCAAAGGCCACCGGGACAGCCGGGTCGAATTCGGCAACACGCTGCTGGACGATCCCTTCCCCGGTACCCGCTTCGACTATCTACTGGCCAATCCGCCCTTTGGTGTGGACTGGAAGGCGGAAAAGAAGGTCATCGAGCGCGACCAGTTGGAGGCCATCGTCGCGCTCCCCGAGCAGATGTTCTACAACACCGGCATCGGCACATTCATCTGGATCGTCACCAACCGCAAGGGCGAACACCGCAAGGGCAAAATCCAACTCATCGACGCCCGCGAACGCTGGACCCCGATGAAGCGCAGCTTGGGGAACAAACGCCGCTATCTCGATCATTCGGCGATCGATGCATTGATCCGGGAGTATGGGCGGTGCGACGGGGAGGTCAAGCAATGGGTGAGGCTGGATAAGGATGGCAAGCCTTTGGCGTTCGCCGAAGGGCCGCCGGCCGAGCTGGCGCCGGAGGGTCAGCGTTGGGAAACGCGAGTGACCAGCCGCGTCTTCGACAACGCCGACTTCGGCTATCGCCGCATCGCCGTTCTCCGGCCGCTACGCCTGCGCTTCCAACTCACGTCTGACGCCAGGGAGCGCTTCCTCAACACCTACCCTGAGCTATTCGATGCAATGGACCTCGTCGAGGATGCCGTGGGCCTTGAGCCGCTGCTCGACTGGAATCTCGTGTGGGAAACGGTGCAAAAGACCTTCAAGGCCCTGCCTGACGACGTGGAAGGCTGGTCGCCCGGCGCCAAGGGCACGGGCCGGAGGAAGCAATTTCGCGACTGCTTCACCATGGTGGACCCTGAGGCCGTGCCCGTCATAGCCAAACACCATAAGGTCTCACCGCTGGATCGCGCCGCAGTGTTTCCCGACCAGACACTGCCGGCTACGCTTGACTCGGCCGATCTCTATGTCTTGCTTGGCCTGCATGCGGCTGGCAAGGGCAAGCAAGTCGAATATGAGCCTGACCCGGCGCTCAAGGATTCGGAGAACATACCGCTCAAAGAGGATATCCTCAGCTATTTCCTGCGCGAGGTGCGGCCTTATGTCGCCGACGCCTGGATCGACCGCGAAACCCTGGACGAGCAGGACGGCGGTATCGGCAAGGTGGGGTATGAGATCAACTTCAATCGCGTGTTCTTCCAGTACAAGGAGCCGCGTCCGTTGAAAGAGATTGACGCGGAACTCGCCGAGGTCGAGCAGCGGATCATGGCTATACTTCGCGAGGTAACCGAGTGACTACGTTGCCGGTCTTTGAGCCAGAAGCCTCAAGTAGAGTACGGTGTGCAAAGCCTCCGGCCCACTGGGTCATAAAACGACTAAAATGGTCATTAGGCGGCGTGTATAACGGAGTTTGGGGCGATGATCCCGATGGTTTAAATGACATTAAATGCGTTCGTGTTGCGGATTTTGATCGCGCGTGCCAGTCGGTGATTGCCGAACCTTCGACAACTAGAGCCGTTGCCCTAGGATATCGTGACAATCGAGTGCGTAAGCGTGGAGATCTACTGATTGAAAAATCGGGTGGTGGCGATAAACAGTTAGTGGGTTGCGTCGTTCATTTCGACCATGATTTTGCGGCGGTTTGCTCGAACTTTGTTGCTCGGATGCCGCTTACCGAGCAGATGTCGTCAAAATACTGGGCCTACGTTCACGCTTCCCTATATTCCGTTCGACTTAATTTTCCCGCAATCAAGCAAACCACTGGAATTCAGAATCTGGATGCTGAAGCGTATCTAAATATTGACGCAGCCTTTCCGCCCCTGTGTGAACAAGTGGAGATTGCTGCATTCCTTGATCGCGAAACCGCCCGCATCGACAGCTTGATTGCCGAGAAGGAGCGTATGCTCGCGCTGCTGGACGCAAAGCGAGAGGCCCTTGTCAGTCGACTCGTCACCCGTGGCCTAAACCCGGATGTGGCGATGAAGCAGTCAGGTCAGGCCTGGCTGGGGAATATTCCCTGCCATTGGTGCGTTGAGCGCCTGAAGTTTCATCTCAACGGACTGGAGCAAGGCTGGTCGCCACAGTGCGACAACAGTCCCGCGGATCAGACTGAGTGGGGCGTTCTAAAAGTTGGCGCAGTGAACTCATGGGACTTTGATCCCTCCGAAAATAAGCGACTGCCTGACGATTTGGAGCCCGTACTGGCCTACAGAATTCAGCCGCATGACGTTCTAATGAGTCGAGCAAACACGACGCAGCTACTCGGTCGCACTGTCTTTGTTCGTGAAATAGAGGCAAAGCTGTTGCTGTGCGACAAACTCTATCGGTTGGACGTTTCGGAAAGACGGCTGGATCGCGAGTTCCTTGTGGCTTTTCTCAGGTCAAGGCCCGGCCGCTTCCTGCTCGAACGAGAAGCCACCGGCGCCAGTAACTCGATGCAAAATATTGGCCAAGATACCGTTCTGAATTCTTGGATAGTCATCCCGCCATTGGCAGAACAACGCGAAATCGTTGCGCGCATTGAAAGCTCACGCAATACCAGCAGCAAGCTGAAGAATGCACTTGAGTCTTCCGTAGAACTGCTTCGCGAACGCCGCGCCGCCCTCATCACCGCCGCCGTCACCGGCCAGATCCCTATCGCCGCCATGAGTACCCCAGCCGGAGAGTCGTCATGCGCATCGACCGCCTGAGCGTTTGCAACTTCAAGGGCTTTGAGTCCCGTGAATTCATGTTCCACCCGGAATTCAACCTGATCGTCGGCACCAATGGGACCGGCAAGACCAGTGCGCTGGATGCACTGTCGGTAGCGGTCGGCAGTTGGTTTCTGGGGGTGCGGGGGACGGATAGCCGGCATATCCGCGGCAGCGAGGTGCTGCTTGGCGATTTCGAGCATGAGGAAATCGGCGACGACGGCGAGCGCCATGTCGGCGTGCAATGGGAGCGGGTCTATCCCTGCGAGGTGAAGGCTCATGGCTGGGTGCAGGGACAGGAAATCAACTGGTCGCGCTCACTGAATACGCCGAATGGGCGTACCACTTACGGTGAGGCAACGGATATCAAGCGCATTGCGACCGAGGCCGACCAGGCGATCCGTGAAGGCAAGGACATCCCGTTGCCGCTGATCTCCTATTACGGTACCGGGCGGCTGTGGCAGGAACCCCGTGATGCCTTCCTGGTGTCGGATCCGATGAAGGTTGCCGCCAAGGAGGATCAATCGCGTCTGTCTGGCTATTTGAACAGTGTTGACCCGCGCTTATCGGTCACGCAACTGACACGCTGGATCGCCCGCCAGTCGTGGATGGCTTATCAGCAGCAGAACCGCGTAACACCGGTGTTTCGTGCAGTCAAGGAGGCCATGGTCAGCTGCATCGAGGATGCGCAGGACCTGTATTTCGATGCCAATCTGGGCGAGGTGGTCGTGGCGATCTCCGGCGGAACCCAGCCATTTTCAAACCTCAGTGATGGTCAACGCTGCATGCTGGCGATGGTGGGTGATATCGCTCAGAAGGCCAGCAAGCTCAATCCGCAGCTTGGCAGTAAGGTGCTGGAGCAGACCCAAGGGGTGGTACTGATCGACGAGCTCGATCTGCACCTGCATCCGCGCTGGCAACGACGGGTCATCGAGGATTTGCGCCGCACCTTTCCACGGCTCCAGTTCATCTGCACCACCCATTCCCCGTTCCTGATCCAATCCTTGCGCAGCGGCGAAGAACTGATCATGCTCGACGGCCAACCGACCGCCGAGCTGGCCAATCTGTCGATAGACGAGATCGCCGAGGGTATTCAAGGGGTTGCCAATCCCGAGGTCAGTCAGCGTTACGAGGAAATGAAGGGCTTGGTCGACAGTTTTCCGGGTACCAGAGAGAGTGGCTGTTTCAGCCTGACTGACACAAGTCTTGTCTCACCTGCACCGAATCCGGATGCGTTAGCGGCTGGTGGTAAGCTATGAAAGCGACCTCAGAAGCGGCCTTTGAAACCGCTATTGAATCGGTCCTGCTCGGCGCCGGCTATGTCCGTGTCGGCGGCCAGGGCTTCGATCGGGAGCGGGCGGTCTTTCCCGCCGAGGTGCTGGGATTCATCCAGGCCACTCAGCCCAAGGTCTGGGAGCGGCTGGCGGCATTGCACGGGGAGCAAACCGGCGAGCGGGTGCTGGAGTCGCTGTGCAAGTGGCTGGACACGCACGGCGCCTTGGCGACGCTGCGTCACGGCTTCAAGTGCTTCGGCAAGACGCTAAGGTGGTAGAGGACGGCAAAAAGGAGCGCAAGGAGGGCCTGATCTTTCCGCGCTATCACCAACTCGAGGCCGTACGTCAAGTGGTGGCGGCAGTCGCCGACGAGGGCGTGGGGTTCAACTATCTGGCGGAACACTCGGCCGGCAGTGGTAAGAGCAACACCATCGCATGGTTGGCGCATCGCCTGTCCAGTCTGCACAATGCACGCAATGAGCGGCTGTTCGATAGCGTGGTCGTCATCACCGATCGCGTGGTGCTCGACCGGCAGTTGCAGAATACGATCTACCAATTCGATCACCGTCAGGGTGTCGTACACAAGATCGACGAGAATTCGCGGCAACTGGCCGACGCGCTGGCGGCGGGCGTGCCGATCATCATCACCACCTTGCAGAAGTTTCCGTTTGTCGCGAAGCAGTTGGCCAAGCTGAGCGAGGAGCGCGGGGAGGGCGGCAAAAACTGGCTACCGACCCGCAACTATGCGGTGATCATCGACGAGGCTCACAGTTCGCAGTCGGGCGAGACGGCCACCGAACTCAAGGGCGTCTTGGGTGGCGGGGACTTGCGCCGCAAGGCGCAGGAGATGGCGCAGGAAGAGGGCGGGGTGGAGCTGGAGCCCTTGTTTCGGGCGATGGCGAAGCGCGGCCGGCAGCCGAATATCAGCTTTTTTGCCTTCACCGCCACGCCCAAGCACAAGACGTTGGCCATCTTCGGCCGCAACGGTGAGCCCTTCCACCGCTATACGATGCGGCAAGCCATTGAGGAAGACTTTATCGAGGACGTGCTGAAGAGCTACGTGACCTACAAGACCTATTACAAGCTGCTCAAGGCCGCGGCGGATGACCCCAAGGTCGAGCGCAAGCCGGCGGCCAAGGCGCTGGCCCGCTTCATGCGCCTGCACCGCGCCTGGCGGGTATCCAGGCGGTACAGACCCTGTCGCGGCTCAATCGCACGCACCCGCTCAAAGATGACACCTTCGTTTTGGACTTTGTCAACGATCCGGACGAGATTCAGGAGGCCTTCCGTCAGTATTGCGAGGGCGCGGTGATGGGTGAGCAGGTCGATCCGGACAAGCTCTATGAGGTCAAGGCGGACCTCGACGCCTCAGGCATTTATCTTCAGACCGAGGTGGAGGCGTTCGCGCAGGTGTTTTTCGCCCCCAAGCGGCGCCAAAGCCCCGGCGATCACAAGGCGATGAATACGCTGCTGGATCAGGCCGTCGCGCGCTTTACGCAGCTGCAGCACACCGAAGAGGAGGCAGCCGAACTGTGGCGCGGCAAGTCACAGGCATTTCGCAACCTGTACAGTTTTCTCAGCCAGGTCATCCCCTATCAGGATAGCGATCTGGAGAAGCTCTATACCTATCTGCGTTACCTGTCCCTGAAACTGCCCAAGCGCAAGGGCTCCGCCGCCTACCAATTCGATGAGGAGGTGGAGCTCGACTACTACCGGCTCCAGAAGATCAGCGAGGGCTCGATCAGCCTGAACGAAGGCTATATCAGGCCGCTCGATGGGCCGCGTGAGGTCGGCTCCGGTATGGTGCGCGAGCAGCAGGTGGCGCTGTCGCGCCTGATCGACATCATCAACGAGTCGAGATCGCCTCTTTCATTTATTGGAGTTCGTGTGCGGCTAACGGCCATGGCCGTTACCGATTTTCCGTTCATCCTGAGCGTGTCGAAGGATGAACGGAAAATCATGCTAAAAGGCTAACATAGAGTCCGTTCATGGTTCGACAAGCTCACCACGAAAGGATTCGATCTGGGTATGAGCTTTCTAGGAAACCGCTTAACCTAAATCCGGGAATTGCTCACGCCAAGGCGCCAAGCTAGCCAAGAAATACAATCGGGTAGAGCCAAGATCCAGATCACCCTCCAGGTGGCTGGCGCAACGCTGCTAACGCACTGAAAAGCCTTGGCGAGCTTGGCGCCTTGGCGTGACAACTGCTCTTTCTAGGCTTAATCGTCCCGCCGCTGCGCCGCACGGGCATACTGATCGTCCAGCGCCCGCGCCATGGGGATGAAACGGTGGATGTGCCGATAGGCGAGGGTCTCGCTCATGGTGTTGAATCCGCAGGCGGTGACGATGCGCTCGGCCAGTGGATAGAGTGCATGGGCGGGGCTGGCATCTAATCGAAGGATTCCGGGGTCGCAGAAGGGCAGGGCGTGGGGGGCGATCAGGACCAGGGTAGGACTCAGGCCCTCGGCCGCGGCCAGGTCGCGGGCATAGTCGATGAGTTCGCGAATCTCCTCGGCCGGACCCGAATGCACCACCAGCCAGCGCGGCGGCGGCAGGGCGGCGAGCCTGGCCAGGGCGTGTGTCGGCGGAGGCAGGTCCGGTGTTTCAAGTCGCAGTGGGATGGGTTCCGCCCCTTGGTGCGCGAGCCAGTCGGTGTGGTCCGGGTTCAGTGGCTCCAGCAGGTGGACCCGGTCCAACGGCGGCGGTGTGCCCTGGATGCGCCGGGCATAGCGGTCCCAGCGCAGCAGGCGGGCCAGGTAGTGGATCGCAAGCCCCGGCGGCAGCGCAATCCCACACAGCTCGCCGAACAGCCCGCAGGGGAAGCTGTCCAGCCAGAGCCGCTGCGGGCGCTGCTCCCACAGCAGCCGGGCGAGCCAGGCGCCCAAGTCCCCCGGCCGGTCGGTGAGCCCCACCGGGAGCGGCAGCAGGTCCAGGCCAAGCCACGACTCTGGGTGCGCGGGTGCCAGCACCCGTGCCTGGACACCCAGTGTGCCCAGGACCGCGCGCGCCCGGGTCAGGTGTCCGAGTCCGCCCCCCAAGGCGTAATAGAGGTCCGGTCCCACCGCGCCGACTACCAGCCGCGCAGCCAGCCCTCGGCCATGACCGCGCGTGCCTCACCCGCGGGCAGGTCCGGAATCAGCAGCACCAGCGGGACCGGGGTGAGCGCGGTGTTGGCCAGCCGGTAGCGGGTCTCGCCCGCGCGGTCCTTCACCTTGAGCCCGGTCCCCGCGCCATCCGGGTAGTCCTTCACCTTGCCGGCCGCGTCCTTGTCGATCTCCAGCTCCCATTTGTCCGCGCCGCGGCGGCGCAGCACCGCGGCGCCCGCGTTCTCTGCATTGTCCGCGATCTTGATCCGGTCCTCGTCGCGCTTGACCTTGCGCAGCAGGTGGCCGTCGGGGGCGGTCAGCTTGAAGACATCGGGGTCTCCTTTGGCCCTGGCAAAGGGGGTGCCGTCGGGCAGGCGGTAGTCGGTGCGGCCGGGGGCCTTGCGCGCGCCCAGGAGCAGCGGGTTGCCGGCCCCGTCGGCGACCGCGACCTGGTCCGCGTCCCGGGTCAAGACCAGGACTGGCTTGCCGGCCGCGTCGGCGATCTCCAAGCGCTCGCCGGTCGGTGCCCCCACCGCTGCGGTCGACGACAGGGCCAACCCAGTCCAGAAGAGCAGCCCGGCGAGCGCTATGTTGAAGATGTCCAGATGGCTGCGGGGCCGCGTCGGTGGCTGATGCGATCTCATGGTCAAGCACTCCAGAGGATGGGGTAAGACTTAAGGGTGTTGGTCCGCGCAGCGGACCTTACCGGATGCGGGCCTCCCGTCCGCGGTCTTTGCTGGCGGCGGCCGCCAACAGGTCCAGGTAAGCGGCGGTCTCCCGCTCGGCGCCCAGGCGGTCGGCGGCCAGTGCGCGGCCGGCCTCGCCCATCCGCTGGCGGCCTGCCGCGGTGGCGGCCCCCGCCCTGGTCAGCGCGTCACGGGCGCCGTGCAGATCGCCTGGGTCGAACAATAGGCCATGGCGGCCGTCCTCCAGCAGGTCCGCCATGCCCCCGGCCCGCGCGGCGATCAGCGGCAGACCCAGGCCGAGCGCCTCGAGCATGACATTGGGCATGCCGTCATAGAAGGACGGCAGTGCCACATAGTCGCAGGCGGCATAGAGCGGCAGCAGGTCATAGCGGTCGAGGAAGGGCAGCACCGTAAGGCTCAAGTCAGGGTACTCGCGCTCGATCCAGTCCGCCGCCTCGGGCGCCAGCTCACCGACCAGCAGGCAGTGAAAGCGCTCCCGTTGCCGGCTGCCGCGTAGCGCCTCCAGCAGCAGGAGTACGCCCTTCTTGGCCTTGAGGTGGCCAAAAAAACCGATGACCAGGCGTTCCGGCGGGAAGACCGTGGAGCGCCACAACTGCGCCCGCTCGCGGTCGAATGGGTGCAGGGCCCAGTCGCGCAGCGCGATCCCGTTGGGTATCCAGCGGGCGTCGAGCCCCGGGTGCAGCGCCTGGGTCTTGCGCACCTGGCCGCGGCTGACACAGCCCACCAGTGTCGCGGCGGTGAGCGCCCGCGCCAGGACCTGGGCGCGCGCCGGCTGGAACAGGGCGGCATCCAGGTCGTTGCCGCGCAGCAGGGCGATCAGCGGACGATCCATCCAGGCGGCATAGACCGGCGCGGCCAGTAGGGGTAAGGCACCGCCGAAGGCGACCAAATGGGTGTAGCGCCCCGCCTCCCGTTCCAGGCGTGCCCATAAGCGGTTGAGCGTGTGGGCCGGGTCGCCGTCCACCGGGCAGGCGAGATAGCGGCCCCCCACTTGGCGTTGCTCCTCCCAGCGGTGCAGCCGCCCGGAGCAGTGCAGCAGGTCCAGTTCCACCCCGGCGGCACGCAGCCCCCGCACGATGCGGTCGCACGACTGGGCCATGCCGCCGCCGTCGGGCGGATAGCTCTCCGTCAGCCAGGCGACACGCCAGGTGCCGATCGCGTCCCCGTCCCCCGCGGCGGTGCCGTCCATCGGGTCAGCTATCGAACAGGCTGGGGCCGGTGTCCTCTTCCAGCAGGCCACCGGCGTCGACGGTCGGCGGGTCGAATGACTCACGATCGCGGTCGTCAAAGGTGCCGCCGGCCGCCAGTGCGCCGGTCGCCAGTGCGCCGGTCCGGGGTCCGTCGGCGGATGGCGGCCGATAGCCGCTGTCCTGGTAAAAGCGATCCCGGTAGCCATAGCGCCAGGAGTCGGTCCCCCAGTCTTCTGTGTCGGTCGGCTCGTCCGTCGCGTGTTGGGTCGCGCCGCATTCCGTACAGACGCCCCCGGTCAGGTCACGGACCAGATGCTCGGCACAGGCGGGGCGCCCGCAGGTCCGGCACACCCCGGCGGCCGGCTCCCCGCACGCACTCAGGGTGAGAAAGCCCCGTCTGACGGTGCAATTAGACATGGCTGGGCTCCTTGGTCCGGATGGGCTCGGCGCGGGCGTAGAGCCCGGCGATGGTCTTGAGTACCGCGCTCAATGAGGCAGACCGCGGCTGTGTCCCCTTTTGGCGGGTGCGCACCCGCGCCCGCAGCTTGATCCATTTTTCCAGCGCCGGCGCCCGGGTCGTCGGGTCGGCCGGGTTGGGGCGCAGCCGGTAGCCGGCCGCCGGCAGGTCCAGTGCGGCCAGCACCCGGGTGTCGACCCGAAACTTGGTCTTGGTCTTGGTCTTGCCCCGGGCGTTGCTGTGCGAGACGCGCAGCTCGTGGACCTCGTCGTCGATGCGCCAACGCAGCCTCGCCCCGTCCCGTAGCACGGCCGCCCCGTTCATCCAGGGGTCGCGGAAGACCCGCTCGCGGATCGAGCGGCCGTCTTCGTTACGGGCCGGCGGGGTGGCGGTCAACTTGGGCTTGGTCGCCCCGCCGCGCAGGTCCAGTGCCAACTGGACCTTGGCGTGTGGCCGCAGGTCCTCGCCGATCAGGCTCACCAAGGGGATCGCTACGGCACCCAGTCGATCGGCCAAGTCAGTGGCGCGCGTGGCGAGAAAGATCGCGACCAGCGGCGCGGCCGTTAGCAACGCCAAGCCGAGCGCCACCGGGATGGCCAGCGACTCGTAGCCCAGTGCAATACTGCCGAACAGTGCGCCGAAGAAGACCAGCATGGGGGTCACGATCATGGCCGTAGTGGCCCAGGTGCGCACCGCGTCGGCCTGCCGGTCGTAGGCCGCCAAGCCGGCGAGCAGCCCGAGCCACTGGGCCGGGGTGTACTCGCCCGCAACCTGCTTCTCTTTCAACAGCCGTCGCTGCTCCGGGGTCAGTGCCCGGTAGGCGCGGTAGGTCTCGATCAGTCGCATGCCCTGGTCCCCCACGAAAAAGGTTCAATCCAGTCCCAGCCCCGAATATACCGCGTCGAGCCGCGCCAAGGCGCAGTCCCAGGAGAGCCGATCGACAATCGCCCGGCGAGACTCCTCGCCCATCTGTGCGCGTAGTGGAGGATACTCAAGCAGGACGCGCAGCGCCCGCGCCAATTCGGCCGGGCGCTCCGGCGGGACCAGCCGGCCGTGCCGGCCGTCGGTCATGATCTCACGCACGACGGGCAGGTCCGAGGCCACCACCGGCACCCCCGACGCCATCGACTCCAGTATCTTGAGCGGTGCGCATCCCTGTTCCAGGTTACGGCTGCACTCGGTGAGCGGTGCGACCGCCAGGGTCGCGTGACGCCGCCAGGGGTCGAGTGCCGCCTGGTCGAGCTGAAACTCCCAATGGACCCGGGGGGCGATACCCAAGTGCTCGGCGAGCCGCCGATAGGGCTTGACCCGCCGCGGGTGGACCGCGGCGCAGATGACCAGCCGCAGGTCCCTGAAATCGGCCAGTCGGGCGAAGGCGCGCAGCAGGGTCGGGAGTCCCTGCCAGGGCTGCACGGCGCCGAAATAGAGCAGGTAGGGCCAGGGTGCCGGCGGCGGTGGGGGTGGGTCGGTGGGCACCTCGGCCCCGTTGGGGATCACCCGCAGGCGCTGCGGGTCCGCGCCCATGGCCACCAGGTTGCGGGCGATGGTCTGGGACGGGGTGACGATGCAGTCGGCCCGCTCCAGGCACCAGCGCTCCGCCGTGCGCAGTTTAGCCAGGGTGGCCGGGCCGATATCCGGAAATGCGAAGGGCAGCTCGATGGAGGGCAGGCCGTTCACCTCATAGACCGTCCGGCAGTCCGGCCCGACCCCCTGCAACAGCGGGACCCCACCCCAGGGATCGCGGAACTGGGCCAGTCGCAGGGCGCCGCCGCGTCGGGCGAGCAGCCGGTCGAGGGTGTACCCGAAGCCCAGCGCGCGCTCCAGCAGATTGGCCGGGCCGTCGCGATAGCGCAGGATCTCCACCGCGCCCTCGCGCTGGCCGGCCGGCAGTGCCTCGTTCCCCAGCACATAGAGCAGCCCGCCCCCGGCCCGCTCGAACAGCCGTCGGGCAAAGCGGTCGATGTGTACCGCCGCGCCCTTGGCGGAGGGGAAGACATCGAATGCGGCATAGAGCGCTGGGGGCAGTGGTTGGCGGTTGGTCATGACGTTGGGATGTGCTGACTGATAACGTGGCGGATTGTGGACGGCGGCCGGTTTCGCTCGGCGCCGCCGTGCGGGAGCGCCTGGGCCGGTGCGGTGCGAGCCGTCGGCCCTGAAGCATGAGTGCGCGGCCCCAGTCACCGCAAGGATTGCCGCGAAAGTCGCGCCGGGAGCGCGGTCCAATTCTCCCTCCCCTACTGGGGGAGGGCGGGGTGGGGGAACGGCCAAGGCGCCCGCCACGTTCATCTTGCGGGGTGGTGCGGGCGCCATGGCCGTTACCACTACGAGCACGCCTTTGCCCTGGACTGGAACGCCATGAAGCGTAAAGTGGGGCGCTCAACGACCCCGAACACCGAGTCCGCGATGCTGCGACCAAGGCCCTGCGGCAGTTGGCGACCGGCTAGCCCTGCATACCCCGGCCGCTCCAGGC
Organism: uncultured Thiodictyon sp.; assembly: GCF_903946935.1. Taxonomy (GTDB): domain Bacteria; phylum Pseudomonadota; class Gammaproteobacteria; order Chromatiales; family Chromatiaceae; genus Thiodictyon. The sequence goes on from NZ_CAJAXH010000232.1 coordinate 12,502, forward strand.
AATGACACTCGTTAGTCCATTGACGGTTGAACCCCAACCCTGGAGAACGCGGGTTGATGCCCTGCCCCATCCCTCCGCGGCTCCCCATGTCGACAGCCGAGCGGATGACGCTCAACCCTGAAGTGAAGTACTCTGAGCCGGGCTTCAAAATTCCCCTGGGCAGACCAACGCCGATGAACGCCATCCAACCACACCGTGCGCATCCCACCGAACCGGCCGCCTACCGCCTGACGGTCGCTGCCTATCACCGCATGATCGAGGCCGGCATCTTCGCCGAGGACGACCACGTCGAGCTGATCGAGGGCGAACTGCGCGCCATGCCGCCCATCAATGCCGGTCACGCCGGTAAGAACAAGCGCCTCAACCAACTCTTTTCGCGCCGCGCCCAGGATCTCGCCATCGTCGCCGTCCAGGACCCCTTGACGCTGCCGGAGCACTCGGAGCCCGCGCCGGACCTGATGTTGCTGCGTCCACGCGACGACTTCTACGAAGGCACCAACCCCACCCCGGCCGATACCCTGCTGGTCGTTGAGATTGCGGACACCTGGTTGCGGTATGACCGCAATACCAAGCTCCCGCTCTATGCCGCACATGGGGTTCCTGAGACCTGGCTCATCGACCTCAAGCGGCGCCGGATCGAACTGCACCGGGACCCGGGACCGGGCGGCTATCGCCAGGTCCTGCTGCCGGACCGGGAGCAGTTCATCGCCCCGGTGCTGTTGCCTGAACTGCGCATCCAGGTGGCCGAGCTGTGGGCCTAGCAGCCTGTCGGACTTCGGGGCTCCGTCGCGGGTGACGTTCCTGTACACTGTCCGGATCAACCCCGATGTCCGGAGTACGACTGCCGATGCGCCGCTTCCATCCGATGGACCGCGAGACTGACTTGCTGCTGCCGC
>NZ_CAJAXH010000233.1 GCF_903946935.1 uncultured Thiodictyon sp.
CAAACCGACTTCAAGCGAAACACAGGTTTATATTGCATCCGGACGCTTGCTTCTTCGGCAGATCTGCAATAATCAAACGCCGTATTTATTAGCCGTTAAGTAAGCCTCTATCTCAAAATGGTTCTTAGACAGCCTCTTAGTGCAATCCAGCATCCGCTACGAATTCGATGGTCTGTTGCGAATTATAGACCTGACCGAGCAAGCCATTACCGAAGAGCAACAAAGGCAAAAAGAAACCACTGAAAGTGAGCTTGCCAAGTTTGCGCCAGAAACCGAAGGATACGGTTTCATTCTAGGTTTTTTCAACAGGGATCTCCAGCAAGCTTCTGAAGATGTGCCTCGAATATTTCGCTATGCGCTTCTTTCCGCGATGATAAGCCTGACTGAAACAAGCTTCGTCCGCCTTACGAGGCTTGTTCACAGTCTCGGCGCCAATCTTCCCCCGTTCAATGACCGGAACGGATCTGTAATTGAACGCGCGGCCTGCTATCTTAAAGAGCACGCAAGGTTACGCAAGCGGCAAATCCCGTCACTCGACACCTTGCTCGAGCTTGTCGCAATAAGGAATTGCGTTATTCATAATGGGGGCGTCATTGATAGCTGCAACAAGAAAGACGAAATAGGACAATACATTGATGCCAACCCCTCGTCGACCGTTGATGAAAAGGGAAGAATTATGCTGGACTCCAATTTTCTCCGTAACCATCGCCACGTGTTGTCATATATTTTAATGCGCTACTGCGATGGCCTTAAAAGCACAAGTTTTCCATAGTGTTGCTGTCGGCGTAGTGATACTGAACAAGACGAGCTCCATATCAATTCTCTTTGTTCAGATGACGCCGAAGCAGATCTAGAAATCACTCAATCCCATTTGTCGCTCTACGAACACGAAGCACAGACCCATGATCATCAAGGCACTCACCCTCGAAAACTTCAAAGGCATCCGCGAGCCCGTGCGGATCGAGTTTGCGCCGCTGACGCTGCTGTTCGGGCCGAACAATGCCGGCAAGAGCACCATCGTGCAGGCGTTGATGTATGCGCGGGAGGTGCTGGAGCGGAATAACTGCGATGCGGGGCGCACTGAACTCGGCGGCGACGTAGTGGACCTCGGCGGCTTCAAGAACCTGGTGCATGAGCACGATTATCGATATCGTGCGATTCGCATGCGCTTCGAGTTGGACCTGTCTCTAATTGGATTGCCGGACTACACAGAGGTAATCCGCGAGAACTATATCGACAGCACCGTGCATCAAAAAGATGCGCCAACGCTCGGAACATCTGAGATCGCCCAAGCCCTCAAAGAGAAAGCGATTTGGGTCGAATTCGAGATTGCTTGGTCCGAGGCCGAGCAACTGCCTTATGTCCGTCGCTATGCAACCGGCAGCGGTTCCGAGACCTATGCTGATCTCGGATTCGACTGCGCAACCAGAGAAGTCTCAATCCGCTGGCTTAACGGTGGTGTGCCGCCGTTCGGCAGCCGAACAGTTCGCGACGTACGCGAGAGCAAATCTCGCGCCCAGTCCAATGCAAACGGAATATCGGCAGACTCGGCGCCTCAAGCGACCCGGCGGGACGTCATTTTCGAGTGCGAAGGATGGCTCATCTTGCTCTTTCGGTCGCTGGTTCAGGCGGACATGATCCCGGTCGGGCAGCATATCTGCGAGACTGAGTTCGTTGGCAACTCCGACATGGCCCAGCGAATCCCCAGCGACTTCCACCCAGAGGAGTATGGCGGGACTGCTCCGGGGCCACTACCCCTGGTCGCCCCTAGCGCCGCAACACTGGGTGCTTTGCCTGTCTGGGGCAAGCGCTTGCAAGTTAACGCTTTCGCGGAGGATGACGTGATCGACGATCCACCGTACCGGTGGGAGTTCACGTACTTCGCACAGGAGTATCTCTGCGATGTGCTGACGACCTTGATCACCGGTCCGGGAGAGCGTTTGATGGAGGCGCTCCGGCAGTCGGTGTACGTGAGTGCGTTCAGGGAAGTGCCGACACGGCAGTATACCCCTATGCACTCGCCTGGAGCGAACCGTTGGGCCAACGGCTTGGCCGCGTGGGATCACCTGGTTTTCAGTTCGTCGACCACGCTGAAACAGGCCAATGACTGGCTCGGAGAAGGCCGACTCCATACCGGCTACCGGATCGAAGTGCCCGTTTACCGGGAGGTTGCGTCCGACAGCGCCATCATGTCGGTACTCAAGAAGGAGTATCCGCCATCGACGCCCGAGTGGGAGAGGCTGCGGGTAGACGTGACCGGGCTGCTAGAACGCACGCGCCTGCAGATCCGCAATCTACAGACGGATACACTGCTGGCCCCGAGTGACTTGGGGGTTGGCATCTCCCAAGCCTTACCGGTCATTGTCGCGGCCCTGCATCACAAGGAAGGGGTTGTAGCAATCGAGGAACCCGAGTCGAACATCCACCCGGCGTTCCAGGTCGTACTGGCGGACCTGTTCATCACTCAGGCCAAGGCCAATCCGAACGTCCTGTTCTTGATCGAGACTCACAGCGAGCATCTGATGCTGCGCTGCCTGCGCCGGATCAGGGAGACGGCAAAGGGCGTCTTGCCTGAAGGAATCCCGGCAGTGACGCCGGAGGACATCGCGGTGCATTTTGTCGAGTCTACCGATAGCAGGCCACGGATACGCCGCATCGAGATCGACGAGGACGGCGATTTCATTGATGAGTGGCCGGGCGGATTCTTCGAAGAATCCTACCGCGAAAAGTTCGCGGGGCGCTGATCATGTTGGTGCCATTCGTCATCGATGCCGACAGCTTGATTCCCGATCCCTCATGGACCCCGGCGATTGCTCGAAGCTGCCATTACGATCTCTTGGAGGTTTGGGAGCGTATCGGGCTTCTCGTGCATGATGGCGAGCAGTTCGAGAGCTCGAATCTGGCTCGGGCGGTGGAACGGTTGCCGCAGAATTTGAAGCTGCTGTGGCAGGCGATGCTGAAGCGTTCGCCACCGGTTCCATGTCCCAACGATTGGGGCGGGTCGGTCACGTCCGGCGCAGTGTCCGATATCTGCGCTGTTGCGTCTGCAGCCCTTGTCGATGACACTCGGGCCGAAGCGGAGTTCGGGTTGACCGAAGGTCAGGACGAGATTGCCCTGGCTGAGAGTGGAGCCCATAGTCTCGCAATCTGCCGGTTGATTGCGGCAAATCATGCCAGGGTCTTCAAACACGCAATCGAGACGTCGGTGGGCCATATCGAGGTCGGCGAATCCTACCAAGCGATTTGGAATCTTCGGTTTCGCCCTCTCGCTTACGCGCCCTTAAAGAACATATCGATCGTCGATCGATATGCAGTCGAACAGCACTTCAGGTGCCCGCGGCAGTGGCTTTCTGGACTCGAGCGGTTCTTGCGGCTGTTAGATGATGACGCCATTGGAGTCCGCTACGTGAGTTTGTTCTCTGCCTGGACTCCCAAACTCAAGGCTAAGAGCCTCGTCGATATCGAATCGGAGTTATCCGCCGTATTGCAGCGATTGCAGAAGAAGAGTATCAAACGGTTGAAGGTGCACATGATTCCGGATTCCGTATTCCGAACCGATGCGCGTGATCGGTTTGTTCGGTTTGGGCACTACGTTTGGGATCTGGGGCACGGTCTGGACGTATTTGAGGGGCCTACTGCGGCAAAGCGTTGTTCGGCATCCTTCAAGACCGATGCCGCCACCTACGAGAGGGTGGAGAAAGACCTTGAGCGCAATATCAAGCCTTGCGACCTGTTAATCCTCCGGTGAGACCGCCAGTTTCATCTCAAGCACCTTCGGACCCAAGACCCATGCGCGAACGAATCCAAAGCATCCTGACCAATCTGGAAACCGTCGGCGAGGACCTGCTCGCCCTCTCGGACGACATCTGGCTGAACATCGACCACAACGAAAACGACGCACTCGAGAAAGGTCTGGCCTTCAAGAAGGCGTTCAACAAGACCGTGGGGGAATTCCGTGAGGTCTCGGGCCGGCTGTCGAATCTGGTCCAAGATTATACCCAGGTCCCGACCTTCGAGGCACCGAGCGCCCCCGCGTCGGAAGATGAGCGGGAGCGGCGCGAGCGCCTGATTCGCGCACTCGACCGGCGCGTGCCCCATGGTCTGGCTGAGGATTTCCGCTACAAGCGGCCCGCGATCTTTACCCTGAGTAGCGTACCCTTCGACGGTACTAACACCTGGTCCCAGGTCTACGAGACCCTATGTCGACATCTCGCATCCTTGCAGCCGGCTGTCTTCAATGCCTTGCCGACCAACCCGGATTTCGTCAGTTCCAAAGGCAATAAGCATTTTTCCAGGCAGGCCGAGGATCTGCGCATCGCGCGGGACTACGGTCGGGGCGTGCTTGCCGAGACCAACCTTTCGGCTAACCAGATCCGGGACAACATCAAGCGTCTTCTCTGCGCGTTTGGCCTCCCGGAGTCAGCATTCGTCGTCTATCTGCGTGAAGATCGGGATGCCGGGGCCACTGGAGACACACCATGATCGAAAGCGTCGAGCTCAAGAGTTTTTGCTCCCAACAGCCCGGGCTATTGGCGTGAACCTCATCTGCTCATTGTGAGACTGAAATCATGTTGCAAACCATTGAAGTCGAAATCGACGCAAGCGGCCAAGTGCACACACTGGAGCCGTGTATCCGCCTCCCGGCCGGCCGGGCTCTGCTCACATTGCTGGACGGTGAAGCGAACGAGTCGGCCCTGCTGGCAGAGGCTGCCTTGGCCGAAGATTGGCTGAAACCGGAGGAGGATCAGGCATGGGCGCATTTGCAGCCTGGCAAGTCGTAGTCTTGCCGTTTCCCTTTTCGGACCTGACGCGAAACAAGTTCCGGCCCGCACTGTTGCTCGCCGACGTTGGTCGGGGCGACTGGATCGCCTGCCAGATAACGAGTAACGCCTTCGCCGACGTTCGCGCGATTACGTTAGGCCAAGGGGATTTCGTCAGTGGCGGGTTACAGCGCCAGAGCTACGTGCGTCCCGGAAAGCTCTTTACGGCCAGTGAAACCCTTTTTTCAACGATTGCCGGAGAGCTTCAGTCTCATGTCCTTGCTGAGGTTCGGGAGGCGGTCGTGCGATTGATCCTGGGTCGCGGTTTGCAATGAATGGTCACATGCTCCGTCCCTTGCGTCTGGCTCCAACGCTCCAGCGTTGAAGCAAGTTCCGACGCTCTGGCGTCGCGTGGTCAATCGGGCCGCTGGAGCGGCCAAGACTGCATTTCCACGCAGAGCGTGGGAACGAGATGACGAGATGAGATACCAAGTAATGCCAACCGCTAAACAACAAGCCGAAACGGTGCTGCGGCACCTGCCCGATAACTGTACTTTGGAGGATATCCAGTACCACCTCTACGTGCTGGAGAAGATTCGGAAAGGCCGGCAAGACATTGAGGAAGGTCGCTCATTCACGACTGAGGAGGCGAAAGAGCGTCTGACAGCATGGCTGGCCAACTGATCTGGACGCTGGAGGTGCTCGACGATATCGAGGCGATTGCCCGCTATATCGCCCGCGGTTCTACGGTCCATGCCGGGCGTATCGTTTCTGAGATTCTCGAGCGTAGGTTGGGGTGAGGAACAAACCCCAACAACATTCGTCGCTGCTGGAGCGCAGAGTTGTGGTTCGCCATGCTCACCTCCAACCTACTCTGGCTGGTTTGATGTTACGGCCGGGCCGCTGGAAATCCTGTCCGGTAGTTGAACCCGCTGCGTTCCTGGAGGACGGTAGTGACAATCGAATTCGATCCAGCCAAGGCCCGCTCCAATCTGCGTAAGCACGGAGTGAGTTTCGCACACGCCGAACAGGTCTTGCGCGACCCAGCGGCAATCACGATCGAAGACCCGGATGTCTCCGGTGAGCAACGGTTCCTGACCCTGGGCATGGATGGGCTCGGTCGGGTATTGGTGGTGATTCACACCCCACGCGCCGAGCGGACGCGCATCGTCTCCGCTCGTAAGGCAAGCCGCGTTGAAGCGGAGCAATATCATGCGTGACGAATACGATTTCAGTGGCGGTAAACGCGGTGCAGTGATCCAGTCTCCTGGCAAGACGCGGATCACCTTGATGCTGGACGACGATATTGTCGAGCATTTCCGCACTCAGGCCGAGGCGGCCGGCACGGGTTACCATGAACTCATTAACGACATCTTGCGCGAGGCCGCGGTTCGTACTGATGTCCGCAGTCGGGAGGATACGCCGCTAACCGTGGCTATTTTGCGCAAGGTGCTTCGCGAAGAGTTGCATTCATCCTGAGGACTCTACGCAGCGCGTAATTTGGGGTGGGGAACGAACCCTAACGACATTCGTCGATGCTGGAACGCAGAGTTGGGTTTCGCCATGCGGTCTGGCTCCTACGCTCCAGCCTGGGAGCAAGTTTCGACGCTCCAGCGTCGCGTGGCCAATCGGGCCGCTGGAGCGGCCAAGACTGCATTCCGACGCAGCGCGTCGGAACGAAATGAGATACTCACGAGGCCAAACAATGCAAACCGCTAAACAACAAGCCGAAACAGTGCTGCGGCAGCTGCCCGATAATTGCACCTTGGAGGACATCCAATACCACCTTTATGTGCTGGAGAAGATCAGGAAAGGTCGCAAAGACATTGAGGAAGGTCGCTCATTCACGACCGATGAAGCGAAGGCGCGTCTGGCAACATGGCTGGCCAACTGATCTGGGCGCTGGAGGCGCTCGACGATATCGACGCGATTGCCCGCTATATCGCCCGTGATTCTGCGGTCCATGCCCGGCGTATCGTTTCTGAGATTCTCGAGTTGGGTGAGCGTAATCGTTCAGACCCCCGCCACCGGCAGCGGGGGCAGGGGCAGTCCGGCGCGCCGCTCGGTGATCGCGGCGACCAGGTAGTCCCACGGCGAGTGGCCGCGTTGCCGGCAGGTGTCGATGACACTGGCCAGCAGGGTGAA
>NZ_CAJAXH010000234.1 GCF_903946935.1 uncultured Thiodictyon sp.
AACTCCCCGATCAGGGCGTCTTTGTCGGCAGCGCTCAGGCGCGTCAGGTCGGACAGGGGTTCCATGGTCGCGATTATCCGCTTCCGCGCCGCGTGTTCAAGCAAAATCGGCGAGGCCGGTCCGCGGGACCTGAGTAGTTACAATTCGGGTTGGATTCAGGCGTCCCGGCCAAGTCTAAGCGATCGGGCCGCCCGCCTGGAATCCCGGCCGGCCGGCCCCTGAGCCACGCGGCGGCAGGCGAACGTGATGGCCCTCGGCACCCGCTTTCAGTTTTTTCCCGGTCACGGGTATCTGTTACCTTGAGCGCCCCGCACGGCCGCCACGCCGCCGGCTACCATCAGCCCATTCAGACGAGACGCCCATGAGACGGAACCTGCTTGCCCTGCTTGCCATCGCGCTCGCTGCCCTGTACCTCGCCGCGCCCGCGCGCGCGGCGGCCGGCGACGGCAGTTGGGGGCACCGCCCGCGCATCGGCCTGGTGTTGAGCGGGGGCGGGGCGCGGGGCTCGGCCCATATCGGGGTGCTCAAGGTCTTGGAGGAGATGCATATCCCGGTCGACGTGGTGGTGGGCACCAGTATGGGCTCACTGGTGGGCGGCAGCTACGCCGCCGGCTTGTCGCCGCAGGAGCTGGAGCGGCGGGTCACCCAGGTGAACTGGGACACCCTCTTCAACGACGCCCCGCCGCGCAAGGACTGGCCGGCCCGACGCAAGGAGGCGACTGCCAACCCGCTGTGGGATTTCTCAGTCGGCGTACACAACGGTAAGTTGAAGCTACCCCCGGGGGCCATGGCGGGCCAACAGGTCCAGCTTTTTTTCAATGACTTAGTTAAGGGGTCGGAGACTGTACAGAACTTTGACGCCTTGCCGATCCCCTTTCGGGCGGTCGCCACCAATCTGGAAAACGGGGAGATGCACGTCTTCGACCATGGGCCGCTACCGGTCGCCATGCGCGCCAGTATGTCGGTGCCGACCCTGTTCGCGCCCATGCAGTGGGATGGGCACCTCTATGTGGACGGCGGCCTGGTCCGTAATCTGCCCATCGACGTCGCCCGCGCCATGGGGGTGGACGTGATCATCGCGGTCAACCTGGGGTCGGGCTATCTGCCCCGCGAGGAGCTCGGCAGCATCGTCGGCGTCACCGGCCAGATGATCGCGATCCTGACCCAGCAGAACGTCGAGGTCTCGCTCAAGCAGATCGACCGGGGGCGCGACGTGCTGATCGAACCCGACCTAGGCGACATTACCTCCAGCGACTTCAACCGCGCCAAGGAGGCCATCGCGACCGGCGTGACCGCCGCCAACAAGATGAAGGCCCAACTCGCCCGCTACAGCGTCAGCGAGGCCGAGTACGCCGCCTGGCAGCAGGCGCGCTTCGGCCCTGGGCATCCGGCCGAGCGCGTCGGCAAGGTCCGGATCGAGGGCCTGGTGCGGGTCAATCCGGAGGTCTTCGATCGCCTGATAGCGAACCAGCAGGGCCGGCCCCTGGACCGCGCCCGGCTGGACGAGGATATTCAGAAGGTCTACGGTCGCAACGATTTCGAGCGCATCAGCTACCGCTTCCAGTCCGGGCAGGACGGCAGCGACCTGCTCGTCGTCAACGCGCTCGAGAAGTCCTGGGGTCCGGGCTACCTCGGCTTCGGGCTTGGACTATCGAGCGATTACAAGGGTAACAGCACCTTCGGTCTGCGGGTCACCTACGATCAGACCTGGGTCAATCGGCTGGGCGCCGAATGGAGCACCGATCTCATGCTCGGCAACGCCCCGCGGCTCTACAGCGAGTTCTACCAGCCGCTCGACCTGGAGCGCTCGGGTTTCGTCGCCCCCTTCGTGGATCTCGGCCAGACGCTGGAAAGCCTGTACCAGGGCAAGCAGCGGATCGCGCGCTACAACGTGACACGCGGGCGGATCGGCGCCGATCTGGGCACCACGCTGCGCGGAACGGAGGTACGGGCCGGCCTGTATTACGGCCAGACCGGAGTCACACTCGACACCGGGGCGGCAGCGCTCCCGAATGTGAAGATCAACGACACCGGGGTCCGCGGACGGCTGCTCTACGACACACTCGACAGCGCCGGTGCACCGCGCTTCGGGACCCGGATCTCGCTGGACGTACTGAACCCGCTCACCGAGCTGGGGGCGAACCTCAACTACACCCGCGGTATGGCCCATTTCGACACCGCCTACAGCCTGGGCGCCAACACACTCGCACTCAAGCTCAAGGGTGGGACCACCTTCGGCACCCACATGCCCTACTATGACCAGTTCCCCTTAGGCGGGTTCCTCAATCTCTCCGGCTACGCCACCGATCAGTTCCGCGCCAACAACATGGCCTTTGGCGCCCTGGTCTATTACCGCCAGATCGCCTCCCTGTCCCCACCCCTCGGGCGTGGGCTCTACCTGGGCGCCTCACTGGAGGCCGGCTGGCTCTCGGTCGGGGCCGCCACCGACCCGAGCACCGGTCAGCGGATCACCCTGAGCAAAGAGGCGACCCGCGTGAGCGGCAGTGTCTTCTTCGGCTCGGACACCTGGATCGGCCCGGCCTACCTGGGGTTGGGCCTGACGGGCAGCGGCGGGGGCACGCTCTATGTGCTGATCGGGCGGCCCTGAGGCCGTGCGCGCCAACCCGGTTCCCCCTCCCACGCCGGGACGGGGGAACCAGGCTGACTTAACTTATAGGGTATTGAGTGCAAATCGACACCGCAACCAACCTGTTTGACGCCGCCGCTGCCTGTCTGGCCGAGCCGGACCCCGAGCGCAAGCAAACCCTCACCGCCCGGACCGCCGCCGCCTGGGCCGCCGGTGAACTGCGCCTCGACCCGGCCGGCGCCGGGCCGGTCTGCGACACCCCGGGCCGGCCCGCGCGCCCGGAGCTGGTCGAGCCGCGGCAGCTCAAGGCGCGCAAGCTCTTAAGCCCGGAGGGCCGGGCCGCGCTGATCCACGCGGTGGCACATATCGAGTTCAACGCCATCAACCTCGCCTGGGACGCGGTGCAGCGCTTCCGCGACCTGCCGTGGGCCTTTTATGACGACTGGGTCCAGGTGGCGGCGGAGGAGGCCGAGCACTTTGCACTGATGCGCGCCCGGCTCATGGATCTCAGCCACGACTATGGCGACTTCCCGGCCCACGACGGGCTATGGACCATGGCCAGTCGCACCGCCCACGACCCGCTGGTGCGCATGGCCCTGGTCCCGCGGGTGCTGGAGGCGCGCGGGTTGGACGTGACCCCAGGGATGATCGAGCGCCTGCGCGCGGTGGGCGACATTGAGACCGCCGAGTGTCTGGGCGTCATCCTGCGCGAGGAGGTGGGTCATGTGGCGGCCGGCAGCCGCTGGTTCCGCTATCTGTGCGAGCAGCGCGGGCTCGCGCCCGGCCCGACCTATTTCGAGCTGATCTCGACCTGGCTCAGGGGTGAGATCCGCTGCCCGCTCAATCGCGAGGACCGGCAGCGGGCGGGGTTCGATGCGGATGAGTTGGAGCGGCTTGAAGGGCTGTGCGCACAGGGGCGGTAACGCCCCGCAGGGAATGGGAAATTACGGCGTATCCCTGGGACGGGTGGCCGGATGGACGACCAACGCCGCCGGGACCCTGATCAAGCCCCCCGCCGCCTGCTACCCTAGCGGTCCGGCAACGACTCACCCCAAGAGGCCACCAACGATGAAAAACCACCCTGTGCTTGCATTTGTACTCGGGGTCTGGCTCGGCGGCTCCGTACTGATGACGGCCGTCGCCACCTACAACTTCGCCGGGTTCGCCGACCTGTTCGCGCGCAACCCGGCGCTCGCACAGCACGCGGGCTTTGACCTCAAGGATGCCGACGCCAAGAAGGCCAGCCTGCTGTGGGTCCACTCGGCAGAGCTGAACCGGGTGCTCTTCCACTACTGGAACCGCACCCAGATCGTACTTGCTGCACTGGTCCTGGTGCTCGCGCTGCGCGCGCGGGCGTCCTGGCCGGTGATCGCACTGCTGGGGTTGAGCCTGGGCCTGGTGGTCTATGTGCATCTGGTGCTCGAACCGCAGATGGAGGAACTGGGGCGGCAACTGGACTTCGTCTCCCGCACCCCGCCCCCGCCCGGGCTCGCAACCTTCCAGCAACTGCACCAGTATTCGGTCATCGCCGATGGGGTCCGGCTCGCGCTGCTATCGGCGGCGACGCTGATCCTGTTCTTTACCGGACCCAGGGCGGCGCGTTCCCAGTAGGTGACCCTTCAGGGCGAGCCCCAGCGATGCACCTAACCCACGGATTCCCCTTCGACCCCAGCTACGGCTACCGGCTCGAGGACTTGCTCGAGCTACAGCCGCCGCCTGAACCGGCCGACTTCGCGACCTTCTGGCAGGCGCGTTACCAGCGCGCCTTGGCGGTGGACGCCAACCCGCGGCTGCGGCCCGCGGACGTCAGCGACCCGCGCATGCGCGTCCACGAACTGGAATACAGCTCGACCGCGGGGTTCGCCATTCGCGGCTGGCTCCTGACACCGCTGGGCGGGCCGCCCCGGCGGGGCTTCATTCTGGGGCACGGCTACGGCGGGCTCGACCGCCCGCCACTGGACCTGCCCCGGGATGACGCCGCCTATCTCATCCCCTGTGTCCGCGGTCTCTGCCGCAGCCGCTGCCCGCCGATCCCGGAGGACCCAGACGGCCATGTGGTCTATGGCATCGAGCACCGCGACAGCTACCTTGTGGGCGGCTGCGTGGAGGACCTGTGGACCGGGGCGTCGGCCCTGCTCGGGCTCTTCCCGGAACTGACCGGGCATCTCGGTTATCTGGGCACCAGTCTGGGCGGGGGGCTCGGTGCCCTGGCACTGGCCTGGGACGCGCGCATCGGGCGCGGTCATCTCAATGTCCCGGGCTTCGGTCACCAGCCATTGCGGCTGGCACTCCCCACGGTCGGCAGCGCCGCCGCGCTCCAGCGCCTCGCCCAGACCCGGGCCCAGGGTCCGCTTCTCGACACCCTGGCCTATTTCGACTCCGCGCTGGCCGCCCGGCACATCCGCCAGCCGATGTTGGTGGCCGCCGCCGGTTTCGACCCGGCAGTCGCCCCACCGGGGCAGTTCGCCGTCTACAACGCCATCCCCGGGGACAAGCGCCTGTGCCTGCTCACCGCCGGACACTTCGACTATCCCGGGCGCCGGGCGGAGGAACAGCGACTCATGGCGCAACTCTGGGCCTTTTTCGCCCCGCTCTGAGTCAGCGCCCGCGGCTGGCCGCGCGGTCGCGTACATTGGCGGCTTAACTGCTCCTTTTGGGCTTACCGCGTGAAGAACCCGACCGCGCGGCCCCAGGCTTCGCTGCGCGGTGGCGCGACTTGGCGCTGGGCAGGTCTGGCCCAGCCGCCAGGCTCACCCGCAGCAAGGCCTGATCGGCCGGCGCCGTGTCGCTGACGCCCTGTCCGAGACCGGAGCGGCCTTTCCCCGCGAGCAGTTGCTCGCGGGTCGAGCCAGTCGCGTACTTGACCGGGCTCATCCCATAGTCCGGGAATTCGACCGCCGGCCCCTCGACGCCGTGCCTGCTGTCCAACCTGGCCGCGACCGCAGCACTGATCCCATTGACCTCCCGTACCAGCACCAGGGGCGAGATCGCCAGCGCCAAGAGTCCGGCCGTGAGGGTCAAGCGCCCGGCCCACACCCAAGGCCCAGGCCAGCGAGTCGCCACCGAGCCGACGCCGGCAGTCGTCTCCGGCGTGTACTTCCAGGGCTTCTGACCGAGCCAGGCCAGGGCGCGCGCGACCAGGAACAGCAGGGCCAGCCCGCCCAGATTGACCAGCATGAGCACACTCGCCCCATGCCCCAACCGATCCAGAAGCATCCCCGCGATATAGGAGAGGGCCATCCCGAGCATAAAGATCGACAGCGATTGCCGCCCCGCCGTGGCGATCAGCCCGGGGAGCGGGCGTTTCAGCCAGTGCCCGCGGGTGCGTAACAGGCTGACTGCCAGATAAGCCAGACACAGAAAGTGCAGCACACGCAACGGCCCCAACCGGGTCTTGTCCAGCAGCGGTTCCAGGGTCGCACGCCAGTCGCCCCAGAACGCCCAGTGCTGGTAGGTCGGCCCATGCCCGATGGGGATGGAAAGGAGCACAACGAGCAGCGCCAGTGCGATCAGCCAGCCCTTGGCCGGCGGGACCTTGAGCCACCCGCCACCGAACGCAAAGCCGAGGAAGAAAAGTAACTGCCACGCGAACGGATTGAAGTACCAGGGGCGCTGACTCAGCGGGTCCGCGGGCAGCCCGATGTCCAAGAACCACATGGCCAGATAGACGGCGAGCGAGGCGCCCAGGGCCAGACCGCTATGGACGCGTGACAACGCCCAAAAGACCGGGAGCCACAGCAGGACCACCAGGTACATCGGCAGGATGTCGAAATAGTTGGGGACATAGGTGAGGGTCACGAGACCCAGCACGGCCGCCGGGGTATGCGTGAAAAAATAGCCTAGATTAAGGCGGGAGATATAGTCCGGCTCCATCCACAGGGCGTTGCCCATGACACAGATGGCCGCCAGGGCGAAAAACAGCCCGAGATGGGCGGCATAGATCTGGCCGCAACGCAGCAGGACCTGCGCCGTGCCCACCGCCAGACCCGCCACGCGGAAGCTGCGGCCATACGCGATGGCCGCGGCGAAGCCGGAGAGAAACACGAAGATCTCAGACGCATCGCTCAGGCCGAAGCGCGACGGGGTGTAGAGCGACCACTCATTGGCCGGGATGTGATTGACAAAGATGACCAGGAGCGCCCAGCCGCGAAAAAAATCGAGCAGGTGGTTGCGCCCCGGCGCCGTCAGGGGGCCGCCGATGGGCGCGGTCGCGCGGGGCGCAGATGCGAGGGTGTTCGTGATACGACTCCTGAGCGGACACCGGGTGGGGGGAGGCCAGGACGCCATTGTATAGCGTTCTTTTCGCGCAGTCCCAACGACCCTGCGCGCCCTGGCGGACCAGCCGTCGGCGACCCCAGGCAGCGTTGGACCGGAATCCAAGGCCGACCGCCACGGACCGGATCGGTACGCGTCGGCCTGCAATGGTCGCGGCGGCACCGCGGCGGGGACCCCGAACGGCGCTCAGGTGCCGTCGCGATCCGCCGGGGGCGCCGCCGGGTCGGAGCCGCCAGCATCAAGGAGCAAGCCGCCGAACCGCTGGCGATCTTGGTCTCACTGGATCGGCTCACGGACATCCTCACTGCCGGTGCCGAACTGGAGCGGTGGCACGAGCGGGAAGTCAGGCAACCGCCGCCCCCTGGACGGCCAAATCGCCGCTGCGCCCCGGCACCTGCCCCCACTCGACCTGGTGGGTCGGCAGGCGCTCCAGGTCCAGGGTCTCGTAGAGCGAACGCAGGGGGCCGATGCGCATGCCACTGTCGCGCCATCGCTGGAGCAACGCGTGCATCACCGGCAGCAGTCGCTGCCCTTCGAGCTCCGCGTGCAGGGTATAGACATGACCCTGCGGCAGGGGGCGGCGGCTCGCGGCAAAGACGTGTTCCAGCACCGTCTCCTCGGTGATCTCGTCGCAACCGATCAGCTCGTCGAGGGTCGGCAGGGTCGTCGGCAGCTGGGGGCAGCGCGAACGCACACCGTTAAAGATCGGATAGTAAGGGCAGGTGCCCCGGGTGTCGCTCGCATAGTCGAGGCCGAGACGCTGCTCCAGGGCCGGGACATTGGGATTGATCTGCCAGCCCGCGGCGCCGTGGACCTTCGGCACCTCGCCAAAAACCCGCTCAAAGGCATCGCAGGCGAGGCGCAGTTCCCGCTCGGTCCAGTGCGCATCGCGGTGAGCCACCTGATCCTGCCATTTGACGTGATCATACACGTGAACGCCGACCTCGTGCCCGGCCGCAGCGCAGGCGCGCATCACCGCCTCGCCCTGCCGGGCGATATCGGGACCGGGCAACAGGGTGCCGTAGAGCAGGGTCTTGAGCCCGTAATGGTGCGCGACCGAGGTACGCCGCACCTTGGCCAGGAACCCCGGACGGAAGACACGCCAGAGCGCCCGCCCGGTATGGTCGGGTCCGAGGCTGAACAGAAAGGTTGCGCGGACCTGAAACTCATCGAACAGTCGCAGCAAGCGTGGCACCCCTTCCAGGGTACCGCGCAAGGTGTCGACGTCGACCTTGAGCGCGACCGTCATGGCGCGGGCGGGGTCTCGCCCGCAGCCGGTGCCGGCACGCGCCGGAACAGGGTGAACAGGTCGAGACGCACCGGCGGCAGCGAACCCCGCCAGATGCGCTCCCAGCCGGCGCCGATCTCGATCTCGGCGCCGCGGCGGCGCAGGTTGGTCTCGGTGACGATATAGTCGCAACTGGTCTGGGCCGGGGAGTCCACATGCTCGGTGGTCATGTCGGCCACATAGAACAACATGCCGCGCTCGCATTCGCGCAGCGGCATGAGGTTCAGATCGGCCACGCAATTGAAGTGGTCTGGCAACTGGGCCCGCAACTCGGTGAATACACCCCGATAGCTGCGCGCCTGCTCGATCCACGGCAGATGCAGCACCGCCAGCAGACCCCAGATCAGGGTCAGACCCACCGGCCAGGCCAGCAAGGCACCGGTGCGCGGGGGGCGCCAGCGCCACAGGCACCAGGCCCAAGCGATCTGGAAGGTGGCCGCGATGGCGAACACCAACCGGTCCCAGGTGCCGGCATAGTCGAGGGTCAGGAACTCGCCCAGCCACGACCATTGGGGCGGGCGTCCCGCAACGATGTTATAGACCCAAAACGCCCAGATAATCAGCGACAGCAGACCGAAAAGTCCGGCGCTGAACCAATAGCTGAACGTGACCACGGGGCGCGGCAAGCGCTCCAGCGCACCGGCCGCGAGCACGGCCAGCAGCGGCAGCAGCGGCAGTGTATACAGCTCACGCGCCGTACTGGACCCGAACAGCACACCCCAGCCGACCACCGACACCACCAAGGCCATCCGCACCCCGGGGTTGCCAAAGGCCGTCTGCCGCTTGGACCACAGGCTCCAGAGTGCCAACGGCAAGACCGGGAAGGTCACCCAGGGGACGGTTTGCAGCCAGAACAGGTGAACGGTCGGCGGTCCAAGCTCAGAGAAACCCAGATAGCGGCCGAAGTTATTGTCCCAGAACCAGAGATGGAATAGCTCCGGGGAGCGCAGATACAGTGCCGTCGGCCAGATCAGCAGCCAGGGCAATGCGGCCAGTGCCGCCACCAACAGGGCCTTCACATAGGTCCAGGAACGCCAGTCGCGAAACAGGGCCAACAGCACGACACTGATGCCGAGGATGCCGGGCACCAGCAGGCCCTTGGACATGAAGGCCAGGCCAGCGCCGGTCCCGAGCCAGAAACCACCCCAATGATCGATCCGTGTACGCAGCAGACCGTAGCAGGCCATGGCCATACCGGCCGTCAGGGCCGTGTCGGTGATCATGAAATGACCGCTGACGATCAGCCCGACCGTCGCAATCAGCGCGATGACCCCAATGAGCCCCCGGCCCTCGCCCCAGGTGGCGCGCGCCATCAGCCCGGTGAACAAGAAGGCCAACGCCAAATAAAGCCCGCTGGCCAAACGCGCGGCATCGTGGGCCGGCAGGTAGCCATGGAGCAGCCGCACCAGGCCAGCCGCGGTGATGTAATAGGCCGGGGGCTTCTCCATAAAGGGGTCGGCCGCCAGCGTCGGCACCACCAGATCGCCGGTGGTGGCCATGTTGTAGATGATACCGAACGAATAGGCCTCGTCCTGTTTCCAGGGGTCGTGACCGGTCAATCCGGGGATCAGATAGGCCAGGGCCAACAACAGGGTACCCGCCCAGAGGGCGAGGCGGGACGGCAGGGCGGTGTCGGTCATGGCAACCTCAGTCGTCGATCAATGCGCCGGCCACCGCCACCTCGTCACGGTAGGCGTCGAAGATATTACGCAGGGCGTCGCGAATGCCGACCTGCGGCGCCCAGCCAAAGTCCGTTTGGGTGTTCTCGATCCAGGGGACGCGGGTCTGGATGTCCTCATAGCCCGCGCCATAGTAGGCGGTCGAGGGCACATCGATGAGCGTAACGGCCGCGGCGCCGGCCCGATATTCGGGGATCTCGCGCGCGATCTCCAGCATCAGAACAGCCAATTCGCGCACAGATAAGTCGTTGTTGGGGTTACCGATGTTGTAGATTTGGCCGGACGCCCGCCCACCCGGGTTGGCGATGAGGTGCATCAGCGCACCAATGCCGTCTGAGATATCCGTGAAACTGCGGCGCTGCTCGCCGCCGTTCACCAGCCGGATCGGCTCGCCGCGGGCGATGTGACCGAGGAACTGGGTCACGACCCGCGAACTGCCCTCCTTGGGCGTGTGCAGACTGTCGAGTCCAGAACCGATCCAGTTGAACGGCCGAAACAGGGTGTAGTCCAGACCCTGCTGCTGACCATAGGCCGCGATGACGCGGTCCATCAGCTGTTTGGCGCAGGAATAGATCCACCGGGGCTTGGTGATCGGCCCCAGCACCAGCCTGGACTCGGTGGGATGAAACTGTGCATCCGGACACATCCCATAGACCTCGGAGGTCGAGGGGAACAGCACCCGTTTGCGATAGCGTACGCAGGCGCGCACGATCGGCAGATTGGCCTCGAAGTCCAGCTCGAAAACGGCCAGCGGGTCCGTGACATAGGTGGCCGGAGTGGCAATCGCGACCAGCGGCAGCACCACGTCGCATTTTTTCACATGGTATTCGATCCATTCCCGATTGATGGTGATGTCGCCCTCGCAGAAATGAAAGCGCGAATGGTCCATCAGCGCGGCGACCCGGCCGCTGTTCATGTCCATACCGAACACTTCCCAATCGGTCTCATCGAGGATCCGCCGGGACAGATGATGACCGATAAAACCGTCGACGCCGAGAATGAGTATTTTCATAAGATGCTAACTGTGGATCAAGCGCTGGCGGGGTCGACGGCGCGGGTATTCAACTGGGTAACTCAAGGATATCACTCCCGAAGGCCGCGCGGAAACGCTCCGCCGTCAGGTCCTCGTCGGCCAGTGTGAGCCGGGTGATGCGGGTGCGTCGACCATCCCGGCAATCGACATAGCAGGCCGGCCCCTCCCAGTACAGACGCGCGCCCGCGCCGCGCGCGGGCTCGCCCTGGAAATGGCTGCCCAGCAGGTCGAGCCGCCGCCCGCCCACCGCGGTGAAGGCCCCCGGATAGGGCGGGGCCACGGCGCGGATCAGGTTATGGACCTCCCAGGCCGAGCGCGTCCAATCGACGCACCCGTCCGCGGGCCGCCGGCCACCGTAATAGCTCCCCGCGGCCAGGTCCAGGGCCGTCTCCTGATGGGTGCCGGCCAACATCCGCGGCACGGTGCGCAGCAACAGGGTCTCGGCCGCGCAGACGACCCGACCGAAGACCCGGTCGGCCGTGTCATTGCTGAGGATCGGGACCGCCTGCTGGTCCACCAGTGCACCGGCATCCGGCGCCTCGACCATCCGGTGCAGGCTGGCACCCGTCTGCCGCTCGCCGTGCAGCACCGCCCAATTGACTGGCGCCCGCCCGCGATACTGGGGCAGCAGTGAGCCATGGAGGTTAAAGGCGCCGCGCGTGGGCAACGCCAGCAACTCGGCACCGAGCAGGCGTCGGTAATAGAAGGAGAACAGCCAGTCCGGGGCCGCAGCGCGCACCGCGTCGACCACCGCCGGCGCATTGGGCTTGGTCGGCACGATGCAGGGGATGCCGGCCCAGGCGCACAGTTCGCGCACACTCGCAAACCAACGCCGCTCGGCTGGATCATCCTCGTGGGTCACCACCAGTGGGATCTCAAGACCCAACTCGAGCAAGACCGCCAGGCTGCGCACGCCCACCTCATGGTAGGCGAAGACCACCGAGCGCTGGCTCACTCGTCCACTCCCGTCGCATCAAAGCGGGGTCGCAACTGAGTGCGGATCAGATACAGTGGACGGCCGTTGGATTGGGCATAGATGCGCCCGACATACTCACCCAGCAGGCCGATACCGAACAAGATGGCCCCACACAGAAAGAACAGGATACCGAATAAGGTGAATACGCCCTCGGCCTCCGGGCCGACCACCAGCCGCCGCAGCGCAAGATAGAACACGAACACGAAGGAGGCCGCCGCGATGGCAAAGCCGGCGAGTGAGAACAGTTGTAGCGGGGCCAGCGAGAATCCGGTAATCAGGTCGAAATTCAGATTGATCAGGCGATACAGCGGATATTTCGACAGACCCGCCGCCCGTTCATCGTGCGCGACAACGATCTCAGTGGGATTGGCGGAATACAGATAGGCCAGGGCCGGTACGAAGGTGCCGACCTCCTGCGAATCCAGGACCGCGGCCACGATCTCACGGTCATAGGCGCGCAGCATGCACCCCTGGTCGGTCATATGCACCCCGGTAATGCGCTCGCGCAGCCGGTTCATCGCCCCGGAGGCCAGCTTGCGCCAGGTGGGATCCTGACGCTCCTGCCGGATACTGCCCACATAGTCGTGGCCCAGGTCCATGGCCGCGAGCAGCTTGGGGATCTCCTCGGGCGGATTCTGCAGGTCCGCATCCAGGGTCAGGACCCGTCGACCGAGTGACTCGGCGAATCCGGCCAGGATGGCGCGGTGTTGGCCCACGTTACGGCGCAGCAGCAGCACCCGGGTGACATCGGGGCGCAACGCGTGTTGTTGGCGCAGCAACTGCGACGACCGGTCATGACTGCCGTCGTCCACCAACACGACCTCATAGCACACACCCAGTGCATCAAGGACCGGGTAGAGTCGCGTAAAGAGCGGACCCAACACCGCCTCCTCGTTATAGACGGGGACGACGACTGACAGGTCCACCGCCGCTGTAGCCGCCACCTTGACCATGGTTTATTCCGGTAGTAAGTGAGACATGGCCTCGCAGACCCGCTCCACGTCCGCCAGCTCCATCGTAGGAAACAGGGGGAGCGTCAGGGTCTGGGCGCCGATCCGCTCGGCGTTCGGGAAATCGCCCGGACCGTAGCCGAGCCGACGATAGAGGCCGAAGGTGTGGATCGCCGGGTAATGGATGCCGGCGAGGATGCCCCGCGCGGCGAGTGCGCTCATGAAGGACGGACGCGTCGTGCCAAGCGCCGGGAAGTCTACACAAACGCAGTACATGTGCCAACTGTGCCCCGGCAGGTCCTGCGGCACCAGCAACGCGCCATGGCGCGGCAGGCACTGCGCGTAGTGCAGGGCCAGCGCGCGCCGCCGCGCGATGAAGTCATCCAGACGCGGCAACTGCACCAGGCCGATGGCGGCGCTCACATCCGACAGGTTCATCTTGCCGCCCCACTCCGGGACCTCAATGTTGCCCTCGGCGTCTTTCTCGATTCCATGGAAGCGGATGCGCGCCAGGCGGCGCGCCATCCCGGGATCGGCGATCGCCAGCGCGCCGCCCTCGATGGTGGTGATGTTCTTGTTCGGGTGGAAGCTAAAGCACACCGGGTTGCCCGTCGCCCCCACCGGTCGGTCCTGGTAACGGGTCCCCAGGGCCTGGGCCGCATCCTCGATCACCAGCAGGGAGCGCTCCCGGGCCAGGGCGTAGAGCGGCTCCAGGTCCACCGGCAGCCCCGCAAAGTGGACCGGCATGATGGCCCTGGTATGCGCATTGATCACGCGGGCCACGGACTCGGCCGCGAGATTGCGCGAGTGCAGATCGACATCCACGAAGCGCGGGCGGGCACCGACCCGCAGGACAACATTCGCAGTCGCCGCAAAGCTCATGGCCGGGACGATAACCTCATCCCCCGGGCCGATATCGTGCGCCAAGAGCGCCGCCTCCAGCGCACTGGTACCGGAGTTGAAGGCCAGCACCCGCACGCCGCCGCCGATGTAATCGGCCAGCGCCTGCTCGAAGGCCGCGACCTTGGGTCCGGTCGTAATCCAGCCGGAGGCCAGGACCTCGGCCACCGCCCGTTGCTCGGCCTCACCGATGGTCGGACGGGTAAACGGCAGCGTATCCATTGCGTCAGGACCGCGCCAGTACGAACACGCCAAGCACGATAATCCCGATCCCGCCGACCTTGGTTAGACTCATTGACTCACCCAGCCAGGCCCAGGCCGCCACGGCATTGACGACATAGCCGATGGACAGCATCGGATAGGCGATGCTGACCTCGACCCGGGACAGCGCCAGGATCCACACCCCGACGCTGACGACATAGCAGCCCAAGCCCAACCAGAGCCAGGGCTCACCCGCCAGCCGCAGGGCCGCCACGCCCGCATCGGACAGAGTCAGTGCAATGGCACCCGCCCCCTTAACGCTCGCCTTGAGTGCGAGCTGGGCAATGGCATTCAACAACACACCGGTCAAAACGAGGGCAAAAGCTATTAAATTCATAATGATACTAGGATAAAGCCACACCAAACCGAGAACAAACCTGAGTCTAGCCGCGCTGAGTGTAACAGACAAGCGCAAGACTCGGGCCAGGAGTCAAGGATCGCTGGATAGCCAGCTTGACATGACCTAATCAGGGCTGTAATAATTCAGCCAATGCTTCGCCCATGAACCCGGCACAGGACCCAGGCGCGGCCCATCCGTGACCTTTCAGGCCGTCTGGTCACCCCGGGAAGTGAACGACAGCGACGTGATTGCGGGGTTAATTTTGGCATTCACGGCCAGCGCCTTGTCTCAGTAGCCCGCGACCTGGGTTACTTGGTGCGCTGGCGAACGAATCGTCGTGAAGCGCGAAGGAGTTTTGCGTTGGAAGCGGAGGCAAAGCGTGTTCTGATTGCGCCGGCCGCGGTTGCCGTCTTTCTGGCCACCGACTGGTTGTGGGTGGGTGTCGATTTTAGTTTGATCGCACTGACATGCGGGGCCACTGCGGCCCTGGTCCTGTCGCCGGAGTCGCGGCAATCGCCTTGGCCCTGGCCTGACCTATGGGTTATCGCCTTCGCCGCCAGCCTGGTACTATCGATTCTGCTGTCCGGCCACGCGCGACTCAGCCTGCTGCTGAGTTCGCCCTTCATTCCCGCCCTGCTGATCTATCTGCTGCTGTCGCGTTTTGTCTCTGGCCCGCGAGGGATCCGGCTGGTACTCGCCGGACTGAGTATCGGTGCGCTCTGCATCGCGGCGTCCGTGCTCTTGGATGCATCGCTTCAGCCGGGCGATCCGGCTGGGTCGATCGGGACCCTGGCGATCCCGCTCCTGGTGGTTCCCAACGATATCCTGTCGCGTCAGGGGATGGTGGGGGCGCTGCCCGTCGCCGCCGTGCTCGGCTGGGGGGTCAAGCGTGCCTACCAAACGGCGCGCCGCGCCGATCACCCGGAGCGGCTGTTCGCGGCAGGGCTCCTCGGGGCCTTCGCCGCATTCAGCTTGGCCTCGTTCGTGGAACTCACCTTCGTCCGCTACTGGGTGGCGATCATGGTCGCCACCCTGATCGGCCTGACCGCGGCGCTTGAGCAACCGTCGCCACCCATCGCAGGAGTTTAACTCATGAGTACCAGACCCAGTGGCGGCCGTTTGGCAACCCTGCTTGCAATAATCGCCAGCGTGATTATGCTAGTCATTGCACCGCAGGCCAAATTGGCCTTGGCGGCGAACGGCTACTCGCAGGGCTACTGGAGCGTCTACTACTGCTATGACTGCCTTCCGAGTCGTGGCGGTTGGCGAGCCTTACAGAAATAGCCAACCCACGATTTTTTCAACCGAAGCCTAGGAGAAACTGAAATGTGTAAGAAATCCCTAACCTTAGCAATCACGGCGGCCCTCGGACTCGTGCTCGCCGCGCCCGGATTGCAGGCCGCGACCAGCAGTGTTGTGGCCACAGTCACCAAGACCATGGTGACTGGCAATGGTACCTATGGCGGATGTATGGCCATGCTGTCGGTCGATCCGGCGAAAAGTCTTCCGACCTGTGGCAAGAATTTCGTGAGTTTCGGCTGTTCAAATGCGGCTGGCGATCAGTTAAGCGCCTATCGCATGCTCGATCAGGCACAATTGGCTCTGGCCGGCGCCAAGAATGTGACGGTATACTTTACAGACACCACCAAGTACAACGGCTACTGCCTCGCCACGCGTATCGATGTCTATTGACGGGCCGGCGCGGCCAGCGAACCTGGCCGCGCAACAGCCTGACAGCGCGATTGACCAATTATGAATATCAAGGTAATAGCCGCGGCTTTGGCAGCAGTCGGCGCAACGATCGGCGCGTTCGCCTACCTGACACTCCCACCACCCACCACGAATAAGGATACTGGGCATATACCGCCCAGCGCCCCCCGGGCGACCGCCGTCGCGCCGCGCCCTCACCGGGAGCGCCGAGACATGAGCACCCATTCACCATGGCCCGAGGTCCCCGCCCTACCTGATCCGATCAAAGCCCTGGAACCGACCGCCGCTCGACCGCCGATCGAGGTGGGACCGCCCCTCAATGCCGACCAACTTGAGGACACCATCGTCATTCAGACCTCGGAGCAGCCACCGGTGGAGATCGGACCCCCAATGGACGCGGACGATGAACTGGCCGCATCCGCGATACCGGACTCCGCGACTCCAGTCGAGATTGGCCCCGAACTGGATGCCGACGACCCCTACCCGGCCGCACAATTCGCTGATTCGGACAATAAGCCAGCGCAGGAAATTGGCCCGCCACTGTTCGCCGATTGAGGAAACCGGCAGCAGCCGGGGCCCTCATCCTAAATCCGTCAGATACTCACGCCAAGGCACCAAGGTTGCACCTACATTTGGCGCTTGTCAATTCTCGGAAATCGCCTTTGTCAACCCAAAGTAGAAATGTCCCCTATTCCGCAAAGTAGAGATGTCCCCTGTTGGCGGGGGCAGGGGGCGAGATGCAGGGGAGGGGCCGCCGGGTCGGCGGGCCAGACGTAGGGAGCCCGTAGGGCGACCGGAG
>NZ_CAJAXH010000235.1 GCF_903946935.1 uncultured Thiodictyon sp.
GGATACAAGTTGTACGCATAGAAAATCAGAGGCTTACAGCGTTTCTGTCCGTTGCCACTAAGACCGCAATATTTTCGCCACTGGACTCTATCTACCTGTTTCTAAAAAGATATGCTTCCACTGGAAATCCAAGAGACCCTTGATTCTTGTGCCTTTCTCAAGCAGATCAAGATAATGCCCCCGCACAGCCTTGGCGCCAACCGCCTTGGCATGAAGATGCGCGATCAACTCGAAAGAAGCCATCTTCGCCTTTTCCAGCTTGACTTGAAGGCTCAGCGACATGGCTTTATCGACTAATGCCTTAGCCAGTGCAGCGTTTGACAGACCTGCCGATCCCTCCAATTGGATTTGAACGTCCTCCAATGCGGCGATCACTGCCTTGACAGACGCCAAATAATTCAGCAAGGCTTGTCTTTTTTGCGTCGCCGCGCCTTCCTCCTTTGACGTTGCAAGCTCCTTTGCCGACTCGTTTTCGAGATAGATCTTAAATTTCCTGGAATCTTCGAGTGCTTCGGCAGCCTGCTTTTTCCACTTTTCGATCCAAGCCCCATCCGACCCTGCGCCCTTCCAATAGGCGATGTCGCTGCGCATCTCGCCAATGCGGCCTTGCATTGCGTCCACCTTGGTAACCTGAGACTCGTCAAATAAAGTAAACACGATCAGGGCACCGGCAACAAAGCTGGCAAGGGCTGTACCCATTTTGATAAACCACCAGAAAACCGAATAAAAGCTGCCTTCCGACCGATGCCCTGTTTGTAATTCGTCTTCATCGCAAATGTCACCGACCATTGACGAGCCGAGTGTGAAAAAGAATAACATTCCTGCCGAAAGCAATATGGTAGGAATAATGATCAGGTAGGGATGGGCGGGGTTGTAACAAACAATTTTGGAGGCCTGCGCCGACACCATGAGCAATATTGCGATGGCCAGGGTGTTGCGCTTTCCCAGCCGCGGGCTAATCCAGTTGAGCGGAAAGACCGCGAGCAACCCAGTGATGGCCCAGACCGTGCCATTGATCCCTAACAGGGTGGCGCCGGCCACCTTATCTCCCCCGAAAATGTAGAAAATGGGAATGTACGAACCAAGCAAGCTCACAAAATTAAAACCCATCGCCAAGGTAAAGATACCAAGTGTCAGCATGATAAAGTTGCGATTGTTGGCGGTCCGTTTCATATCGTGCCAAAACGGAGTCCGTTCCTGAGCCGAGACCCTGACAAATGACGGCTCGCGTAATTTCAGAAACCACCATACAGAAAGCGGAATCAATAGCGCCGCGATCATCAGGGAGACATAGCGCATCCCATCGACCTCGTTGCCGCCAGGGCCTCTGAACTGTTCCATATTGGCCAGCGCAAACAGCCAGGGCGTGCTCATTGCAAACAGGTTGCCGACGAAACTTTTTGCACTGAAAAGTCTTGTAAGTTCATGGTAATTCGTTGTCAGCTCCATGCCGAGCGCGCCGTGCGGAATCTCGAAAATATTGACAGAGGTAAAAAAGATAAGGAGTGAAAAAAGAATATACAACAATTGAAATGTCTGATAACCCGAATCGGAAGGAAACCAGCGATGCACCAGGTCGCCTTTCGGTATCCACCAGATCGCAACAAATGAAATCGCCACGGCAATCCCCCCCAGCAACAGATAAGGGCGGCGGCGGCCCCAGCGGGTACGGGTATTGTCGGAAAGATGACCGATCAGCGGATCGGACAGGGCATCCCACAGCCGTGGAACGATCAATATTGCCCCAAGCCAAAAGGCACTCAAGCCTAAACTGATATTTCCCAACAAGCCCACCAGTATCCCGGCCGCATTGAACAGTGCAATGGGAATGATGCCGCCGGCACCGTAGGCTGCCAACTGTGAAAATCGAATGCGCTCTTGCGGCTTCTTGCCGCGGTCCGCGGCAACCTGATTTTCTTTCATATTCATTATGTTGTGAGATACTAAGACGCGGATAGGAAATTGAACTGTCCATGAACGGATAGAGCCCCCAACACCGTGCGCGACGGCTCATCGGCCCAGCGTCAGGAAGGGCCAGAGCACGAGGTAGAGCACCGCCGCGGCGCCGGCCAGATAGAACAATGATGCGAAGGGTTGGCGGGCAATGCGCTGCAATAGCGTTTCGGCCTGGCCGGTGGCGCGCAGGGCGGCGTGCTCGGCGCTGACGCGTGCGCTGCGCGCCTGCTCATAGGTGTCGATGGCCTGCCGCGCGGCGGCCTTTTGGTCCGCGTCGATGAGCCATAGGCCGGCGACCCCGAGGCCGAGGAAGCCGCCGGTGGTCTCATGATAGTCGAAGCCCTGTTCATCGAGCAGCGCTCGCACCTCGAGCGCCTCGTCGTCCGGCACGTCATTGAGACGGAAGATCAATACGGACATGACACACCACGGTTTCGTGCCAGGTTAATAGCAAAACGGCGTCCGTGCCTGCGAAGAGCGGCGGTGCGCTGCCGTGCAGCGCACCGCCGACGATCTCACCCCATCAATGCCCGCCCATGGCGCCCTCGATCTCCTTCTGGACCTTCTCCAGGTTGAAGGACCCGGGCGTTTGGCTCGGCGGATAGTCCTTCATGCTCATGAGGAACTTCGCCGCCACCCGCTGCATGGGCGCCAACACATAGACGTGGTCGAGGAACCAGTCGTTGTAGGTGTTGGCGTTGTGCTGCGCCCGCTCAAACGGATCCCGACGCAGGTTGAACAGCAGCGGCACCCGCAACTGGGTGAAGGGCTCGCGCCAGACCCCGAAGGCCTCGCCGCGGTTCTCGAGGAAGACCGCCTTCCAGGCATCGTAGCGCAGGGCGACGATCTGACCGTCGTCATTCACATACATGAACTCGTGGCGCGGCGACTGGTCGGTCTTGCCGGTGAGATAATCGAGCATGTCGTAGCCGTCGATGTGGTTCTTGTAGCTGCGGCCATTGAGCTCGACCCCGTTGAGCAGATCCTGCTTGATGTTGGGGTTCCCGCCGGCGGCGGCGAAGGTCGGCAGCCAATCCTCGTGGGCGACGATCCCGTTGAGCGTCTTATTAGCGGGGAAGTGCCCCGGCCAGCGAACAAAGGTGGGGACGCGGTAGGCGCCCTCCCAGTTGGAGTTCTTCTCGCTGCGGAACGGCGTGGTACCGGCATCCGGCCAGGTGTTGTAGTGCGGGCCGTTGTCGGTGGAATACATGACGATGGTGTCGTTGGCAATGCCGAGGTCATCGACCAGCTTGAGCAACTCGCCGACGTTGGCGTCGTGCTCGATCATGCCGTCGGTATACTCGTCATTGCCCTGGTGCCGGTGCTCCGGGCGCACATGGGTCCGGAAGTGCATGCGGGTGCCGTTCCACCAAACGAAGAAGGGCTTACCCGCGCCGTGCTGGCGCTTGATGAAGTCCACGGCAGCGGCGATGGTCTCGTCGTCGATGGTCTCCATGCGCTTCTTGGTGAGCGGGCCGGTGTCCTCGATCTTCTGGCCGCCCTTGCCGTCGGCCCAGGAATGGATGACGCCGCGCGGGCCGAAGACCTCACGGAAGGTCTTACCGCTCTCCAAGACCATATCGGAGGGGTAATCCTCGTTCTCCGGTTCTTCCTCTGCATTCAGGTGATAGAGGTTACCCAGGAACTCGTCGAACCCGTGCATGGTGGGCAGGCGCTCGTCGGTGTCGCCCTGGTGGTTCTTGCCGAACTGGCCGGTGGCATAGCCGAGGCTCTTCATCACCGTCGCCATCGTGACGTCGGTCGGCTGCCAGCCCTCCTTAGCGCCAGGCATACCCACCTTGGTCATGCCCGAGCGGACCGGGACTGAACCGCCGATAAACGCCGCGCGGCCGGCCGTGCAGGACTGCTGGGCGTAGTAGTCGGTGAAGGCGAGACCTTCGTTGGCGACGCGGTCGATGTTGGGCGTCTCATAGCCCATCATCCCGCGGCTGTTGTGGCTGATGTTCCAGGTGCCGATATCGTCACCCCAGATCACGAGTATGTTGGGTTTATCGGCCGCCTGCGCCGTGCCCCAGGCACAGAGCAGGATGGCGCTCCAGGTCAGAAGGCGCTGAAATCCGCGAACATGCGATTGCATTGGCTTGGTCCTCCGGTGGTTTGGAGTCGCCATCTTACCAGACTGTAACAATCGGTTTTGTCAAGTTTGCGAGCGCCTTGATCATCGTTCCGGCTACCCCGGGGCCGGAGTCCAAGGCTTTAGCCTTGGATGGACAGGACCAAGGCTGAAGCCTTGGACTCCAGACGATCGCACTCGCTGGAAGCCAGGCCACGGACGGCAACCTCTCTGCCGCCGCGGACTCGCAGCAAATAGCAGACTACCCGGAACGACGATCAAGGCCAGCCCGGCGCTGGGTTTATGGAATGGATGACCCGCGCATCGACCGCCTGCGGGATAGGGGGCTGGGACAAGGCTGGATAAGAAGAGAGGCTCAATTAAATTCGCCGGGCCGAGAAAAACATAATGGAGCCTGATCCATTTTCCCCAACGCTTCAAACCTCGACGATTTCCGAGTCCCCCGAGAAACGGTTGTCGGTCCCCGATTTCGCCAGTCCCCGATTTCGCCATCATTGCCCGGCGCTAAGCTATCATCGGCTTATCGATCCGACTGACGAGGGGCAACCGATGAGCAACGATAGAATCTCCTGCGATCCTAAGGTAATGATGGGCAGGCCTGTTGTCGCGGGCACGCGGGTCACGGTCGAGTCCATCCTGGAGCGGCTGGCGGCCGGGGAGTCCGAGACGCAGATCTTGGAGGCGAATCCGCGGCTCACGTCCGCGGATATTCGCGCGGCCCTGCAATTTGCCGCCGAGACGCTCCACGGAGACCGCATTTATCCGCATCAGATCGCGGCCTAGGTAACGGCTGTGAATCTGGTTGCCGACGAGAACGTGGACGCGGCGATCATCTCGCGGGTGATCCTGTTCCGGCTCGCTGGCATTGCGTCGGAAACCAAAGGCAAGATCCTGGTCTCGGCGCTCGAGGCACACGCCCGCGAGCTGTCGGCGGCTTTCACCGTCATCGGCCCCAGATCCCTGCGTATGCGGCCGGGGAGTGCCGCAGGGAACGACTCGAGCCTGGCACCTTCCACCACGCGGGATTAATGCCGCTCCGAATCTGCAACCCGGTCGACGCCGGATTGTGCCGCTTGTAGCGCCGCCACCGAATCCGCACGCTCGTTCGAGCGCAGGGCATACTCGCAACCGGCTTGCACGACCCGCATGGCCACGCCAGGGGCGAACATGTGGGGGCCGCGAACCGCAATGAGCAAATCCGCAACCCGCTTGTCCTGCGATGGGTTGAGTGAATCAAAGATCTCCGGCCAACCGGCTTGCTTTGCACCAAGCCGCTTCGCCTCTGCCATCAACGCAACGGCGGTCAGCAGGCCCTGAACGGGTCGCCCCGGTGCGGTCGGGCGACCCTGGTTTTGCGCCGAGCACGCCGGTTGCCGATCGTCTTTGCCTAACAATTGTCGAAAGTCATCGCCTGGCAACCGTTGCGCCCGCCCATCGGCTTCCGGCCCCTGCGCGTCGTCACCCACCGATTGGGCGTTCGCAGACGCAGCATTTGGGGTGGGAGTCTGAACAGTGACGTGCCCAGTGGCGTCGGCCGCATCGAGGCGCGCCTGAAGTGCTTTGTTGGCAGCACGGAGCGCGAAATATCTTTTGAGCACCGTGCGCAAGTAGAGAACCGTGTCGTAGACCTTATTGTCACGCCCACACTTCGGGCACTTCGCCTCGGTGCCGACGGCCTCGCCCCCCATCTCCGCAATATATCCGCAACCATTGCATCGATAAACGCTCATCGTATTTCCTCGAAAAAGCGAAACAGGGGAAAGGCCGGGGAGTGCGGCCTGGCTCAGCAATTTCTCCATCGGCTGCGTTTAATTGAGCCGGAGAGTAAGCCGGGTTCTCATCGCAGGTTAGACAGACGTTGGTGTTCTCTGTTGCCGCCTGGTTTCCCGGCGGTGCCACAATATCTCTGCCATACAGCGATTCGTTCCCGGCTCCTCGCAGAACCGGA
>NZ_CAJAXH010000236.1 GCF_903946935.1 uncultured Thiodictyon sp.
CCGAGGGCACCGGCACGCCGACCAAGTGAAACGCGCAGAATATGTTGTCACGGACAGAATCCTCACTGTGTCGGGCCGTGTATCGCCCGCACGTTATCTCAAACCGCCACCCGCAACGCTTCCCCCGCATTACCGGGGATCGACCCTACGATGGGTGGCTCCGACTTCCGCACCCCGCCGCCCGTGTCCTTGCCTTTTTCGCTTGTTCACGGGTGCCCACATCCAGCGGACCAAGATGGGGACCTCCTCGGTTACCGCGCATTCTCAATGTCAGGCTCGACATGGCCTGGGACCCCGGGGAGTACCCGCATCGCTCGCTGTAGCGCGATACGGGTTGTTACCTGCCAGCGGGCCAAAGCCGTCGGCACTCTCCGACTAAAATTTTCGGGGCTCAAAACCTTCAAGGTCGGCTCCATCCGTTACCTTTACACCTCGCCTGCTTTCGCGCCTACGCATCGACGCGCCCGTTACCGTTCGTGCCGCAAGGCTCGATACTGGGCTCGTAGCTAGCGACTACCCAGGTGGGAGTTCCACCCACTAGATTACGCGACATTGCCAAGCCGCACTGGCCCCTTTACCCTTCAGGTCGTCTCGATGATCCGCATCGAGAACGGCTGGCTTCGTCTGACCGGCACTCAAGATCATGGCTTTGGACCCATCGCTTCACAACCACGCACCACTATCGCATACAATGGTATAAGGTTTCTGAGAAATCACCTTAGGCCGGAAACCGTTGTCTGTCCCCGATATTCCGGTCCCCGATATTCCGTCCCCGATATTCCACCGATATTCCACCGATATTCCCAACCGGTGAATGCCCGCGTGATCGTCCGCTGAGGTCCGGGGCCGGGGGAGCCCCCGGCCCACACCCGCGATCAGAAAAGCGCCAGTTCCCTGACCGCGGCCTTGAGTGCCGGGTCCTCGTCCAAGGCCCCCTCCCAGAAGCGGTAGACCTGCGCCTCACCGCCCTCCCCCAGGGTCAGTTCCGCCATAAAACCGCTGGCGCCGGCCGGTGCCGGGCGCTCCCGCGGCTCGCCCAGATCGCGCAGGACCGCCGACAGGTCGTCTTGCTGTTGGCGGCTGAGTTGGCCATGGCGCGGTTTGTGACTGGTGTGGTCGCCGCGATTGACGACGAAGGCGCCGGCGGTGTCGACGCCGATCTCCAGCATGTAATCGTCTTCGCCGACAACCCGATAGCTCAATGGAAAGGGTGACATGAATACCACTCCCGGACAGTACGATTGAACCAAGATGCCCGGCGACATTGTACGCGCGCCCCGGCCGCCGCGCCTCTGGGCGACCAGGTCAGGAGCCAATGCCGTTAAGTTAACGATTTTCCGTTCGCCCTGAGCTTGTCGAAGGGTGAACGGAAAACCCCAAGATACCGAAAGTTACGCCGTTCATGGTTCGACAAGCTCACCAAGAACGGCTTACATTAATGGCATTGGGTCAGGACCAGGGCGCCGCGCCCGAAGGCTCGCTGTGCGAACCAAGCACCTCGCGGTCGATGTGCGCGGCGCTTGGGTGGAAACGGGGGTGGAGACGAACCCACGGTTGCGCTATGGTGGAGCGCCATCGCGCCCGCCGCACCCAGATGAAGCGCATGACTGCGCCGGCATGAGCGCGTTAAAGTGCCGCACCAGGCCGCGGTTTGAGCTGGGTCACCAGCCGGCTGAATCGACTTTGACCCCGGCGCCTATTGCTCACGGCGCCGGGCGATGCGGATTAAGGGGAGCCAGTGCCATGAACATCGAGCGCCTGTTACAGCGGATTCGCCTGGGCGAAGACTCCACCTTTGAGTTGAATCAGGTGACGGTTCGCGCCAACGGTAAGGCAATCGAGCCCCATGCCGACGGACTCTCCGATGAACTGGCCGCGCTAGGCAATGCGAATGGCGGCACCCTGGTCCTGGGCGTCGATGACAAGACCAAAGCGATCAGCGGCATCCCGTTGGAACATCTGGATACGGTGGAGGCCTGGCTGACGGCCATCTGCACCGATCGGATCAGACCGCCGCTGGATGTGGTGACCCATCACCTGGAACTGCCGGGTGCCGACGGCCAGCTGCGGGCGGTGATCGTCGCCGAGGTGCCGCGCAGCCTCTGGGTGCATGAGAGCGCCAATGGCTATTTCCGGCGCGTCGGGCACGCCAGGCGCAAGCTAACCCCTGATGTATTGGCCAGGCTATTTCAGCAACGCAGTCAGGCGCACCTGACCCGTATCGCGGAACAGGAGGTTGCCGTTCCCGCCACAAGGCTCGATACTGGGCTCGTGGCTAGCGATTACCCAGACGGGAATTTCACCCGCTAGATTACGCGGAATTGCCGAGCCGCGCTGTCGCCCGAACGCACTTTCCGTATACGCGAAGCGAAACTCAATCCCTGGTATTTGTTGGTCAAGTTTATGCAAGACGATTCCGACAGAACCGGAAAGCAGAAACAGCCAAGTGGACTAGGGTGCTTTGGCTACTTTGTCGTCTTTGCCATCGCGGTTGGTCTTATCGTATCGGGCATCTGGATCCTCTACGAGGCAGCTCTAATCGTCAGCATTCTGCTACATCCGTCGGACTTCCTCTCCGGCGTAGGGGATGGGTTTCGGCATGCTGTTCACTATAGCGATAGCGTCCTCATCTTCATTGCTATTCCGATCGTCGCCCTTGCTATTGCTTTGGCCACGGTTGGCACCCTCACTCTTGCATTTGCTCTGGCTGTCGCGAGTATCCGATCGAGAACTCCGCGCGTCTTCATTTCATACCATCATTCAATGCTTTTGGATGCCCGCACCCTACAGAGCAAGCTAGACGGCGGCGGATTCAAGGCCTTGATGGAGCCCTTCATCACGGCGCCAGAGCACGACCAAATCCTCGACGAGATCTACTCAATGGTAGAGCGAGCCCACTTCGTTGTGTGTCTCCCGGGACCTGTCCCGTCTTTTGTGGAGCACGAGGTAGCTGCCGCGATCGCCCAAAAAAAGCCTGTGTTCTTTCTTCTCGCCCCTGAACAGAGGGGCATACCCAACACCGCACAACATAGCTATCCGATACTCCGCCTAGACCGATTACGCACCGCCGGTTTCATACCACTACTCCGCCTACTTCACTATTTGCACGGGAGCTTTGGATCCACCTTCCGTCTTTATTTCACGCCAACGCGACTTCCATCTCTGATTGAGATCTTAAAATCTGGGCTCAGTTATGCGAGTGCGGCGCTCGTAGGGACTTCGGTGCTGATTGCCATACTCAGCAACATACGCGAACTGTTGGCGTTCAGCGCTAAGGTCGAAGGATACCTGTGGGGAACTTCTTTCGGAGCAGGGGCGATTGCCATGGTGGCGTGGCTAAGCGTAACGCTGGCACTTCACTTTTCGATTGGCGGAGTCACGACGATTCGCAACCGCGGCATCGCTATTCGGCAGACGAAACGCATGCTCAGAGATGGAAGCTACTCCTACGACACACTTCATCGCTTGCTGCGTCCAACAAAGGGGCTGTTAACCCTCCTGCGTCCTTTCTTTCGCAAAGCACAACTTTCTTACCATGAGGTTCGTGCGCACGACGCGAACGGCAGTCCGGGGACAGACCCTGCGCAATAGGGGCCAGTGCGG
Organism: uncultured Thiodictyon sp.; assembly: GCF_903946935.1. Lineage (GTDB taxonomy): Bacteria > Pseudomonadota > Gammaproteobacteria > Chromatiales > Chromatiaceae > Thiodictyon. Next base: position 3,604 of record NZ_CAJAXH010000236.1, read on the forward strand.
CTTGGCAATGTCGCGTAATCTAGTGGGTGGAACTCCCACCTGGGTAGTCGCTAGCCACGAGCCCAGTATCGAGCCTTGCGGCGCGAACGGTAACGGGCGCGTCGATGCGTAGGGGCGAAGCAGGCGAGGTGTAAAGGTAACGGGTGGAGCCGACCTTGAAGGTTTTGAGCCCCGAAAATTTTAGTCGGAGAGTGCCGACGGCTTTGGCCCGCTGGCAGGTAACAACCCGTATCGCGCTACAGCGAGCGATGCGGGTACTCCGCGGGGTCCCAGGCCATGTCGAGCCTGACATTGAGAATGCGCGGTAACCGAGGAGGTCCCCATCTTGGTCCGCTGGATGTGGGCACCCGTGAACAAGCGA
>NZ_CAJAXH010000237.1 GCF_903946935.1 uncultured Thiodictyon sp.
CACTACCTAAGGCATTATTTGACAGCCTAATATATATGAAAGATCGAAAAGTCGATCTGTTGGGAACATTGCTATTCTAGCAGGGAAAATATTATATGGAAATCGCCTTAGTGATGCAACCGATTGAATGCAAAGAGTTTCCTCTTTTGCGCCAAAAAGTCGTTTTCCTTTTTAATCAATCGGTTACGCCATCAAGTCCGACAGGCTGCTAGGCCCGGTCGCCCAGGCCCTGCAAACCGGCCGCTTCGCTCGCCTGGAACTCCTCTGCGACTATGCCACGGAAGACGCCGACGCCTATCTGGTCTGGCTCCAGACCCAGGCGCCAACCCCAGTCACTGCCCATTGCGTCACCCTGGAAAGCCCCACCGACTTCGGCGCCATCTACCGCCACGCCCGCGTCGTCGTCTCGGCAACCCAAGCGGCCCAGCCGCCGGGCGACGGACTCGCCTTCCATCTGAGCCCCGGCACCCCCGCCATGGCTGCCGTCTGGATCATCCTCGCCAAGACCCGCTTCCCCGCCGACCTGATCGAGTCCTCCATCCGGCACGGCGTGCGCACCGCCTCGGTTCCGTTCGATATCTCGGCCGACTTCCTCCCCGACCTGCTGGAGCGCCCCGACCGCGCCCTGGAGCGCCTCACCGCAGGACTCCCGCCCGCCGCCCCCGAATTCGACGCCATCTGCCACCGCAGCCCCGCCATGTCGCGCGCCATCGCCCGTGCCCGCCGCGCCGCCCCGCGCTCCATCCCCATCCTGATCGAGGGCGAATCCGGCACCGGCAAGGAACTGCTCGCCCGCGCCATCCACCAGGCGAGCCCCCGGCGCGCCCGCCCCTTCGTCACCGTCAACTACGGCGCCATCGCCCCGGACCTGATCGAGTCCGAACTGTTCGGCCACGAAAAGGGCGCCTTCACCGGCGCTGCCGGGCAGCGCCAGGGCTATTTCGAGTCCGCCCACTTAGGCACCCTGTTTCTGGACGAGCTCGGCGAACTGCCCAAACCCGCCCAGGTCAAACTCCTGCGCGCACTCCAGGAAGGCGAGGTCACCCGCGTCGGCGCCACCGGCCCCACCAAGGTCGACGTGCGCATCCTCGCCGCCACCAACCGCACCCTGGTCGATGAGGTCGCCGCCGGCCGCTTCCGCGAAGACCTCTTCTACCGGCTCGCCGTCGCCGTCATCCACCTGCCACCGCTGCGCGAACGCGAGGGCGACGCCGGCCTGCTGCTCGACCGGCTGCTGGACCAGGTCAACCGTGAGTCCGAGACCGAGCCCGGCTACAGCCACAAGATTCTTTCGGTTACCGCAAGAAAGCTTCTGCTCGAACACCCCTGGCCCGGCAACGTCCGCGAGATGCAGAACACCCTGCGCCGCGCCGCCGTCTGGACCCCAGGCCCGACCATCGACCTGGAAGACGCCCGCGACGCCCTGCTGCCGAGCCCGGCGCGGAACCTGTCCAGCGACCCAACCCTGGCGCAGGACATCGCCCAAGGGATTGATCTCAATGCCACCATCGACCAGGTCGCCCGGCACTATCTGGAACAGGCGATGCGGCTCACCGGCGGCAACAAGACCCGCGCCGCCCGGCTGCTGGGCTTCGGCAATCCCACGACTTTGAGCAACTGGCTCAAGAAGCACGGGGTCGATGCGTGATGGCACGGCAACTGCTTATTACAGGATCAAGCAAGGCCGGTTCGGCGATCTTGATCATTATCCCGGGCACCGACCCTCGCCCCTCGCGCTCGTGACACCGTTCCAACGGTGTCACGCATGTGTCAGGCGCTCCGCGCCGGAAGCGTCGGTGGCAGGCACTGGAATCAAGGCGGGTCCGGTCAGGCACACCGGCCGCGCATTGAACGCCTGACCCCCGAGCCGGCGGCGGCCGGACGCGACAACCGGCCGCAATCCGGTGACACCGCGCTAAACTGAGACCCATTCGGAGGGGGTACCCGACAACATGCCAGCCCACACCCTCCGGTCCAAAGAAACACTTACAACTCGCCCAAGGTAAGAGCCCGATGAACGCAATCACCTACGCCGCCGCCCGCGCCGACCTGGCCAGCGCCATGGATCGGGTCTGCGACGACCATGAGCCGGTCATCATCACCCGCGAGTCCGAACAGGCGGTCGTAATGCTCTCTTTGGACGACAACAACGCCCTGGCCGAAACCGCCCATCTGCTGCGAAGCCCCAACAACGCCAGGCGGCTGCTGGATTCCATCGCCGAGTTCGAACAGGGTGGCGGCACCGAGCGGGAACTCGTCGTGACAAGACCGCTTCCACTGCCCTAAGCAGACCTACACTCGCGATATCAACCATCGATCCGGACCCCAGACCCATGTCAACGCTGAATAACAACGAGGATTCTCCACCGGATTCGGAGACGTCGAATCATAGTGCTGACGATTGGTTTCTTACAGATAACCCGAAAACCAGGCGCGTAGCCTTAGAGCCTGTCTAGAAACTAAATTATTGATTTTATAGCAAAAAAATTGTAGAATCTCCGGAATCCATACGAAAATGCGATCTTATTCCGGGTTTCAATATGAATGAAGACAGCATCGAGTCGCCTGCCAGGTATCCTA
>NZ_CAJAXH010000238.1 GCF_903946935.1 uncultured Thiodictyon sp.
GATACAAGTTGTACGCATAGAAAATCAGAGGCTTACAGCGTTTCTGTCCGTTGCCACTAAGACCGCAATATTTTCGCCACTGGACTCTATCTACCTGTTTCTAAAAAGATATGCTTCCACTGGAAATCCAAGAGACCCACAGTTGTTGCGCGGCCGTCAGCATCTGCCTGACTTCCTCATCGGAATAGATGTGCGGTACCGGCCGATGATGGAGCGTCCCGAGCCAGCGGGGCGGGGGAATCTCTGTCTCCGGCTCAAACAATGCGCAATAGCGGGCGAAGGGACGCAGGATACCCAGGCGTCGGGCCGGCCCACTGGGTGTGTGTCGTGGGCCGGCGAGCGCCCACGCGACGGCCAACGCCAAGCTCATCGGGCCGTGCTGACCCTGCGCGTCAGCGAACTGGGCAAAGCGGTGCAGTTGTGAGCCTTGGATTCGCAAGTCATGGCCCAACGCACGGCGCGTGCGCAGATAGTCAGCGACCCGTGCCTCCATTGACGACCAGGCGTTCATGGCTGCGCTCCCGGCCATGGCAACGCCACCGGGATCAAGTGGGGCAGATCGACCTTGGTGTAGATGGCGGTGGTATCGATACTGCGGTGGCGCATCACATCAGCGATCGCCTTGATGGAGCAGCCGGCCTGCAGCAGACGAGCCGCGGCCGTATGCCTCAGTACATGGGTACCGCGCCAGGGCAACCCGGCCCGCGCGAAGGCCCGGTCGATGGCGCCGTGGACCGTCGTCGTCCTCACCGCTTCCCCCAGCGGTGCGCGCTGATAGACGAAGACCGCCCGGCTCCTACAGACCGGACGCCCGACGCGCAGGTAGTCGATCAGCGCTTGCGCGGTGAGTTCCGGCAGCGGCAGCCGATCGGCGCGCAGAGTCTTGGTATGCGGTAAAGACAGGACGCCGTGACGCCAATCGATATTCTCCAGTCGGAGCTCCGCCACTTCGTGACAACGCAACGCCAAATCGGCCAGGCAACGCGCCATGGCGTAGTCACGCTTGCCGATAGAGGTGCTGCGGTCGAAGCCCTGCCAGAAGCGCGACAGCTCGGCCTCGGTCAGACGCGGTGGCAATGTGACCAGAGACCAGTGCGCCGGGCGCGGCAGCGTGTCGCCTGGAATACCGATACAGATGCCACGAAACTGAAGAAAGCGCAGATAGCTGTGTAATGCCGTGACGAGAACCCCGGCCGATCCGGTCGTTAACCGCTCCGCCTGGACCGTGATATAGTCAATCAGGAACGACGGTGTCAGCCGAGCGAAGTCCAACGGCGCCGAGCCGAACAGATCCTCGAGAAATGCCCGGACAAAATGGCAACGCGACTGACGCGTCGCCCCCGCCAGTCCTTGGATATCGCGCAAGTAGCTATCGAAGCTGGACAACGCCGCCTCAATGGCGGCGCTCGCTGGCACTCGCAGTTGCTGTAATCGTGGGTATCCCTGCATGCCCAGCAACTGATTGAGCGCCGCGCGCATCGTGGTACGCTGCCGATACACCGGCGGCGGACAATCACAGGCGGGAAGATGCTCATTCAGAAAGCGGCGGACAGTATCGGCGTTGACCTGGTGTTCAACCGGTGCTTGGCGAGCGAGCCAACGCCAATAATGCTCGGCGGCGGCCAGATAGGCGTGTGCCGTACCTTCGGTATGACCTCGGTGTTGTAGATGCTGGAGGAAGCGCTCGCACATCGGGTCCGCGATGGTTTCCGATGACAAGCGGACGTGACAATCATCCTTCCAAGCCGATTCGGACATAAGTACCCCCTCACAGGTTGCAGTGGAGTACCCAAATCTTATGCAGAGTTCCCGGCTTGGCGCTGAAAATTAAGTTTTCACGATTTCAATGTGTTAGCACGGGCGCATGGGCCTGACTGTGCCTAATCCTGAGGTGTGCATAATTCCGATTATGCCCAGCTGGGCATAATCGGAAAAATTCGCTGTTTTATCGCACCTTGAACGGTGCCAAGGTCGGCGACCTGTTCATGAGTCTGATCCATACCCAGCAATTCCAAATTTGACCTTACCCCGTGTTCGGCCGTCCCCGGACCTTGCGCGGAGCGGGTCGCAGACCCTCGAGCATGAAGTCAAACAGCTGATCCCAGGAGTCGAAGGGGAGGTACTGTGCGAGCGCGCGTAGGTGTTCGAAGAAGGTCTGGCGCGAGGGTAATTGGGCGCGCACGGCGCGATAGCGTTGGTCCAGGCAGTCGAGGACGGTGTGTACCAGGTAGGCCAGGATGATCAGGGTCGCCAGCACGGCGGACAAGTGCTGTTTGCCA
>NZ_CAJAXH010000239.1 GCF_903946935.1 uncultured Thiodictyon sp.
CAGACTCCGGTCGCCCTACGGGCTCCCTACGTCTGGCCCGCCGACCCGGCGGCCCCTCCCCTGCATCTCGCCCCCTGCCCCCGCCAACAGGGGACATCTCTACTTTGCGGAATAGGGGACATTTCTACTTTGGGTTGACACCTGGACGAGCTAACTTTCGCGCCGGTTCAGCGCTTGACCCTCAGGAAAGTCCACAGACCAGGCAAGACAGCAGGCGCCAAGGGTCGCCCTGAAGGGCGACCTACAGCCCCCGCCCGGCCCGGGTGGTCATCCGCTAAACGTCTGAGCCCGCCCCTTCGCCCGCCAGCTCCCGCGGCAGCGGAAACACCATGTGCTCGCGGATGCCCGACTGCTCCTCCACCGTCTGTGCGCCCCACTCGCGCAGGCGGGCGATGACCTGCTCGACCAGGACCTCGGGGGCAGACGCGCCGGCGGTCACGCCCACCCGCTGGGCCGTCGCGAGCCATTCGCGCTCGATGTCCTCCGGGCCATCGATCAGCCAGGCCGGGCAGCCCTGTTTTTCGGCCAGTTCACGCAGCCGGTTGGAGTTGGAGCTGTTGCGCGAGCCGACCACCAACAGTAGGTCGCAGCGCCCGGCCAGTTCACGCACCGCGTCCTGGCGGTTCTGGGTCGCATAGCAGATGTCGCTGCGCTTGGGACCCTGGATGGCCGGGAAGCGCTCGCGCAGGGCCGCGATGATCGCGGCCGCATCGTCCACCGACAGCGTCGTCTGGGTCACATAGGCGACCCGCTCGGGGTCCCGGATCGCAAGGCCGGCACAATCGGCCGCCGACTCCACCAGGTGGATCCGCCCGGTGTCACCCACGCACTGGCCCAGGGTGCCCTCGACCTCCGGGTGGCCGCGGTGGCCGATGAGGACCACGTCGAGATCCGCCTTACAGTGGCGCACGACCTCCAGATGGACCTTGGTCACGAGCGGACAGGTGGCATCGAACAAGCGGAAACCCCGCGCCTGGGCCGCGTCGCGCACCGCCTGCGCGACCCCGTGGGCGCTGAAGATCAGGGTGGCCCCGGCCGGGACCTCGTCGAGTTCGTCGATGAAGATGGCGCCGCGCTGCTTGAGTCCTTCGACCACAAAGCGGTTGTGTACCACCTCGTGGCGGACATAGATGGGGGCACCGTAGAGGTCGAGCACGCGCTCGACGATGGCGATGGCGCGGTCGACACCGGCACAGAAGCCGCGTGGGTTGGCGAGGAGTATGTCCAAGGCGTTACCGGATAGGCTGGGCGTAAACGCCGCATCCTTACGCAATCGCGGGGCCGTCGCAAGCGTGGATTGCGTGATCACGGTTCGGTTGCGCCGCTCGCTCACCCAAACCCGGCAATGACTCACGCCAAGGCGCCAAGCTCGCCAAGAAATACAACAGGCTAACGGCCATGGCGCCCGCACCACCCCGCAAGATGAAAGTGGCGGGCGCCGGCCGTTCCCCCACCCCGCCCTCCACCACGAGGGGGGAGGGAGCATTGGAGCGCGCTCCCGGCGCGACTTTCACGGTAACCCATGATCCGGACCGCCCGCGGGTGCATCGCCGACCACCGATCAAGGCACTGAAAAACTTGGCGTGCTTGGCGCCTTGGCGTGACCTTGGCGTGAGAGCGTCGGTTTATGGTTTGTGTCTCCCGCCCCCCACCAATACCATGAGGCTCCCGACCGCCGTCCCCATTCAAGCGCCACCCCGGAGCCCCCTTTGGCCACACCTGACCGCACCCCGGCCCCCGCCCGCCCGCCCCGCATCGGTTTCGTCAGCCTGGGTTGCCCCAAGGCGACGGTGGACTCGGAGCACATCCTGACCCGCCTGCGCGCCGAGGGTTACGACATCACCCCCAGCTACGACGGGGCGGAGCTCGTCATCGTCAACACCTGCGGCTTCATCGACGCCGCGGTAGAAGAATCGCTGGAGGCCATCGGCGAGGCCCTGGCCGAGAACGGCCGGGTGATCGTCACCGGCTGCCTGGGCGCCCGCGCCGAGCTGGTCCGTGAGGCCCACCCGCGGGTGCTCGCGATCACCGGCCCGCACGACCTGGACGCGGTGATGGGCGCGGTCCACCGCGAACTGCCCGCGCCCCACGACCCCTTCCAGAGCCTGGTACCGCCCCAGGGCGTGCGGCTCACGCCGCGTCACTATGCCTATCTCAAGGTCTCCGAGGGCTGCAACCACCGCTGCACCTTCTGCATCATCCCAAGCCTGCGCGGCGACCTGGTCAGCCGCCCGCTGGGCGAGGTGCTGACCGAGGCCGAGCGCCTGGTGGAGTCCGGGGTGCGCGAGCTGCTGGTCATCGCCCAGGACACCAGCGCCTACGGGCTCGACGTGCGCTACCGGCCGGACTTCTGGAACGGCCGCCCGCTCAAGACCGACCTGCTCACCCTGGCCCGCTGCCTGGGCGAGCTGCCGGCCTGGGTGCGGATGCACTATGTCTACCCCTACCCCCATGTCGATGAGCTGATCCCGTTGATGGCGGACGGGGTGATCCTGCCCTATCTGGACATGCCGCTCCAGCACGGCGCCGAGCGCGTGCTCAAGGCCATGCAGCGGCCGGCCGCCGCCGAGCGCGTGCTGGAGCGCCTGGCGCGCTGGCGCGCGATCTGCCCGGATCTGGTCCTGCGCAGCACCTTCATCGTCGGCTTCCCCGGGGAGACGGACGCGGAGTTCGAGACCCTACTCGACTTCATCCGCGCCGCGCGCCTGGACCGGGTCGGCTGCTTCCCCTACTCCGCGGTGACGGGGGCGACGGCCAATGCGCTGCCCGACCCGGTGCCGGAGGAACTCAAGCAGGAGCGCCTGGCCCGTTTCATGGAGGTCCAGGCCGAGATCAGCGCCGAGAAGCTCGCCGGCCGGATCGGGCAGCGCCTCACGGTCCTGGTGGACGAGGTGGGGGACGACGAGGTGATCGCCCGCAGCGTGGGCGACGCCCCGGAGATCGACGGCGTGGTCGTCATCCCCGGCGCCTGGGAGCTCGACCCGGGCGACTTTATCGAGGTGGTCGTCACGGACTCCGGCGATCATGACCTCTGGGCCGAGCCGGTGGAAGAGGAGGACTAAGCGATGCAACGGCGCGAATTCATCGTCGGCGCCGCCGCGGGCACTCTGGTGGTGGCCAGTGACACGGCACTCGCCCGCAGCGCGTCGCGGGCGCAACGGGAGGCGCCGCCGCTGACTCAGCCCCCGGCGCCCGCGTGCCTGCCCGGCGCCGCGCCCAAGCCGGCCGGCAGCGGCGACCCCTTGGCCATGCGCGCGCTGCTGGTCTCCGACACGCTCAACCAGGACACGGCCCTGGGCCGGCGCACCAGCGAGCTGCGCGCGGAGTTGGAGCGGCGGCAGGTGGTGATGGTCCTGTCCGGCCAGGCGGACGACGCCCGTGCCATCGTCGGGGCCGACCCGGCGCTCCAGTGCCTGCTGCTCGACTGGGATCTCGCGGGCGACTATCACACCGGGGCCATGGCAGTGCTGGACGCGGCGCGCGCCCACAACGCCGAGATGCCGATCTTTCTGCTGGCCGATCGCACCAGCGCCTCCGCCATCCCGCTGGCGGCGATGCAGAGCGCCGACGACTTCATCTGGATGCTGGAGGACACCACCGACTTCATCGGCGGGCGTATCGTCGCCGCCATTGAGCGCTATCGCGCCCGCATCCTGCCGCCGATGTTCAAGGCCCTGGTGGAGTTCTCGCGGGTCTATGAATATTCCTGGCACACCCCCGGCCACACCGGCGGCACCGCCTTTCTCAAGTCCCCGGCAGGGCGCGCCTACCACGCCTTTTTCGGCGAGTCGCTGCTGCGCTCCGACCTCTCGATCTCGGTCGGCGAGCTCGGCTCGCTGCTGGACCACTCGGGGCCCATCGGCGACGGCGAACGCAACGCCGCGCGGGTCTTCGGCGCCCACCGGACCTATTACGTCACCAACGGCTCGTCGACCTCCAACCGCGTCATCCTGATGGCGAGCGTCACCCGCGACCAAGTCGCGCTGTGCGACCGCAATTGTCACAAGTCGGTCGAGCACGCCATGACGATGTCGGGGGCCATCCCGACCTATCTGATCCCCTCGCGCAATGCGCTGGGTCTGATCGGGCCGATCCGCCCGGAGCGGCTCAGCGCCGCGGCCATCAAGGCGGCCATCGCGGACAACCCGCTGGTGACCGGCCCGGTCGACCCGACCCCGGTCCATGCCGTGATCACCAACTCCACCTATGACGGACTCTGTTACCACGTCGGGCGGGTGGAGGAACTGCTGGGCGCCAGCGTCGACCGGCTGCACTTCGACGAGGCCTGGTACGGCTATGCCCGCTTCAACCCGCTGTACCAGGACCGCCACGCCATGCACGGCGACCCGGCCAAGCGCGGCGCGGACCAGCCGACCGTCTTCGCCACCCAATCCACCCACAAGCTGCTGGCCGCACTGTCGCAGGCATCGATGATCCATGTGCGCGACGGCCGCCGGCCCATCCCGCACGAGCGCTTCAACGAGGCGTTCATGATGCACGCCTCCACCTCCCCGCTCTATCCGCTGATCGCCTCCATCGATTGCTCGGCGGCCATGATGGACGGGCCGGGCGGGCTCGCACTCACCACCGAGGCGATCCGCGAGGCGGTCGACTTCCGCCAGGGCCTGGGGCGGTTGGGGGCCGAGTTGAAGGCCAAGGGCGACTGGTTCTTCTCGGTCTGGCAGCCGGAGATGGTCACCGACCCCGGGACCGGCCGGTCACTGCCCTTCCACCTGGCGCCCGCGGAGCTGCTCACCACCAACCCGGCCCCCTGGGTCCTGCGCCCCGGGGCGGCCTGGCACGGCTTCGGCGATATCGCCGACGGCTATTGCCTGCTCGATCCCATCAAGGTCTCGGTGGTCACACCCGGCATCTCGCCCACCGGCGCGCTGGGCGACCAAGGCATCCCCGCCGCCGTCGTCACCGCCTTTCTGGACGCCCAGGGGATCGTGGCCGAGAAGACCACCGATTTCACCATCCTCTTCCTGTTCTCGCTCGGCATCACCAAGGGCAAGTGGGGGACGCTGATCAATGCCTTCCTGGACTTCAAGCGCCATTACGATGCCAATACGCCGCTTCCGGCCACCCTGCCGGCCCTGGTCGAATCGACCGGTACGCGCTATGCGGGCCTGGGCCTCAAGGACCTGTGCGACACCCTCTATTCGGCGATGCGCGAATTGCGCACCACCGGCCTGATGGCGGAGGCCTTCTCGGTGCTGCCGCGCCCGTCCGTCAGCCCGGTGCGCGCCTATGAGTCACTGGTGCGCGGACAGGTGAAGGCGCTGCCTTTGCAGGACCTCGCCGGGCGGGTGGTCGCGACCGGGGTGGTGCCCTACCCGCCCGGTATTCCGCTCTTGATGCCCGGGGAGGAGGCGGGGGCGGCGGATGGACCGGTGCTGGGGTATCTGAAGGCGCTGGAGGCGTTTGATGGGCGGTTTCCGGGGTTTACGCATGAAACGCATGGGGTTGAGGTGGTGGAGGGGGGGTATCGGGTGTTGTGTTTGGAGGGGTGATGGTGGGCTTGAGGGTTGGCTGCGAGTCGGCATTCCGGGCGGGACGCCGGCAGCCAGGCCAGGGGTGGCAACCTATCAGCTGGCTCGGACACTCCGAATATGAGAAAAGCCCGCAGCCCCGAAAGGCGGAACCGTTATCGCGTTCCGCCCTGCGCAGGCTGCCGGTGCAGCGGGATGCGTCGCCCACAATGTTGACAAACTGCGCGGAATTTGGTCGACTACATGTCGCCCCGCCAAGTTACGGGGTAGTTTGGCCGGAGAAATCTCGTTAGGCACACCAACGGGCACCATCAATGTCAATTGAATTGTATTCAGTCTCCACCATATTTCCCTGGCCTGAAGCTAGCGGGAATATTATTTGAACATCCAAACGCAAGTCACTGGAACAGAAATGCTGAACTCAATTATTTCTAGGTTTGATGAGAAAATTGACTCTGCTTACGAAGTCGTTCGCGAATACGTATTCGCATTAGCGGGTGAGTCGCCGCCGAACGAGCCTTTCCGGGTAAAGCTAGTGCGGTATCAGAATGGCCTCTTCTCCTGTAGAATAAGCCACTTTGTACACAGGAGTGGTTTGGCCGGCCCTCATCGCGTCTCTTTCGGCGAATACAAGACGCAGGAAGAAGCATTTGAGGAAGCGTTTTCTCACGGATTAATGAACTTCGATGCAAATGACACCGGAGCAAAATGGGAAAGAAATGATGGATTTTGAGAAAAAGAGGAGAAAAATGGCTCAGTACCGAATGGATCTAAGTTAAGCATTTTGGATATATATATCAGTGACCTGGCTCAGGCCGAAAAGGAGTCCGGCTGGATTTAATTTCGGCCTTTCCGCCCCGGAATATATTCGAGCCAGGCCCCTTACTCCGTTTCACCCTAGATCATTAGGCGTTTTAGCGTGATCGGCTATATATGCTTATAAACACCAAAAACAGGCAGTCCTGCTAAGGATATATGAAAGCACTAACTCAAGGCGAAAATGTCGCGTTATCTCAAGCCGGAATTTCCGGAAACAATATATTTTCCGGAATAAGCTGGACAGTTACGGGATATGAACAGGTTGACATTGATGTTTGCGCATTCCTGCTTAATTCACAAGAGAAAGTAAGCGATGATGGTGATTTCGTTTTCTACAACCAAAAAGAGGACACAGCAAGAAGTATTTTGCTAAATACAGAGCCAGAAAATGGACATGACATTCAGCTCTTCTCAATAAAATTGGATAAGATCCCAACACACGTCAAGAAGATTGTTTTTGTTGCGACAATAGATAAAGCATCTGAGAGATCGCAAAACTTCCGTGACATCAGCGATATATGCATTCGGATATTTGAGCTTGACGCATTTGATGAAAAGATGGTTACATTTAAACCAATCCAGCCCAATAAAGAAACTTCTATTGCGCTAGGCGAGCTTTACCTTCATCAATCGAATTGGAAATTTAGAGGACTCGGACAAGGATTTGAATCTGGTCTTGAAGCGTTAACGTTACGCTATGGAGTCAATACGAACTCCGAAACCTCCCAGCCAAGCGACGAGCAATATTCAATAAATTCAAATAACTCCGAGAGATTTATAGACCAGGCCCTCATAGAAAAAGAGACCCATATAAATAAGCAGCTCACCGGGATCATTCCAAAGATAAGAACTGCCGTTGAGCAGCGTATCAACGAAAGCAATACAAGGATGATTTTAGATCATATATTCATTGAGATTTTTGGTTATAGAATAGAGGAGGTTAAGGCTGAAGTAAAAATACAGGGCAGAAGAGCGGACTATGTCCTAGCTGTTGATGACAAGGACTTTATTGTTGTTGAAGTTAAGAAAGCCGGGATGCCTTTAAAAGAAGAGCATATTTTTCAAGCATGCTCTTATGCGGCTTATGCGGGGCTAAAATTTGTTCTGCTTACAAACCTGAGTGAGTATATCTTATTTAAGGTTCAAGCCAAGGATATTGTTGAAAATGATGCTATTTTTAGCGTTGATCTCTTGGGTGACTTTGACATCCGAGACATCAAGAACTTAACATTGATTTCCCGATATGGAATGACGAAAAGTGAACTGCTAGAGAATCTTTCCGATCAAATTATTGCATCAAGTCCTTCCAACATAAGCAGCTTATTGTTAAGCAATGAAGTAATTGATAAGCTGAGAGAAATAATAAAAAGGGAGCAAAATTGCGATGTCTCGCAAGAGCAAGTACAGGAAACAATAGAACTTATCTTAGGCATTTAGGTAGTGCAAGCCCGGCATCCATTGATTAAACCGCCCGTGGAATTCCGTTAGTCAGACGTCCTCAATGAAGATTACCGACGAATTTCTGACCGAGAAAGCGGATGCGGCGCTTGGTAGCTATTTCCACTATCTGGCCCCAGCTCTCGACATTGTCAGAAGCGAAACTATTGCCATCGGCAGCAATTCGGAAACGAAGCTTCTATCGCGCTACAGCCACGAACAGCCGAGGTTTCAGGCGCGTGCCTCAACATTGGTGCTAGAGGCATTCCATGTGATCGAGCTGATCCTGAAAGCTCTTCTCATTGAGCATGGCGAACACCTCGTATTCGAGTCACTCGACGACTACCTCGATAGGCGTACTGCGGCACCAAAGGCAATTAGCAGGCGACAGGAGGAAGTGGGGCGCCTCCTGAAAACCCTCGCTGGCTCAACGCGCTCAAAGAAAGGCCCGCCTGCTGACGCTCTCAAGAGCTATATCAATCACCTCATGCGGGCACCGGTCGAAAATTTCGGCAAGTCCGTCTCCGCGCAAATCGCGTTCAAGCGGCTCCTCCACTTTGATACAGGACTTGAGGCGGCGCTATCGGAGGAGGTATTCACCCGCTTGATCGGACTAAGGAACCAAATCGTTCATTTTGGGGAGATGGCCAACCTCCTGCAGGGCGTGGCCGATGCTCTGCGATGTCTTTTCGCCGTCTGCCTGTTGCGGCCGCAAAGGTTCCCGTGTCTCGCGCAACTGCCCTTAAAGTACGAGCCATTGTTTCCGCCATACAACGAGCTGATAGCGCATCTCATGCTCCACGAAGCGTGGCCCCAAATTATTGAAAGCGATCATGCGCTCGCTGAGTTCATGGTTGATTACAAGACTTGACCCTCGCCCCCTTGCCGAAAGCTCGTTCACCCGAAGTTTTCCGGCGCCGTCACGGTCAGCGGAAGGCTCGAGGATGATGTAAAACACTATCAAGAAAGGGCAGTCACCAGCGCCATCGAGGCCGTCACAAAATGAAAGACAGCGACCGATATCACAAGTGGGTGGAGTGGAGCGATGAAGATCAAGTGTACATCGGCAAATGCCCGGACCTAATCACTGGCATCCATGGGGACGACCCGGTTTCACTATACAGTGAGTTATGCTCGGTTGTCGAAGATGTAATCATCCATTTGAAGGCCGAGGCCCGGAGTCTTCCAGCACCCAAGGTCCGGCCGATGGGGGAAAACGGGGACAGACAACGATTTTCTCTGAATCCGCTGATCAGGATAGGGGCAACACGGAAAATGGGCCAGGTTCAATTGATTTTTTTTGCCGCCGGCCGGATTTAATTGAGCCTGGCCCCTTATCCGTGCCCCTTATCCGTGCCCAATTGTTTTTCTTTACCTTATCCGGGCATTCCAATAACGCCGAGGCAACACCATCGAGATCACAAAGGACCTTATCGCCCGGTCACGGGTCATCGCGAAAGGTGATCGCATACGCGATATTCAGAGACTGGTTGAGACCTACGGCGGCCAACGCTCGAAGTGGGTCAAGAAAAGCAGCCCACCGTTCACGCGTGATGGCGATTGTTACGAGTATCATTGGTACGAGCATTACGGCATCGGCCGAGTCGAAACCAAGCTAAAACAGGTATCGCGAACATGATTGTCCGGCTGCGCATTTCCAACCCTGATTTTCCGGCACTGTCGGCAGGACAGGATTATTTTGTCATCGGCATAGAAGCCGACCACTACCGCATACTCAACGACGAAGGGAAGCCCTATCTTTATCCGCCGGGACTTTTCGACTTGATCGACACTGATCGCCCAGTCGACTGGATCTCCGAATATGGCGAGGATGGGGAGGAATACTCCTATCCTCCGTTATTAAATGGCGTTGGATTCTTCGAGGATTACTTCGACCAAAAGCCTGAGCAAGTGGCCATGTTCTGGCATGCACTAAACCTCACCCTGGCGAAGGCTGCTTAAGGGCCGTAGGTTGGGGTGAGGAACGAACCCCAACATATTTCAGGCAGCGCCCTGACGTTGGGGTTCCTTCGTCACCCCAACCTACAGATTCCCTCAGAGGCGAATACGCACGTGAGTTCAACTACGACATTGCGGCCATTTTTGGAGACCTAATGGCAAAACAGGCCATGCACCCGGAACGAGTGGTTTCATTAGCCCCGCGCAGGGTCAGCCTCGAAGCGGGCACAAGGGGCCATCCGAAAAATGGCCGCCTAGAAACCCTTTAGCCCCCTAGAGTCCGCCATGATCACGATCGGCACGATCCACACTCCGTACAAGACAAAGGACGACTGTCCTATTCAACCCGCCTTCGCGAGCCAAGAGCCCTCGCGTGCTGAGGTATTCCCTGAGTTTTCCGCCGGCCTTAAGGATGTCGAAACGTTTTCCCATATCTACCTTCTCTACCAATTCGACCGTGCGGGCGAAATTCAATTCGTCCGCCCGACCTTCTTGGACGACACACCGCGTGGCATTTACGCATCGCGTCATCCGAGTCGCCCTAACAGCATTGGGCTGTCTATTGTGCGCTTGCTCCGACGCGAAGAAAATGTTTTGATTGTTGTAGGAGCCGATATGCTGGATCAGACGCCCCTCTTAGACATCAAGCCATACCTGCCCCAATACGACGCCATCCCAAACGCCAGCGCCGGTTGGACGGCACAACTTCAGTGGCGTGGAAAGCCCCGGGGGCGCGAATGAAGGCAGGGCTAAAGGAATCAGTGTCGAGCTGTCTTTCAGCAAACAGGACCGTCAGTTGGGGTTCCTTCCTCACCCCAGCCTACGGACTGACTTTGCTCTTGATTTCAGCCTGCACCACCGAGGCTTGGTATGAAGGAGTAAGAAGCGGTGCGGAAAGCGAGTGTAGAAACCAACCTGGCAGCGCCGCCGCAGAATGTCTGTCGCGTCTCAACAAGAAGACCTATCAGGAATACGAAAAGGAGCGTCTCGGCGCCAAGTAAATGATAGGCATCTAAGTCCATTCATGACTGCGTCTCGACGCTATCCTGCATTCAATTGGAGCAATACCTGAACTATGACAGACGTCGATACCAAACCCCAGGCTGAACCCCCGGCAAATGATAGCGAAGCTTCCGAAGAGGGAAACCTGAACGATATGTTGGCGGAATTGCGGATTTTGCTGCAAGGCGCCCAGGTCCTTACTGCTTTCTTGATTGTGCTGCCTTTCAACCAAAGTTTTGAAAAAATTCATGAGTTAGAGAAATGGATTTATACTGCAACTTTTCTCTGTTCTATTACCAGCCTAATATTTTTTAGTGCTCCGGCGGCGCATCATCGCCTGGCACGCCCTCTGATAAACCGGGAGTTGTTTAAGAACTTCGCCACCCGCATGATTTTAGTGGGGTTGGTATTTCTTTCGTTCGCCCTGATCCTGGTGGCACAGCTTGTTGTTTCGCATGTCATCGGAGCTGTCGTCAGTATTTTTGTAACAGCATTTGTGGGCCTGCTTATTCTTATCATCTGGTGGCTTTTTCCACTGACAGTTAAAGAACGGTTGTAGAGGAAGAGCTATGCGAGGCGGGGCCTTGGTCATCATCCCGGCCACCACGATAGCCGCAAGGTCGTTGATCCGCGCAGCGGACCCTACGGGGCGCGGCGCAAGCCGTAGGGTCCGCTGTGCGGAGATGGCCAAGGCCGCCGTACCATTACGTTGGGGTTCCTTCGTCACCCGAACCTACGGACTGACCCTTACCCCGCGCATCGTTCCTTCGAGTCCTTGGCCGAAGAGACCGTGAGGAGGCATTGATCGTCGCTCCGACCACTGGAGGTCGAGGCTTTAGCCGGTCCGGCTTCCAGGCGCCACTGATTTATCTTGGATATGTGGGGAACCGCCACCAGCTAGAGCCTTGACCTGCGGTGGCGGACGGATCGTCGCTGGCCGGAACCATGACCAAGGCCCGCGCATAGGCGGCCTGGAATCGAATTTTCCCTACAGAGCATTCTAATTGGAGAACCAGCCATGAAAGCAACTTGGAAAGATGCGGTCCTTGCCGAGAGTGGGGATACCGTTGCCATTGAGGGGAATCAATACTTCCCGGCGGAATCGATCGATCGGCAATATTTTCGAGAAAGCAGCAAGCACACCGCATGCCCCTGGAAAGGAGAGGCCAGTTACTACGATATTGTAGTGGATGGCGA
Organism: uncultured Thiodictyon sp.; assembly: GCF_903946935.1. Taxonomy (GTDB): domain Bacteria; phylum Pseudomonadota; class Gammaproteobacteria; order Chromatiales; family Chromatiaceae; genus Thiodictyon. The sequence continues at coordinate 11,907 of NZ_CAJAXH010000239.1, forward strand.
AACCAACAAGGATGCGGCTTGGTACTACCCAGAGCCGAAAGACGCAGCCAAGGAAATCAAAGGGCGAGTTGCATTTTGGAAAGGGGTCAAAGTGGCATAAGGGCCTTGATCATCGTTCCGGCCTCCCCCTATATTCTACGCGTCCGTACTGGCTGAGAAATTGCAGTACGTGGCCTGGATTCAGGCTTCCCGGCCGGAATGACGGCTCACCCTTGGCCGCAGGGTGTTTCGGGGTCAGTATACTCAATTGTGCGTCAGGCCGTCCGCGATTGAGTAAACTGGCCCCGAAACCATAGATTGCCAAGACCAAGCATTGCAAATCACAGGCTTGGACCGGACACATTACGAGCGCCTTGAAGGGGCTGGGGCGTCGATCATAATCCCGGCCAGTGGCGTGCGTAGTCAGGGCTTCCAGCCCTGACGGTGTCAGGCCAAGATGGCCTGACTACGCACCCGGCGAGCCCAAGTGGCCGGAATCTTGATCAAGGCCGGGGCTGGCTCCCACAGTAACCAGGAGATGAGCTCATGAGCTACGATCATATTACTGACTTAAAAGAAATCGAAAGGGAGTTAACGGATCTTTCCTGGCAGCTAGATGCGAGCGAGCACGATCCGGAAGAGTACGAGGAGGCACTGGATCGCCTATACCCTGATGAAGTTAAGAAGGCTGCCAAGCGGGCTTCTGAGTTGGGTTCTACTCAGGGGATGCACCTGTATGGCCGTATGCTCCAATATGAGGCTTGCCAACTGAAGAAAGAGGGGAAGCCATATGAGGAACTGCAAGCAAGAGCGAAAGAACTTGTTATGCAGGCTGCAAGCAATGGCTGCTGGGGTGCGATGGATGACTTGGGTACCGAATATGTTGAGGAACTCAACTCTTCGATGTCAGAACAATTAGCGTTCATTCAACTGTCAGGTCAGGATCCGTTAGAGCATATTAAGTATCTCAGAGAACGCCTGGGGTTGACTGTGACGCAAGATGAGATCGACAAAGGCTTACAGCTTTACGAAGCGATCCACAGGCAGATGGTCGAGAATGGGATAGAAAAGAAGCAATGCTATTGCATATTCCCATAATCGGGCCTTGGTCCTCGTTCCGGCCAGCGGCCATCCTCTGGAGTCGAAGGCTTCAGCCTTGGCCCGATCCAACCAAGGCTGAAGCCTTGGACTCCGGCCCCGGGTGGCCGGAATGACGATCAAGGCCCTTCACGTTATACAAGAATGAAGTAATCATGCGTAACATAGAACAACTATTATCAGAATACGAGATGGCGGTAACCAGCCTGGAGAATTTGGCAAAATTTTCTGCGGATTGTTTGCTCGCAGAAGAAAAATTGAGGAGCATCCTGGGCTTGATGGAAAACTGCGTTGCTGATAAAGATATACCTTTACTCATCACGCCGCTTGAGTTCATCGGTGGACCAGTCGTTCCTCCGGCGGTAGTGCGCACAATAGGAACGATCAGATCGAGTAACGCATTTGATGCGATCCTGAGGATACTCAAAGAGTGCTTTGAGGGAGGTCGATCAGAGGAAGCGACAGCCAATGAATGCGTAAAAGCATTAGATGAGATTGATTCGGAAAGAGCCGAACGCGAAGGAGTTGAAGATTTTCTTGAATCTCATTGGTTTTAGCCCGCCCTCATTGGTATGATTTATATATCCGGGGGCGGTATACTCAGTTCAGTGTAAGGCCTGCTGCGATTGACTAAACTGGCGCCGGAATCCCGCCCGGAATCCGAGCGATTGAGAGGTTGCCATCCATGGTCTGGATTCCGGCTTCCCGGCCGGAATAACCGTTCACCTTTGGCCTCGGGCGCACAGCGCCCAACACATGCGCGACACCGCTCGAGCGGTGTCACGAGAGGCTGAGGCAACGCCGCCGGAATGACGAATGAAGACCCCTACGGGCCTTGGTCGCAGTAACAGCCACTGCGCGAGTCGCGAGGTCCTTGGTCCGCGCAGCCGACCCTACGGGCGCAGCGCAATCCGTAGGGTACGCTGTGCGAACCGATCGCCTGGCCGGAAAAATGATCAAGGCCGTCACGAGCCTTGATCACAACTCCGGCCACTGGGAGCGCCGCACCCCAGTGCATGATCCTGCAAGCGACCGCAGCGTCGCGTTTTGGGGATGGGCCGGGCCGCACTGGGGTGCGACCGGAGCTATGATCAAGGCCCCATCCATGGCCTGGATTGCGGCATCCCAGCCGCAATGACGGCTTATCCCCCGCCTAGCGATCCGCCTCCAGCACCGTCGCGGTGCCCGCATCCGTCCAGGCGCGGCGGCTGGGGTCGTACATGTCCTCCACCGCGGCGGGCGGCTGGGCGTAGGTGCCGGGGGTGACTGCGCGCAGCAGATAGCCGAGTTGGAACTCGAGCGGATCGTCCGCGGAACGGTCGACGGCGGCCACAAAGCGGTCGGAACGGAACTCCTGGTGGGCAGGTGCCGCCAACAGGTCCAGACCCGGGACCCGGGCCACGTTGGCCGAGCGCATCAGGTTAGGGTTGTCGATCTCCAGACCCGCCGGCAGCGGGTCGTCGACGATGAGACGCGCCGCCCCTTTGGCGTCCGCACGCACCGTGATCACCGCCAGCACGCGGCTCCCCTGAGGAACGGCTGTTAGCTCCACCCGCCGACCGTCCAGATCGTAGTAAGCGCGCTCGATGACATAGCCGTTGCCCCCGGCGGGCGGGGCCACCCGCGGCACGCCGAGCACCCCGACCATGCCGTCCACCGGCTTGCTGCCCAGGTTGCGGATGACGACCGGGGCGGCCGCCAGCTGGGCCTCATCGAAGCGCCCGAACCAGGCGCCGTCGATGATCTTGCCATCGACCTCCAGACGCAGCCCTCCCTTGCCCTTGTTGAGTGCCTGGGCGGCGAGCAGCAGCCAGGTGTCCTCCTGGGTACTGCGGTAGCGCGCCCGGACGAATCCGTCCTGGACGCGACCGGTGAGCGCGCGCAGGTCCACCGACTCGGTTCCCGACTCCGCCGCCAGGGCGAGCACCGCGGCGGCATCGCGGAGCGACGAGCCGTAGTCGGCGCGCCAACCCCCGGCGCCGCCCAGGGGACCGGACAGTTCCAGGTCCCCGGCGGCGGCGGCCAGCACGGCGTCCGCCCGGATGCGGTCGCCATAGAGCGCCAGCGCGGCGCCGATCTGGGCCTTGGCCATGGGGCTGCCCAGGTCATTGAGCCGCTCGTCGGCCAGATAGCGCAGGTCGCCGATGGAGGCCCGGCCGTTGCGCGCCAACACATAGAGCGCATAGGCATCCGCCGGGCTCGGGTTGGTGTAGGCACCGACGTTCTTCAGGTTGTCGAGCGCGGCATCCAGTGCCGACTGCGGGACCTCGTAGCCGCGCTCCTTGGCGCGGGTGAGGAAGTCCGTGGCGAAGGCATCGAGCCACAGGTCATCCCCGCCCGGACTCCAGAGGCCAAAGCGCCCGTCGGCCGAGGCATTGGCCAGCACCCGGGTGATGGCCTCGCGGATGCGCGGCGGCACCGCCGGATCGCCGCTCAAGCCCGCCGCCAGCGCGACCTGGTCCAGATACAGCAGCGGTAGGGCTCGACTCACCAACTGCTCGGTGCAGCCGTGGGGATAGCGGTCGAGGCTGCGCAGGATGCCGGCGATGTCCAGCCGCCCGGCGCGGCTGACCGAGGCCAGCACGGTGCCGGTGCCCGGCACCAGGCCGTTCAACAGGTCCGGGGTCAGGGTCAGTGGCGCGGCATTGGGCAACAACTCGTGTCGGGTGCTGGTGAAGGTGGCCGGGGCATTGCTGCGCACACCGAGCGTCAGGTGCTTGGTGAGGACCTGACCGGCCGGGGTGGTGACCGCAACGACCAGGGCCTCGTCGCCGACCCCCTGGGCCTCCAACGGGATCGAGACATCGGCACGCACACCGGGCGCCAGGGTCAGGCGCTGATTGGCGGCGGCCGGATCGACCGTGACCAGCCCATGCTCGGTCGTCACGGCGATCTGCACCTCACCGCCCTCGCCTTCCACCTGCGTGAGCCCGAGCAGCAGACGGCTGCGGTCGCCGGGGGCAAGGAAGCGCGGCAGGCTGGCGCTGACCACCACCGGGTCACGCACCAGGGCATCCGTCACGCCGTGGCCGACGCCGGCGGCGGTCCAGGCCATGGCCATGAGCTTGACGGTCCCGTTGAAGTCCGGGATCGGGACCTCGAGCACGGCCTGGCCCTGGTCGTCGAGTCGCACCACGCCGGAGAACCAGGCCATCAACTCCTCGGAGGGGGGCGGGGCCAGCATCTTGGCGAGGCCCCCATCGCCGCCCGAGCGCACCACGCCCGGCGCGCCCTGCATCCGGTCGATCAACTGGCCATAGAGGTCGCGGAACTCCAGTCCCAGGCGGCGCTGGCCGAAATACCAGGTGTCCGGCTCCGGGGCCTTGTAGCCGGTGACATTCAGGATCCCCTGATCCACCGCGGCCAGGGTCACATAGGCCTCGGTGCCGGGCTTGAGGTTGGTCACGGACAGCTTCACCGGCATGGGGCCGCGGGGACGGATGCCCGGTTCGACCGCCAGATCCACCGCCAGGCGCCGGTCCTGCGGGTCCACCCCGGCCCAGGCCAGGCCAATGGACCGACCGGGCATCCGCCGGGCGCTCAGATCCATGGGCCGATAGAGCACCGCGGTCACATAGGCCCCAGGCCCCCAGTCGGCCGTCACCGGCAGGTCCAGGGTCGTGCCGGTGGCCGGCACCTCCACCGCCTGCATGGCGATCAGCCGGTCATCCACCACCATCACCAGGGCGAGACCGGACTCGGCCACCGCGCCGCCCTGCGCCGCATGGGGCTCGATATGGACGCGCGCCCGGTTGCCGACCCGATAGGTCGGCTTGTCGAGCGAGATCTTGAGTTGGTCCGGGGTGTCCGCGGCCTTGGGCGAGACATACCAGCCGGCCTCAAAGCCGGTGCTGGCGGGCAGCAACCCATCGGCGGCCAGGCGCAGGCGATAGGCGCCCCACTTGACCGGGGTCTCGATCTTCCCCGGGCTCGTCGCGTTCAGATCCAGGGTGCCGCTCGCCACCCGCTTGGTGCGTTCGACCGGTTCGTAGTCATAGGTCCCATCGTCCGTGCGATACCACTGGAAATTGGTCTCGACCTGATCCAGGGTCCAGGCGACCTTGGAGGCCGCGCGGCGCGTGCCGTCCTGGCCCAGCGCGATGACCTCAAACCCCGCGGTCCCGCCCTCTGGCGCCTCACCCTCGAACAGCGGGCGCACCCCCAGGCGCGCCTGACCGTCCAGCACCGGCAGGGTCAGATTGCGCTCCACCGGGCGACCGCCCGCGTCCAGCACCCGCACCGCGAGATCCGCCACCAGCGGGCGGCTGGTGGGGGTGAGCTCCGGCAGGATGATCGGCACCTCGGCGACGCCCTGCGCGTCAGTCGTCACCGGGTCCAAGGGCCGCTGGGTCGCGTCGGGCTTGTCATCGACCAGACCGAAGCGATAGCCCGGCCAGGCGGCCAGCCCATCGGCCACCTTCACCTCCACCTCACCCTCGACCTGCAACCCGGCCGCCGGGGCGCCGTAGAGGAAGCGCGCGGCGATCGGCAGGGCCGTGGGGGCATTGGGGTCCAGCCCGGCGCCGGGCGCGGTCAGGGCAAAGTCCAGCCGCTCGGGCTCGAAGTCCTCCACCAGGAAGGTGGTCTGGCCGATCGGCTCACCCTTGGGGTCGGCGTAGGCGAGCACCCGCCAGGTGCCGCGCTGGGCGCCACGGGTCAGGGGTACATCCACCTGGTGGCCGCCGAGACCCTGGTCCTTGACCAGCAGTCGCTCACGCTCCACCCCGTCCGGGCGGCGGATCACCAGGGTCAGGGGCACCCCGAGTGCGGCGCGCGCCTGGGGGTCGCGGACCAAGGCGGTCAGGTGAACGGTCTCCCCGGGGCGATAGACACCGCGCTCGGCCACCATGAAGAGGTCGAGCGGCTTGGGCGACGGGCGACCGTCCACGCCGCGGTCGGTCAGGTCGAAGGGGGTCCGGCTGAGATCCAGGAAGCCATAGTCCCCGTCCTTCCCCTCACCGGTGACCAGCAAGGGGGCGTTGCCGCCGGTCCCGCGCAGCAGGCCGGGCTCGAAACGGGCATAGCCGGCCGCGTCGGTGTCGGCGGTGCCGAGGATGTCGTTGTTGCGGGCGATGAGGCGCAGCTTCACCCCGGCCAGCGGCTCGGCGCTGCTGAGCGAGCGCACCAGGGTGTGCAGGCCGTCGTTACCGCTCAGTGCCGTGAGTCCCAGGTCGGAGACCACGAACCACTGAGTGGCGCCGGACCCGCCGCAGTCGCCTTCGCAATCGTCGCCCTGGCCCGGGGTGAGTAGTCGGGCGGGCTTGGCGGTCAGCGCATAGACGCCGGGCTTCAGGTCCGGGACCAGGGCGCCGACCGGCACCGCGGTGGTCACGTCGCGGTTCAACTGGGCCTCGACCTCCACCGTGCCCTTCCAGACCAGCTCGCCGGTCTGGTCGGCGATCTGCTCGGCCTCATAACCGCTCAACGACTTAAGGAAGGGACCGTCGCCCAGGGTCTGGGCCATGGAGCGGTCGCCGATCCGATAGACCTTGGCGGTCAGCCGGTCGGCATTGACCGAGACCACCGGGATGGTCGCCTCGCCGCCCTTGGGCAGGACATAGTTGCGGCCCAAAAAGTGCGCGGCGGGCGTGCGGTTACCGACCTTGATGTCCAGGTCGACGGTCTTCTCCAGGGTCTCGCCGGTGACGGCGGGCAGCCCCTTGCGGACCTGGACCGTATAGCGCCCGCCGTGACTCACGCCATCGACACAGATCTGGCGATCCTCCACCTCGACCGCCAGTCCGGCGCCCGTGCCATTGGCATCGGTCGCCTTCACGAAATCCGCCAGGTTGGGCTTGAGCCGCGCCAGGCCCTCAGAGAATTCGATACAGATACGCGGGGTGGGACTCTCCGCCTCCACCCGGTGCTCGGTAACACGAAAGCCGTGGTCGGCCTTGAGCTTATCGAGCGCGGAGCGCACCGCCGGGTCGGGCCGCAGCGCCAGCGCGGCGCCCAAGGCGCCCATGGCCGGGCGCCACTGCTGCCGAACCGTCAGCGTCTGACCCAGGGTCACGAGTGACTGGAAGCGCTGACCCTCGCTCCCGGCGAGCAGATAGGCATTGATGGCCGCCGCGCTCGCCTGGTCCTTGCGCTGATTGCGCAACTGCCAGCCGTCGGGTTTCGCCGCACCCAGGGCCTCCGCGAGGCCAAGCCACAGGCCCGCATCGTCCGGGGCCAGGCGCACCGCGGCGGCAAAGAGCGCCACCGCCGGCTCGCCATTGCCGACCCCGCGAGCGGCGCGGGCGGCCGCCGCGACCTCGGCGACCCCCTGACCCTTCAGGGCCGCCGATCCCTCCGGGGTCGCCAGGGGCGAGAGCCCGGCGGCCAGCTTCTTGGCCCCGTCGAGTGCGTCGGCCGGGAGGAAACCCAGATCGGCCGCGCGCCGCTGCGCCGCCGTCGCACTCGGCCCCTCCACCACCCGGCCGGAAATCGCCCCGGGGAAGGTGCGCTGATCGCGGAACTGGTCCTTGAGGAAGCACCAGCGCGCCTTGGTGTTATAGGTCAATGCACGGCAGGCCGTGTTCGCGAGACAGCTCGACTTGCAGGTCTCCAGGTCGACCTCTTTCAACACCTGGATGTCGCGGCCGAAAAGGTCCGCGTCCTCCATCATCAGCATCTGCCGGGCGCCAGCCTGAGCCGGAGCAGGCGCCGAGGTGGGGGCCGCCAGCACCCAGAGGGGTAGCAGCATCGCCAGTAGCAGCAGGGGTAAGAACGGTCGGTCGACACGCGGGCGAAGGCGGGGGCCGTGCATGGATGTCTCCTGATGAAGGATGGGCCGAGGGCGGGGTTCAGTATAGTGAGCGGGGAGCGGTCCCGCACGCCGTCGCGATGAGAAATACGGTGTCACGCCCGGCGCCCACTCGAGTGACAACGCTCCGGAGACTAGCAGCCTGTCGGACTTAGCCACCGTCACCACCGCCTGAGGCCGTTGGATGGCTTTTTTTGGCAAAAAAAGAGGCGATTTTCGGCTAAAAACGCAGTTTTCCTCGGTTATCCCCTTACTGCGGACGTAATACGGCCATC
>NZ_CAJAXH010000240.1 GCF_903946935.1 uncultured Thiodictyon sp.
CAAACTCGTTCATGGTAGCGACCGGTGTCCAAAGATCCGACGCCCATGATCGCAGGAAGACCTCGGCTTTTCAACTGAGTGGCCGCCGCTATACATAGATCGCCGGAGCTAACATGAGTAACTTCTTAGTGAACCGTTCCTTAGCTTCCAAATCTCTCGATGGCCATAGGGCGGAACGCGTAGCGGTTCCTCCGTTTCCGTGCCTGCCTGGCGGATAACAGCGCTTGATCCTGATGTAACCGAACGATTACGATAGGCCAATGTTCAGGATCAAACTTCCGGTGTCCCGGTCGCAATGACGGCGCGACCCCTCGCCAGAACGACGACCAAGGCCTCCTCTGGGCTTTTGCTTTATATGGTTTTGGCGATCTATGAAAAAAATACTCGTTCAATTTTTCGTTGTGGTCGGTCTCGTTGGTTGTGCCTTCGGCCCAACGACGGCGGACCTGAGGCTCAAGGTGCTTGGCAAGTCAAAAAGCGCTCTGGTCAATTGTATGGGGACGCCAAACAATTCTTATGTTAGCGGAAATATGGAATATATGATTTATAGCCACAGCGAGACCAAACGCAATCAGCTTTACAAGTGTGATGCAAGTTTTGCTTTGACTGGCGATCATGTCACCCAATTGGATATGGTTGGCGGTGAAGAAGGTGGCAACGAGGTGACATCCGATTTCTGCAAGAACCTGATCATGAGATGCTTTAAGTAAATGCGCCGCCCGACGGTCGCCATTTTTCTCCCCTCCCTGGCTGGCGGCGGGGCGGAGCGCATGATGTTGAACCTGGCGCTGGGCCTGATCGGTGCGGGGGTTGCGGTCGACCTGGTGGTCGGTAGCGCCGCCGGCGCCTATCTGGACCTGGTGCCGGCCGGGTGCCGGCTGGTTGACCTGGGCGCGAACCGGGTGATGGCGGCCCTGCCGGGCCTCACCCGCTATCTGCGCCGACGGCGGCCGGAGGTGCTGCTCGCCGCCATGGACCACGCCAATCTGGTGGCACTCTGGGCGCGGACCCTGGCGCGCGCACCGACCCGCGTCTATGTCAGCGTGCGCAGCAACCTGTCACAGGAGGCCGCGCACACCCACTTGCTCGCCGGGCGTTGGTTACCGCGCCTGGCGCGCGCCTTCTATCCGCGGGCGCAGGGGGTGATCGCCGTCTCCCAGGGGGTCGCCGACGACCTCGATCGCCTGCTCGGTGCGGGGCGCGCGCGGGTCCTGGTCATCGCCAATCCGGTGGTGACACCGGACCTGGGTGACCTGGCCGCCGCGCCGCCGGACCACGCCTGGCTGCTGGATACCGAGGCGCTGCCGGTCATCCTGGCCGCCGGACGGCTGTCCGCGCAAAAGGACTTTCCGACCCTGATCCGCGCCTTCGCCATGCTGGAGCCCGAGCGCGGGCTGCGTCTACTGATCCTGGGCGAGGGGCCGGAGCGGGCGGCACTGGAGGACCTGGTGCGGTCGCTGGGACTCATCGACCGGGTCGCCCTCCCGGGTTTCACGGCCAACCCCTTCGCCGCGATGGCCCGCGCCCGGCTGTTCGTACTCTCCTCCGCCTGGGAGGGGCTGCCCGGGGTGCTGATCCAGGCCATGGCCTGCGGGACCCCGGTGGTCAGCACCGATTGTCCGAGCGGCCCGCGCGAGGTCCTGGCCGACGGGCGCTACGGCCCGCTGGTCCCGGTGGGCGACGTGCCGGCACTCGCCGCTGCCATCCGCCAGACCCTGGACCATCCACCCGCCGCGGCCGCGCTCCAGGCCCGCGCAGCGGACTATGCACTCGCGCCGGTCACCCAGCACTATCTGGAGGTCCTGGGCCTGGGGCGCGCCAAAGTGGCGGCGGTCGGCCCATGAGGATCGCCCATGTCATCACCGGGCTGGAGATGGGTGGGGCCGAGCAGATGCTCTATAAGCTGCTCGCGACCCTCGACCGCGCGGCCTTTGAACCCCTGGTGATCTCGCTGATCGAGCCCGGCCCCATGCGGGCACCCATCGCCGCCTTGGGCGTGCGCATCGAGACGCTGGGGATGCGGCGCGGGCTCCCCTCCCCGGGGGCCTTGCTGCGGCTGGTGGGCCTGTTGCGCGCCTTCAGGCCCGACCTGATCCAGACCTGGATGTACCATGCGGACCTGCTCGGGGCGCTCGCCAGACCCCTGGTTGGCACCCGCCCTGGGTTGATTTGGAACATCCGGCAGAGCGACCTGGACCCACGCCACACCCGCCTCGGCCCGCGGTTGGTCGCGCGCCTCAATGGGCTCGTCTCCTATCTCGCCCCGGACCGGATTATCTGCTGCTCGCAACGCGCCGCCGCGGTCCATCGCGCCCTGGGCTATCGGGCGCGGTTATTCGAGGTCATCCCCAACGGCTTCGACCTGGAGCGCTTTCATCCGGATGATGCGGCGCGGGCGCAACTGCGCGCCGAACTGGGGGTCCCGGCGGCGGCCCCGCTGCTGGGCCTGGCCGGGCGCTTCGACCCACAAAAGGACCTGCCGACCTTTCTCCAAGCGGCGGCACTGGTGCGCGCGGCCCGACCGGAGTCGCGCTTCCTGCTGTCCGGACCGGGCATGGAGCGGGCCAACCCGCAGTTGGCGGGCTGGATGGCCGACGCCGGCCTGGCGGGCGCGATCGACCTGCTTGGGCCCCGCACGGATATGCCGCGGGTCTTCGCCGCCCTGGACCTCCTGGTGTTGTCCTCGGCCTATGGCGAGGGCTTTCCCAACGTCGTCGGCGAGGCCATGGCCTGTGGTGTACCCTGTGCGGTCACTGACGTGGGCGACTCGGGCCTGATCGTGGGCGAGACCGGGGCCATCGTCGCACCGCGCGACCCGACGGCCCTGGCTGCGGCCATCCTGCGGCTGCTGGCCGAAGACCCGCCGGGGCGCGCCCGCCGCGGTGTGGCCGCCCGCGAGCGGATCGCCGCCCACTATTCGCTGGCGCGCATCGTCGCGCGCTATGCCGACCTCTACCAATCCATGCAGCGGGGAACTCACTGATGTGCGGCTTCTGCGGGGTGCTCGAACCCGGTGCGGCGGCGCAGCCCGAACTGCGCCAGGCCGTCGAGCGAATGAATCGGACCCTGGTCCACCGTGGGCCGGACGACGCTGGCGTGTGGCTGGACGCGGCGGCTGGGATCGCCCTGGGACACCGCCGACTCTCCATCCTCGACCTCTCGCCACTCGGGCACCAGCCCATGGTCTCGGCCTGCGGGCGCTTCGTGCTGGCCTTCAATGGCGAGATCTACAACCACCTGGAGCTGCGGCGCCGGCTCGGGGATGGGTTCGACTGGCGCGGCCATTCGGACACCGAGGTGCTGCTGGCCTGGCTCAGTTTGCGCGGGGTCGCGGCGACGCTCCCCGAGCTCAACGGCATGTTCGCCTTCGCGCTCTGGGACCGGGAGGAGCGCCAACTCACCCTGGCCCGCGATCGTCTGGGCGAAAAGCCGCTCTACTATGGTTGGCACCGCGGGCGTTTGTTGTTCGGCTCCGAGCTGAAGGCACTCAGCGCCCACCCCGGTTGGCAGGGTGAACTCAACCGCGACGCGGTCGCCGCCTATCTGCGCCTGAGTTATGTCCCGGCGCCCTATTCCATCTACCAGGGCATCCACAAGCTCGCCCCCGGGACCTTCGCCACGCTGCGACCCGGGCAACAGTCACCCGACATCGCGGTGTACTGGAGCGCTCGGACGGCGGCGCAAGCGGGGCTGGCCGCGCCCTTCCAGGGCTCGGAGGACGAGTCAGTGGAGGCCCTAGAGCGGTTGCTCATGGACGCGGTGGGCCTGCGGATGCACGCCGACGTGCCCTTGGGGGCCTTCCTGTCCGGCGGCATCGACTCCACCGCGGTGGTCGCACTGATGCAGGCCCAGTCCACCCGGCCGGTACGCACCTTCACCATCGGCTTCCATGAGGCGGGATTCAACGAGGCCGAGGACGCCCGGCGTATCGCCCGGCACCTGGGGACCGACCACACCGAGCTCTATGTCACCGCCCAGGACGGCCTGGCCACCATCCCCGATCTGGCCCGGCGCTGGGACGAACCCTTCGCCGATTCATCGCAGATCCCGACCCTGCTGGTGAGTCAGATGGCCCGGCAGGCGGTCACGGTGTGCCTCTCCGGGGACGGCGGGGACGAGCTGTTCGGCGGTTACTCCAGGTATCTGTGGACGCGCGACACCTGGCGGCAGATCGGCTGGCTGCCGCTCGGCCTGCGCCGCGCCTTGGCCGGGGCGGTCACCCGCGTCGGCACCGGCACCTGGGACCGTCTGCTGACCCCGCTGGCCCGCTTCCTGCCCGGCCCGCTGGCCATCGCCAACCCCGGCGACCGGCTGCACAAGGCGGTCGATGTATTCACCGGCGACTCGCCGGAGGCCCTGTATCTGCGCATGGTTTCGCACTGGAAGGACCCAGCCGCGCTGGTGATCGGCGCCACTGAGCCCGCCACCGTCCTCACCGATCCCGCGCGGCGCGCCCGCACGGGCTCCATCGCCGAGTCGATGATGTACATGGATAGCGTGCTCTACCTGCCGGACGACATCCTGGTGAAGCTCGACCGGGCCAGCATGGGGGTCAGCCTGGAGTCGCGCGTGCCCCTGCTGGATCACCGGGTCTATGAGTTCGCCTGGTCGCTGCCGCTCAAGTGGAAGGTGCGCGGGCGTGTGGGCAAGCGACCGCTGCGGCGCATCGTGGATCGCTATGTCCCGCCGGCACTCATGGACCGACCCAAGATGGGCTTTGGGGTGCCCCTGGAGCACTGGTTGCGGGGGCCCTTGCGCGACTGGGCGGAGGGTGCGCTGTCGACCCAACGCCTGACGCGCGACGGCATCCTGCACCCGGCGCCCATTCGCGCCAAGTGGGCGGAGCACTTGGCGGGCCGCCGCAACTGGTCGTACTACCTGTGGGATGTGCTGATGTTTCAGTCCTGGCTGGACGCGACCCGCAGCGACGCGGGTACGCCGCCATGAGTACACCAAGGTCACCGCGGGTCGCCTTTTTCGTCACCGTCGATTGGTACTTCTGTCACCACTATCTGGCGCTCGCCCAGGCGGTGCGCGCGGCCGGCTACCAGGTCACGGTCATCACCGACGTGGCCGAGCACGGCGAGGTCATTCGCGCCGCCGGGCTCGACCTGATCCCGCTCACGGTCTCGCGCAAGGGCATGAATCCGTGGCGGGAGCTGCGCAGCATCCTGCGACTGATCGGCATCCTGCGCACACTGCGGCCAGCGCTGCTGCACAACCTCGCGCAGAAGCCGGTGCTCTACGGCACCCTGGCGGCCCGGCTGACGGGCGTGCCGGCGGTGGTCAATGGGGTCGCCGGCATGGGCTATCTGTTCACCTCGCAGGCGGCGCGGGCGCGGCTAGTCCGTGCCCTGGTGGGGCGGGCCTATTGCGCCCTGCTGGCCGCCCCGCAGGTGCGGGTGCTGGTGCAAAACCCGGACGACCAGGCGCAGGTCCGGCGCCTCACCGGGGTCGCGCCGGTCCTGATTCCCGGTTCCGGGGTGGATATGGCGCGCTTCGTCCCGCAGGCGCCGCCGCCGGGACCCAGGGTGGTGGTGCTCGCCTCACGCATGTTGTGGGACAAGGGGATCGGGGAGTTCGTCGGGGCCGCGCGTCTGCTCAAGGCGCAAGACCCGACGGCGCGCTTCGTCCTGGTCGGCAAGCCGGACCCGGGCAACCCGGTCTCGGTGAGCGAGGAGCAACTGCTGGCCTGGCAGCAGGAGGGGTGCATCGAGTGGTGGGGCTATCGCGCCGACATCCCCGCCGTGCTGGCGGCGGCCCACATCGCCTGTCTGCCGTCCTATTATCGCGAGGGCCTGCCCAAGTTTCTGATCGAGGCCGCCGCTGCCGGGCTGCCGCTGGTTACCACCGATGCCACCGGTTGTCGCGAGGCGGTGGAGCCGGGGCGCAACGGCCTGTTGGTGCCGCCCCGGGACGTGGCCGCACTGGCACAGGCACTCGCCCGGTTGATCGCCGACGGCGAACTCAGGCGCCGCTTCGGGGCGCGCTCGCGGGAGATTGCGCAGGAGCGCTTCGATGCGACCCGTATCCATGCGGCGACGCTGGCGGTGTATCGCGAACTGCGCGAGCGGCGGTGATCCGCATCGGGAGCTCCACCGGCCCAATAGCCTGTGAAGAGTAATTGTTCGCAAATGAACGCAAAAAACGCAAATAAGATTAGAGTGTTGGCCTCAGTCTCGTCATCGCCCGCGAGGTGAGCTGGCGGCCTGCCCCAGATTCCTGATTATTCGCGTTCATTTGCGTTCATTTGCGGACGAACGGCTCTTTATTAGGATGATGATACCCCTTGGCTGGTGGTCGCAAGACGTTGCGGTACTCAGGCCTTTTTGAGGAACACCCGGCGGGTGATAAAGGTCCGGTTCAGCCAGCAGACCAGCGGTAGCCGACGGACGATTCGACCCAGCAGGCGCGCGCGCGGACGCTCGCAGGTGTCCAGGAATTCCTGGTCGAACCATTTCCACTGATAGCCTAAACTCTGCCAGACGACCTGATAACACGAGTTGCTGACATAGTTGAGCCCGCCGACGAAATAGCAGGTATTGCGGTCGGCCGTCTCATCCGCCGACAGGCCCTTCTGAAAGTCGTTGCGTATACCAAGCCAAGCCCACAACTTATACCACCAGCGATGGCCGAACACCCCGCCGAAGGGCACCCCGATATGGTTTTCCAATAGACAATAGCGGGCGGGAAAGATATGCAGGGCCACCCCGCCCGGGCGCATGACCCGGTGTAATTCGCGCAGCATGCCGACCTGGTCCTGCACATGCTCTAACACCTGGTCGCTGATGATCAGGTCAAAGCTCCGGTCGGCAAATGGCAGTTGCCCGCTGTCGGTGATGAGGAAGCGCGCCCGGTCGGCCGGGTCACGCAACTCAAGGTAATCCTTTACATCATACCCGCAGGCATTGGAAAACCCGTGGTCGAGCAAGTCGTAGACGCAGCGCCCGGCACCGCAGCCGAAATCCAGCACCCGGCAATCCGGCGACAGCTCAAAGCCCAGTCTGGCGAGGATCGCAATTCGGTGTTCTACATTCATTGGCGCCCTTCAGTCATTCGCGGCGCCTAGTGTCCGGTGGCCGCGATGACGGCGGAGGCGATCAGGTCCTGGTCCGACTCACGCAGATCGGCGTGCATCGGCAGGCTGATGACACTGGCGGCGAGCCGGGCCGCGACCGGGGTGCATTCCGGACAGCCTATGTCCTCATAGGCCGGCTGGTTATTGAGCGGGATCGGGTAGTGGACCGCGCTCGGGACACCCCGTGACTGGAGCGTTTCCACCAGGGCATCGCGCCCGGAAACCTGCAAGGTGTATTGGGCAAAGACACAGGTCCGGTCGGCGCGGATCACCGGGGTCTTGATCCGCGCGGCACCCGCGAACAGGTCCGAATAGCGTTGAGCGATCGCCATGCGCCGCTCGACCTCCCATTCAAAGCGGGGCCATTTTGCCAACAGCACTGCGCATTGCAATGTGTCCATGCGCCCACCCACGCCGATGCGGGTATGGACATAGCGCCGCTCCTGGCCATGCACACGCAACTCACGCATGATCTCGGCCAGGTCGTCCCGATTGGTGAAAATCGCACCGCCGTCGCCGTAACAGCCCAGCGGTTTGGACGGGAAGAAGCTGGTGCAGCCGATGGTCGAGAGGTTGCAACTGCGCCGACCACGATAGCTCGCCCCGAAGCTCTGGCAGGCATCCTCGATCACCCGCAGCTGATAGGCGTGGGCGATGGCATTGATCTCATCCATGTCGGCCGGCTGACCATAGAGCGAGACCGGCATGATCGCCTTGGTGCGGGGGGTAATCGCGCCCTCGATCTTGCTGGCGTCGATGTTGCAGGTCTCCGGTTCCACATCCACGAAGACCGGCCGCGCGCCTACCAGACAGATCACCTCGGCGGTCGCCACGAAGGTAAAGGGGGTGGTGATCACCTCGTCCCCGGGGCCGACCCCCAGGGCCATCAGGCTGATCAACAGGGCCTCGGTCCCGGAGGCGACGGTGATGCAATGGGCGGCACCCGTATAGGACTGGAGCGCCTGCTCCAGTTCATCCATCTCGGGCCCTAAAATATAGCGGCCATGGTGCAGGACACGGTGGACGCGCTCCTCCAACTCTGGTCGAATGAATGATTGTTGGCTGGGCAGATCGATGAAGTCGACCCGCTGGGCGCTGGGCGGCAGCGCCAGATACTGCGCCGGGCTGACCGCCTGGTCCGGGCAGGCGGCGAGGAAGGCCGCATCGCCCGTCAGGACCTTGATCGTCCCGGGGGTGAAGCGCCCGAGCGCGTGCAGCAGGCGTTCCCGCGCGGGGTCGGCGGAATCAAAGCTGGCACAATCCCCGGCCAGCGCGGCGAGCCATTGCTTACCCTGGGTGAAGGTCTGGAGACGCTGGCGCGCGAGCCGCGGCAGGTCCGCCCCGGCCAGGGCCGCCGCACCTTCATCTGCCGCCTCCTGCAGGGCGCGATGCACCCCGTCCTCGTAGGCCTGGGCGGCGCCGGCGTAGAGCCAGGGGGTTGCATGCAGTTGCGCACAGCGGCTTAACGCGGCCAGTGAATCGGCATCTGGCGCGGCCTCCGGGACGCAGCCCGCGACGACGCAATCGGTATCGAGCAAAAGGTCCATGATCGGGATGGGTCCTCGCGGTGGGGGTGGGCGGTGGCCCGCGGACGGTGGAGCGGTCAGACCGGCGCAACGGCCGACACTGGGTGAATGATAACGCATCCGTCGTGGCTGCCGGTTTGCGCGGCGTCCCGACCCCCATCGCATGGCAGTCGCCCTTCGCCGACGACCGGATCTTTGGATCTTGTCCGCGCTGTTGCGCTAACCTAGCGACCGACTGTCGGTTACCCCATCCATCGGAGCGAATACCCCAAGATGAAGCTCGGCGTTATAATCCTGGCCGCTGGCATGGGCAAGCGGATGCGTTCGGACCTGCCCAAGGTGCTGCACCCACTGGCCGGACGGCCAATGCTGGAGCACGTCGTGGCGGCTGCCACCCGTCTCGGTGCGGCGCGGATCGTGGTGGTCTATGGCCACGGGGGCGAGCAGGTCCGGTCCGCCCTGGCCGATTCTGACTGTGCCTGGGTGGAGCAGGCGCAGCAACTCGGCACCGGGCACGCGGTGTTGCAGGCGATGCCCCAGGTCCAGGAGATGGACCGCGTGCTGGTACTGTATGGCGATGTCCCGTTGGTGGACCCGGACACCCTGGGCCGCCTGATCGCGGCGAGCCAAGCGTGCCCGCTCGGCATCCTCACCGCACTGATGGACGACCCTACCGGTTACGGGCGCATCATCCGCGACGCCTCCGGACGCATCCTGCGCAGCGTCGAGCAGAAGGATGGGACGGCGGAGGAATTAGCGGTGCGGGAGGTCAACACCGGCTTTCTGGTGGCGGATCGTGCCCGGCTGGACGGCTGGCTCAAGGGGCTCACTAACGCCAACGCTCAAGGGGAGTATTATTTGACTGACGTGATCGGCATGGCCGTGGCGGCGGGTGAGCGGGTGGCGAGCGTTCATCCGCTGACGCTGGAGGAGGTCGAGGGCGTCAATGACCGGGTCCAGCTCGCGGCGCTGGAGCGTTTCCACCAGCGCCGGCTCGCGGATGACCTGATGCGCAACGGTGCCACCCTGGCCGACCCGTCCCGCCTCGATATCCGCGGGCGCCTCACCACCGGACGGGATGTCGCAATCGACATCAACCTGGTGTGCGAGGGGGACGTCGCTCTGGGCGACGGGGTGCGCATTGGCCCCAACTGCCTGATCCGCGATAGCATCGTCGGGGACGGGGTGCAGATTTTTGCCAACTGTGTGATCGAAGGGGCGCAGATCGGCGCCGGGGCGCGCATCGGCCCCTTCGCGCGCCTGCGCCCGGAGGCGCAACTCGCCCCCGACACCCACATCGGCAACTTCGTGGAGATCAAGAAGGCCACCGTGGGCGAGGGCAGCAAGGTCAATCACCTGACCTATATCGGCGACGCGGATATCGGTGCCGGGGTCAATGTCGGCGCCGGGACCATTACCTGTAACTATGACGGGGCCAACAAGTTCCGCACGGTGATCGGTGACGGGGCCTTTATCGGCTCCAACGCGGCCCTGGTCGCCCCGGTGACCATCGGCGCCGGCGCCACCATCGGCGCCGGGTCGGTGATCGGCAGTGAGGCCCCGGCCGGCGAGCTGACCGTCGCCCGCGCCCGCCAGACCACGATCCCGGGCTGGCAGCGCCCAACTAAACAACCCAAGCCGGGTTCAGCGGAGTAAACACCATGTGCGGCATCGTCGGCGCCATCGCCCAACGCCCGGTCGCGGCCATCCTGCTGGAGGGGTTGCGGCGACTCGAATATCGCGGCTACGACTCCGCCGGGATCGCCGTCCTGGAGTCGGTCGGCCAGCTCCAGCGGGCGCGTTCTCTAGGTAAGGTCGCGCGCCTGGCCGCGGAGGTCTCCGCCCATCCGCTCGCCGGGACGCTGGGGATCGCCCATACCCGTTGGGCCACTCACGGCGAGCCCGCGGTGCGCAACGCCCACCCGCAGGTGTGCCGCGACCGCTGTGCCCTGGTCCACAACGGCATCATCGAGAACCACGAGGAACTGCGCCGGGAGCAGCGCGCCGCCGGCCACCGCTTCACCTCCGAGACCGACACCGAGGTGGTTGTCCACGCCGTCTACGACGCGTTGATCGCCGGCCATCCATTGATCGAGGCGGTGCGCCGCGCGACCGCGCGGCTGACGGGTGCCTACGCCTTGGCGGTGATCGACGTTCAGGACCCGGACCACCTGGTGGTGGCCCGCCAGGGCAGCCCGCTGGTGATCGGCGTGGGCTTCGGCGAGCACTTTGTCGCCTCGGACGTCTTCGCCCTGCTGCCGGTCACCCACCGCTTCTTGTTCCTCGAAGAGGGCGATATTGCGGAGATCACCCGCGAGTCCGTCCAGATTTGGGATCGCCAGGGGGCGTTGGTCGTGCGCCCCGTCAAGGAGTCCTCGGTGGCTGCCGACTCCGCCGAGCGCGGGGAGTATCGGCACTTCATGCTGAAAGAGATCTTCGAGCAGCCCCGTGCCATCGCCGACACCCTGGAGGGTCGGTTGGTGGGCGCTCGGGTCGTCCCGGAGGCCTTCGGCACTGCCGCGGCGGAGCTCTTCCCGACCATCAAGGCCGTGACCATCGTGGCCTGCGGGACCAGTTACCACGCGGGGCTCGTCGCCCGCTATTGGCTGGAGTCGCTCGCTGGCTTGCCCTGCAACGTGGAGGTGGCGAGCGAGTACCGCTACCGCCGCCATGTGGTGCCGGAGTCGGCGCTGTTCGTCACCATCTCCCAGTCCGGTGAGACGGCGGACACCCTGGCGGCCCTGCGCATCGCCAAGGAATCCGGTTACGCCACGACGCTGGCCATTTGCAACGTCCCGGAAAGTTCGCTGGTGCGTGAATCCGACCTGCTGCTGCTCACCCGTGCCGGACCGGAGATCGGCGTGGCCTCGACCAAGGCCTTCACCACGCAGCTGATGGCGCTGCTGTTACTGACTGTCACCCTGGGGCGCTACCAGCGGCTGGATGAGGCGCAGGAGGCGCGCTTGGTCACCTTGATGCGATCGGTCCCGGCCAAGATGGAGCAGGTGCTGGCCCTGGACGGGCTGATCGCGCGGCTGGCCGAGCAGTTCGTCGACAAGCAGCACACCCTGTTTCTGGGGCGCGGCGAGCTCTATCCCATCGCCATGGAGGGGGCGCTCAAGCTCAAGGAGATCTCTTATATCCACGCGGAGGCCTATCCGGCGGGTGAGCTCAAACACGGCCCGCTGGCCCTGATCGACGAGGACATGCCGGTGGTCGCGCTCGCGGCCAACAACGCCTTGCTGGAGAAGCTGAAATCCAATCTGGAGGAGGTCCGCGCCCGCGGCGGTCAACTCTATGTCTTCGCCGATTTCCAGGTCCCCTTGTCGGACGCGGCCGGGGTCACGGTCATCCGCCTGCCCGAGACCGACGAGCTGATCGATGCGCTGATCTTCACCATCCCCATGCAACTGTTGGCTTACCATGTGGCGGTGCTGAAGGGCACGGACGTGGATCAGCCGCGCAATCTGGCTAAGTCGGTGACTGTCGAGTGAGCGCCGGATACCGTGAAAGCCGCGCTTGGAGCGCGCTCCAATTCTTCCTCCCCTTGTGGGGGAAGGCCGGGGAGAGGGAACGGGCAAGGCGCCCGCCACTTTCATCGTTCGGGGTGCCGCGGGCGCCATGGCCGTTACCAAAATGAGGCGAGTCCTGGTGACCGGTGCCTCCGGCTTCATTGGCGGTGAGGTCTGCCGCGCCCTGAGCGAGCGCGGTTGGCAGGTGCGCATGGCCCTGCGGGCGCAACGCCCCGCTCTGCCCGATCATGAGCGGGTCCTGGTGGGCGCGATCGGTCCGCAGACCGACTGGACCCAGGCCTTGGCCGGCGTGACCGCCGTGGTCCACCTGGCGGCCCGGGTGCATGTGATGCGCGAGGTCGCCGCCGACCCCGACGCGGCTTTTACATTGGTCAACACCCAGGGGACCGAGTGCCTGGTGCGGCAAGCGGCGCGGGCGGGCGTGCGGCGGTTCGTCTATGTCAGCAGTATCAAGGTCAACGGCGAGGCCACCACCGGGCGACCCTTCACCGAGTCGGACCCCCCGGACCCGTGTGACCCCTACGCCCGGTCCAAGGCCGCCGCCGAACAGGTGATCGCTCGGGTTGCCCGGGGCGCGGCCCTGGAGTACGTCATCGTCCGCCCGCCTCTGGTCTATGGCCCCGGCGTGGCTGGCAACCTGGGGCTCCTGCTGCGCGCGCTGCGTCTGGGATTGCCACTGCCCTTGGGGGCCATCGACAATCGGCGCAGCCTGGTGGGCGTGTGGAATCTGGCCGACTTGCTGGCGCTGTGTGCCGAGCATCCGGCGGCGGCGGGGGAGACCTTCCTCGCCGCGGACCAGTCGGACCTGTCGACTCCCCAGCTGCTGCGGCTGCTGGCCGCCGGGCTTGGCCGGCCGGCGCGGCTCTGGCCGGTGCCGCCGCGCCTCCTGGGGTGGCTCGGCGCCGCCGCGGGTCGCCGCGCCGCGGTTGAGCGCCTGTGCGGCTCGCTCCAGGTCAGCGCCGACAAGGCGCGGCACCTGCTCGACTGGGCGCCCCCGGTGCCGCCAGCGGAGGGCCTGCGGCGCACCGCCCGGGCCGTCAGCGTGTCGACGTAGCCGCAAATGGATCTGCGGAACTGCGAACCGGTTTGCATTCTGCGCCGGGCGTTGCTTTATACTGTGCCTCAGGATGTCTGTAACGTCTCTAATAACGAAGAAGATTGACAGTGTCGGCGACATTGGGCCCGGGTCCGTCGTCGACTGCTGGTCGCTAAGCTAGGTTGTCTCTGTGCCGCCGGGTGCGGAGTGATTCTGCCTATCGAGACCCAGTCCATGACTGATCAATACGCTTCGAGCGTGCTACCGCTGGTGGTTCGCGATCCAAACCCCGCCGGGACCGTCCCGGCGGATGTGGCACAGTTGCTCGTGTACTGCCGCGACCGGCTTGTTCACGGGTTGGTCGCCACCTTTGTCGAGCACCTCGGCACCGCCAACGACGACCTGCTCGGCATGGCCGACCGCGCGACCAGTGTGGAGGAACAGCAACGCTATTTCGCCGCAATGGATGTGCTGACCAACCGCGGCCTGCCCCTGATGGCGAAGTTCCGCAGCGGCTATGTCGAGCAGTTCGACGCCAACGTGGTCGTCTGGTTGCAGGGCGGCGGTGACGACATGGCGGTCGACCGGGCCGCTGAGTACGCCGCCGCCGATGAGGTCGGGCGCGAGCTGGCGGGGCTGGTTGAGCGCCATTGCGCCGAACAACTGACCACGCTGGATTGCCATCTCGTCGCCCGGTTAGGGGTGACGCCCGTCAGCCTGGACAATCATCCGCTGTACCCCCGCGCCTTGTTCTCGGCCATGTTCCGGGCCTGCACTGCGTTGGACGCCGGGGCGCCCTTGGCCCTGACGATCCTGCAGGCGTTCGAGCGCCAGACCGCGGTCGAATTCCCAGCCATCTATGATGCCATCAACCAATATTTGGTTGACCCGGACACCGTCTCGCCCCCCACGATTGAGCTGCCCGAAACGGCCCGGCTGGGCGAGCCTGGGGAGCACGTCCTGGGCCTACCCCCGAGTGGCATCCGGGGCCCCAGCGCGGCTGATCGGCTCGCCGGTCTGCCTGCGGCTGCCGGTCTTGAGGATGTCGTCTTCGAGCAACTCGCCGGCGCCATTGCGGCGGCGGCGAACGCCCCGGCCCGGCGCCGGGCGTCCGGCATCGGGTTGGCCCCCGCCTCATCGCTTGGGTTGGGCCAACTGATCGCCGCCCTGACCAATCTGCAACGGGGCCGCGCCGACCCGCGCTACCTGTCGGGGTTGGGGGAGGTCGTGATCGATCCACGCCAGAGCAATGCGCTGCAGCAACTGCGCACCACCCCGATGGTCGCTTGTTTGAGCTCGGTCGATGCCCTGACCATTGATATCGTGGCAACGCTCTTCGAGGCGATTTTCAACGACCAGGACCTGTCGACAGCCCTGCGTGCCGAGGTCGCGAGACTCCAACTGCCGATTCTCAAGGTTGCCTTGATGGACAAGGCCTTTTTCTCCAATAGGAAACATCCGGCACGGCGGTTACTTGATCTGATTGCCAGTGCCGGCGTCGGCCGTAACGAGGTCGATGCGCCTCACCTGATGATGCGGATCGACGAGATCGTCACCGCGGTGGCGGCAGGCTTCGAGACCGATATTGGGATCTTTTCCGCCCAGGTCCGCCGACTGGAGGGCTTCCTGGCGGACGAGGATGCGCGCGCCCAGGTGCGCACGACGTCCGTGGTGGGCGAACTGGCCCAGCGGGAGCGGCAGGATCTTGCCATGACCCGGGTGGCCACGGAGATCAATGTACGGATCGCGCGCCCGGGTTTGCCGGCCCTGGTCGCGGAGTTCCTTGACCACCGCTGGCGGTTGTTGCTGGTGAAGACCTACGTCCGTCACGGTGATGAGGGCGCGCCTTGGAGCGAGGCCCTGGCGACCATGGATGACCTGCTGTGGAGCGTGGTGCCGAAGCGGGGGGCGGATGAGCGCAATCGCCTGCTCACCGCGCTGCCCGACCTGCTCAGGCGCTTGCGGGTGCCGTTGGAGTCGGTCGGTCAGCAGGACGCCTGGGACGCCTTTTTCAGTGAACTGATCAAGCTGCACATGGCGGCCTTGCACAAGGCCGGGGCCAGCCCCACGTGGGAGCCCGCGCCGTCCACGCCCGCCGCTGGTGAGCACCAGGGGCTCGCCGCCAGCGAACTGGTCAGTGCCCCGAATTCCATCGAATACCATGTAACGCAGCCGCGCAGCGCGCCGGATCAGTCGTATCTTAGTGGGGATCGGCATCTGCGGCTCGCCCAATCCTTAGGCGTCGGCACCTGGGTGGAGTTCGAGAGCTTCCGGGGTACGCGCAAGACCCTGCGTATCAACTGGACCAGCCAGTTGCGCTCGGTCTATCTGTTTACCAATCGCCAGGGGGAGGGCGCCCTGACACTGGCTCCCGAGAGTCTCGCGGAGCATCTGCGCAAGGGCACTGCCCGGGTATTAAGCCAGGCGCCCCTGACCGACCGTGCGGTGGCGAACCTGCTGCGTGGCGCGGCCCCGGCGGCTGCCCCGGCCGCGATGAATTAGCGCCGCCGGCCGCTACGCACCGCAACACGGCAGGGCGTCAACGGTGCGTTCTGCCCCAGCGTGTCCGCGCCTGGCCGTCTTGATCGCGGCCCTTCCAATCATCCCGCGTCTCCAGGACAATGGCACCGACCCTCGCGGTCGGTGGCGGGCGCGCGTCGCTGGCAGCCTCCGGCACGGCCGCCGCTGCGATCCACTCCAGGAACGCGGTGGGTTGCCTGCGCGGCCCCGGTCGATTTCATTATTTGTCAATGACTTGAGGTATGTGCATGAAAAGGGCTCTGATCACAGGCGTCACGGGACAGGATGGGGCCTATTTGGCGGAGTTCTTGCTCGCCAAGGGGTACTGCGTGCATGGCATCAAGCGGCGTGCCTCGCTGTTTAATACCGACCGTATCGACCACCTCTATCAGGACCCTCATGTCAGTGACCGTCGCTTCATCCTTCACCACGGCGACCTGACGGATTCCACCAGCCTGATCCGGATCATTCAGCAGGTGCAGCCGGACGAGGTCTACAATCTCGCCGCCCAAAGCCATGTCGCGGTATCATTCGAGGAGCCGGAATATACGGCCAACTCCGATGCGCTTGGGGCCTTGCGCATCCTCGAGGCGATCCGTATCCTTGGACTCGAGAAGAAGACCCGCTTTTATCAGGCCAGTACCTCGGAATTGTATGGCCTGGTACAAGAGACCCCGCAGCGCGAGACCACGCCCTTCTACCCGCGCAGCCCCTATGCCGTGGCCAAGCTCTATGCCTATTGGATCACGGTCAACTATCGTGAGGCCTATGGTATCTACGCCTGCAACGGGATCCTTTTCAATCACGAGAGCCCGGTGCGCGGCGAGACCTTTGTCACGCGCAAGATCACCCGCGCCCTGGCCCGCATCAAGCTGGGCCTGCAGGACTGTGTCTATCTTGGCAATCTCAGCGCCAAGCGCGATTGGGGTCATGCCAGGGACTATGTCCAGATGCAGTGGCTGATGTTGCAGCAGGAGCAACCCGAGGACTATGTGATTGCCACCGGCGTGCAATATAGTGTGCGCGAATTCGTGGCGGCCGCCGCCAAGGAGATGGGGATCACCGTGCGCTGGGAGGGCGCGGGGGTGGATGAAAAGGGCTATGACGCGGGCGGGCGCTGTATCATTGCCGTCGATCCACGCTATTTCCGCCCCACCGAGGTGGAGACGCTGCTCGGTGATGCCACCAAGGCGCGGGAGAAGCTGGGCTGGGTGCCCGAGACCAGTTTTGACGCCTTAGTGGCCGAGATGGTGCAGGCGGACCTGCGGCAGGCGGAGCGCGATGAATTGGTCAAGCGCCATGGTTACAGTGCCTTCGACCACCACGAGTGAGCCCGACGATGGATATGCATCAGAAGATCTATGTGGCCGGGCACCGCGGCATGGTCGGTGCAGCCATCTGCCGGGCGCTGGGCCGGCGCGACGGCCATCGCCTGATCACCAAGAGCCGTGCCGAATTGGACCTGACCGATCAGGCGCAGGTGCGCGCGTTCTTTCAGGCCGAGCGGCCGGATCAGGTCTATCTGGCGGCCGCCAAGGTCGGCGGCATCCATGCCAATGACACCTATCCGGCGGAATTCATCTATGACAACCTGCTGATCGAGGCCAACGTCATTCACCAGGCCTTCAGTGCCGGCGTGCGACGTCTGCTGTTTCTCGGTTCCAGTTGCATCTACCCGCGGCTGGCTTCGCAGCCGATGTCGGAGGAGGCGTTACTCACCGGGTTATTGGAGTCGACCAATGAGCCCTATGCCATCGCCAAGATTGCCGGGATCAAGCTCTGCGAGTCCTATAACCGGCAGTATGGCACCGATTATCGCAGCGTTATGCCGACCAATCTCTACGGTCCCGGGGACAACTATCACCCGGAGAACAGCCATGTGCTGCCGGCGCTGCTGCGCCGTACACATGAGGCGAAGGTCAACGCCAGCCCGGAGTTGGTGATTTGGGGCACCGGCACGCCGCGGCGCGAGTTCCTCTATGTCGATGATATGGCCGCCGCCAGCGTACATGTCATGGAACTGGACCACGCCACTTATGCCGCTTACACCAAGCCCATGTCATCGCACATCAACGTCGGTTGTGGCGAGGATCTCAGCATCGGCGAGTTGGCGGCCCTGGTCTGTGAGACCGTCGGCTATACCGGGCGCATCGTCTATGACACCAGCAAGCCCGACGGCACCCCGCGCAAACTCATGAACAGCGAGCGACTGCGTGGGCTGGGCTGGCGGCCGCGGGTGTCCTTGAAAGAAGGGCTGGCCCTGGCCTATCAGGACTTCATCGCGAACTATTAGCCCAAATGAAGGAATGGCTCACGCCAAGGCGCCAAGCTCGCCAAGAAACACAATCGGGTAAAGCCACTATCCAGATCACCTTCCGGGTGAAACTGGCGCAATACTGATAACGCGCTGAAACGCCTTGGCGCCTTGGCGTGAGAACTGCACTTTCTTGCGTTAGCCCTTGCTAGGCTCACAGGGTCCTCAGCGTCCGCGCCGCTTCCGCCAGACCCTCTAGTCCAGCCCGTTCGCACTTGATCCCTGCCAACGCCACGGCGCTGGTCAGGGCGTCCAATGGTTCCAGTCCGCGCAGCAGACCATCGATCATTCCCGCGTTGAGTGTGTCCCCGGCCCCCAGGGTGTCCACCACCCGCTCGGGCGGGCGCGCCGGCACCCGCCGGGGACTGCCGCCGCGCTCCAGCAACCAGGCGCCCGCGGCGCCCCAGCCAAGCACCAGGGCCCGGGCGTCGGTGCGTTGGCTCATGGCCGCGAGCCAGGCGCCTGGGTCGGCAGCGATTTGCGATCCGCCGTCGGCCAGGGCGAAGGCGCGGGCGATCAGCAACAGGTCGGGGCCGTGGAATAGGGCCTCGATTCCGGGGCGGGGCTTTTCGAGCTCCACTGAGATGGGCAGCCGCGGCGACTCACGGCGGCAGCGCCCCAGCATGCGGCAGGTCTCGCCCGGGTTGCGACCCTCGCAATGCACCCAGTCGAATGACTCCAACGGGATGCGGGCGAAGGCGGCAGCGGTGAGTTCCGGCAAGTCGCGGTAGTGGACGATGGTGCGACTGCCGGTGGCCTGGCTCAGGGTGATGTACGAGGTGGGGGTAGTGCCGCCCGGGCAGTGAACGGCATGGGTGCAGTCGATGCCGTGGGCGCTCAAGTCGGCCCGGATGAAGTCGGCGCCGTCGTCCTCGGCCAAGGTGCCGGCCCAGGCGCAGGGGTGGCCGAGGTCGGCGAGTATGCTCAGTGTGTTGGCGCAGTTACCGCCCCGCGCCCGCCGCTGTCCGCTGGCGCGGACCTCCGCATCCTCGGGGGGATAGCTGTCCACCGCATTGATCAGGTCCAGGGTGGCGACGCCGACACCGAGGATACGGCATGCGCTTTGCTGCCCGTTCAAGGCTCGCGTGCCACCCGGAATCCGAGATTGTTCAAGCGGGTGTAGGGCACGAACCGCGCCCGTGTCTTGTTCTTGAGCGAGGGTGCCGGCTTGTTGAAGGCGCCGCCGCGGGCGACGCGCTCGGTGCAGTTCTGGGCGGTCCGCGCGCTGCCATCGCTCGGAGCGCCGTCGTAGCCTGGCGCATAGCAGTCCGCCACCCACTCCAGTGCGTTGCCGGCGGTGTCGTAGAGCCCGAAGGCATTGGGTGCGAAGCTCCCGACCGGGGCGGTGGAGCGATTGTCCCACCGGCTGCCGCAGTCGAAACAGTTGGCGCGCCCGCGCTCAATCACAAAACCCCAGGGATAGATCCCGGGGGTATTGGCCTGGGCGGCGTACTCCCATTCGGCCTCGCTCGGGAGGCGGTAACGCTTGCCGGTCTGGCGGGTCAGCCAGTCCGTGTAGGCTTGGGCATCGATCCAGGACACCCCGACCACCGGGCGCTCGCCCCGCCCCCAGCCGAAGTCATCGGGTAGGCGTTGGCCGGTGGCGCGCGCGAAGTGGTCGTATTCTTGGAAGGTAACCTCATAGGCGCCGATCAGGAAGGGGGGCAACTGGACCTCGTGCTCCGGTCCGTTGTCGCCGCCGCCGAGGTTGTTCCGACCCATCTGGAAGCTGCCGCCATTGAGTTCGACGATGGTCGGTCCAAAGCTGCCATCGCGCAGCCGGTCATTGAGGTTTGCTGGTTGCTCGGTGGGGGCGGGCGCCGGCGGCAGCGGCATGACTGGGGCCTGGGCTGGTGGGGGAACCTCGCTCAACGGTTGCTTGGTCGGCGCGATCTGCGCCGTGGGCGGGGTCAACGACGGCTCCCAGCGGTCTTGCTTCTGCGTGATCCGACCCCAGGACACCACCACGACGAGAACGATCAGCCCCAGGCCGGCGATCAGGCCGGCGGAGACAGCGATCGCCTTGGGTGGCGGTCTGGCCGGGGTGCTGCTTTGCACGGGTGGGGGCGGTCGCTCCTTGCGGGGCTCTCGCGGGTCGTGCAGCGCAGCGGCATCCATCGACTGCTCCTGGATCTCAGCGAGCTGGCCTTTGAGCCGATTGATCTCATTGCGCGCTGCCGTGAGCGCGTTATCCCGGCGCTGCGCCTCCTGTTTGAGATTGTCGACCTCCTGGTGCCGGTCCTCCAGGTCGTCTTCCAGCCGGCGGCATTCCTGGGTAATCTGGTCGAGGGTCTTTTCCTTGGCCCCCAACGAATGTCTCAGGATGGCAAGGTCTTGCTGCAGTGCCTGCCGCTCGGTGGCGGAGGGCACATCGCGAACAGCGGCAAGCTCGCGTTCCGCGAGCTTGCGACTCAGCCGGGCGATCTCGCGCTCGGCTTGCAAACGCATCTGTTCGAGCGTGGCGCGCAGCTCGTCGGCGTTTTCGGCGCTGTTTCTGGGGTCCTTGAGGATCAGTGGGGCGGCCATCGGTGTATCCGGATCAGCGATCGCGTCGCGTTGGTTGCCGCTTAACGGCCGTTTCTTCGGTCAAAATGACAGTGCGGGGACTGGCCTGAGGGCCGCCACCCGCCGTATCGAATGGTCGCGACTGCGTCGCGCCGGCAGGACCGCCTGGGCAGAAAGTCGAAGGTCGCCTGCTTGCTGCTGCGCGGGGGGCCGAGCCGCCGTGTTGCTCTGTGATCATGTTGGCCCCGGTGTTAACTCACTGCTCCAGCAGGCGCGGGATCAATTGGGCGAAATTGCAGGGGCGGGTACGTGAGTCGAGTTGGGCCGCGAGGATCTGCTCCCAGCCGGTCCGGCAGGCCCCGGTGGAGCCCGGCAGGCAGAAGATGAAGGTGGCGTTGGCGAGCCCCGCCAGGGCGCGGGACTGGATCGTGGAGGTGCCGATATCCGCGAACGAAACCTGGCGGAACAGCTCGCCGAACCCCTCGATCTGTTTGTCGAGCAGGGGTAGGAGCGCCTCCGGGGTGCTGTCACGGCCGGTGAGCCCGGTGCCGCCGGTACATAACACCACCTGCACCTGTGGGTCCGCAATCCAGCGCGAGAAGACCGCCCGCAACTGGTAGATGTCGTCGCGCACGATCGCCTTGGCAACCACCCGATGCCCGGACTCCTCGGCCTTGGTCTTGAGGAGTTGGCCGGAGCTGTCCTGCGCCTCCGCGCGGCTATCGGAGACCGTCAGGATGGCGATGGCCAGCGGCACGAAGCCCTGATCGGTGACATGTTCCTGCATCGGTGCATTGCCTCCGGTGGAATTAACATCCGCGAATGGACAGAGAAGACATGAGTCCGCGAAGAACGCGAAGAACGCGAAGGAACTCTTTGGTGTGGCGCGTTCTCCGGTCCGCTGCTGAAACGCCCGGTCGTATCGGGAATGCGGTCGTCGACCGGTTCGTTATTCGCGTTCATTCGCGTTTTTGGCGGACTGAATGTTCCGTATCTAAAACCATTTGGGAATCAGGATCAACCCCCAGGTCACCCAGGCGAGCGTCATGCTCATGAAGACCG
This sequence comes from uncultured Thiodictyon sp., assembly GCF_903946935.1. Lineage (GTDB taxonomy): Bacteria > Pseudomonadota > Gammaproteobacteria > Chromatiales > Chromatiaceae > Thiodictyon. The sequence goes on from NZ_CAJAXH010000240.1 coordinate 21,575, forward strand.
CGGCGGAGGCGATGTCCTTGGCGCGGGCGGACAGTTCGTGGCGCTCCAGGCCGACCCGGTCCACGCCGGCCTCGATGGCGGAGTTCAGCAACTCCACGATCAGCACCATGAGCAGGCAGCCGATCAGCAGCACGCGCTCCACCGGGGTCGCGCCCAGCCACAGTCCGAGGGGGGCGAGAAACAGCAGCAGGAACAACTCCTGGCGAAAGGCCTCCTCGGCCTGGAAGCACGCCTTGAAGCCCTGCATGGAATAGCCGAAGGCGTAGATCATCCGCCCCCAGCCCCGGTCGTTGTGGCCGGCCATGGTTATGCCGGGGCGCCGTCGGGCCGCCAGGCCAGGTCCAGCTGACGCGCCGCGCGCACATCGTCGAGTCGGCGCACCGGCATGGTGTGGGGGGCGCCCGTCACCAGGTCCGGGTTGGTCCGCGCCTCCTCACGAATCGCCACCAGCGCCGCGACGAAGCCGTCCAGCTCTTCCTTGGTCTCGGTCTCCGTGGGCTCGATCAGCAGGCACTCCGGCACCAGTGAGGGAAAATAGGTGGTGGGGGCGTGGTAGCCGTAGTCGAGCAGGCGCTTGGCGAAGTCCATGGCATTGACGTGGAAGGTCTTGGCCTCCTGCTTGATGCTGATAATGAACTCATGGCTCGCCCGGCGCTGCGGGTACGCGGCCTCAAAGCCGGCCTCCCGCAGCCTCGCCATGAGATAGTTGGCGTTCAGGGTGGAGAATTCGGAGACGCGCTTCATCCCCTCGCGCCCCAGCATCCGCGCATAGACATAGGCGCGCAGCAGGATGCCCATGTTGCCGCCGAAGGCGGTGAGCCGGCCGATGGATTGGGGGCGCTCCGTCTCACCGAGCCAGCGGTACTGCGCCCCTTCGCGGGCGACCAGGGGCACCGGCAGGAAGGGCTCCAAGCGTTGGGAGACGCCCACCGGACCGGCGCCGGGACCGCCGCCCCCATGGGGGGTGGAGAAGGTCTTGTGCAGATTCATGTGGATGACGTCGAAGCCCATGTCCCCGGGCCGGACCTTGCTCAGGATGGCGTTGAGGTTGGCGCCGTCATAATAGAGCAGCCCGCCGGCCTCATGCACGATGCGGGCGATCTCCTGGATGTTGCGGTCGAAGACGCCCACGGTGCTCGGGTTGGTGAGCATGATGCCGGCGGTCTGGGGGCCGACCGCCGCCCGCAGTGCATCGAGGTTGACGTCCCCATCCGGACCGGTCGGGATCTCCCGGGCCACGAATCCGCACATGACGGCGGAGGCCGGATTGGTGCCGTGGGCGGCGTCCGGCACCAGGATCTCGGTGCGCGCCGAGTCGCCCCGGGCCTGGTGATAGGCGCGGATCATGGCCACGCCGGCGAACTCCCCCTGGGCCCCGGCGGAGGGGGCCAGGGACACGGCCTGCATCCCGGTGACCTCCTTGAGCATCTCCTGAAGTTCGTAGAGACAGGCGAGGAACCCCTGACCCTGATCGTCCGGGGCCTCCGGGTGACGAGCCAGGAAGCCGGGCAACGAGGCGAGCGTGTGGCAGGCCCGCGGGTTGTACTTCATGGTACAGGAGCCCAGCGGGTAGAAATGGGTGTCGATGGAGAAGTTCTTCTGCGACAGCCGGGTGTAGTGACGCACCACCTGGAGTTCCGAGACCTCCGGCAGCAAGGCCCGCGTGGTACGCCGTTGCGCCGCGGGAAGGTCGGCGCAGTCCGCCATCTGGAGTGGGGCCTGGGCGGTGGCGCGACGGCCGGGGTGGGATTGTTCTTGGATCAGCATGTTAGTAGATGGCTTTGCAATAGATGTGACTAATCGTTTTAGGCTGCGGCGGCCAAGATCGCCTCGGCGACCTGCTTTCCGGCCTTCGCCGGGGATGCCTCGTGGAGCGTGCGATAGCCGCGAAGGAATGGCAATGTATCTCCAGTATCCAGTTCCTCTGCAACTACCGGAATAATGCGTTTGCCATCCGCGAGCGCCGCCCCCAACTCGACGAGTGTCCAGCGGTTCCGAATACTGTTCGGCGTCAGGATAATCACCAGCGTACGGCTGTGGCGCAGGGCATCCTCCAAGCGTTGCTCCCATGGTTCTCCCAGCGGTATATCGGCAATGTCGAACCAGGAATTGACTCCGGATGCCTTGAGGGAGGAAACGAATTGCTCGACCCACGCACGGTCCTTGCTGGAATAGGCGAGAAATACATCGGCCCCGGTTTCGTCACTCATTTCGGCCCCCCCGTGGCGCGGCGCTGAAGCTGCTCAAAATATTGTTCGATATCGTTGAGTCGGATGATATCCCGGGTCTTGAGAAAGGCGGGTGTGGCTGGTTGCGCCATAAACTCCTGTCTTCCCAGACCGTGCAGCACGACGATGATCGGAATGCGCCGCAGCCACGCCCCGCCGATTTCGACCCAGACCCAAGGTCTATCCAAAGCCCAGGGGGTAACGAGGACCAGCAACTCATCGGAGCCATCGAGTGCTTCCCGTAGCGCCTCGTTTGAGTCGCCGATGTCCATATCGGCCTCGTCGAGAAAAGCCCTGGTCCCACGACCCCCGATCTCCCGCGCGATCTGAGACGCAACCCAGGTGTCTTCGCTACAATGGCTAATGAATACCTTGGGGCGAACAACCTGATTCAAAGATGCAGACCTCGATTCAGTCGATGAGCGGGCGCGGGACCTGAGAGACTAGTTTATCCACAGGCCCCGCGTATTGGTGTCAGCCTAACGCCGCCAACGCCGCCTCGTAATCCGGCTCCTGGCTGATCTCCGGGACCAACTGCGTATAGACCACCTGGTCCTGCGCATCCAGTACGATCACGGCGCGGGCGGTGATGCCGGCCAGCGGTCCGTCGGTGATCAGCACGCCGTAGTCCTGGGCGAAGCTGGGTGAGCGCATCGTGGACAGGCTCACCACGTTGTCGATGCCCTCGGCGCCGCAGAAGCGGCCCATCGCGAAGGGCAGGTCGGCGGAGATGACTAGCGCGACCGCGTCGGTCTTGCCGGCCATGGCCTCATTGAACTTCTTGGTCGAGGTGGCGCACACCGGGGTGTCCAGGCTCGGGACGATGTTCAGGAGCTTCTTCTTGCCGGCGAAGTCGGCGAGCGTCTTGTCGCTCAGATCCTTGGCGACCAGGGTGAAATCGGGGGCCGGGTGGCCGACGGCGGGCAGGTCGCCGTACAGGCTGACGGGGTTACCTTGCAGGGCGGTCTTGGCCATTCTTTCTCTCTCCAGTGGGTGGGTCGGGTTAGGTGCGCGGTACGATGCTGAAGTTGTGGATCGGTCTTGAGCGCGCCGTCACCCGACGCGCGGTGCCTTTGGGTCCCTTTGCTGGCTCAGGCAAACCAGGTGTGACGGGTCAAACCGACACTGCCTGAGCCGCAACGATCTCAGCCAGCTTGGCCGCGTAGCCCTCTATTTCTTCCGCGGTGCGCAGCTCGGTGGCACACACCAAGAGTGCCGGGTCAAGTTCCGGGTAGTCCAGGCCCAGGTCGAAGCCGCCTAGGATATTATCAGCGGCGAGCGACCTTAGCACGTCGGCGGTGGGGGCCGGCAGGCGCAGTGCCTGCTCGTGGAAATAGGGTCGATCGAACAGCGGCTCCACCCCCAGCGTCTTGCACAGCGCGGCGCTGAGTGCCCGGGTATTGGCATGCGAGGCGCCGCCGACCCGCTCCAGCCCCTCGGCGCCCAGGATCGCCATGTGGATGGTGGCTGCGGTGGCCAGCAGGCCCTGATTGGTGCAGATATTGGAGGTCGCCTTGCCGCGGCGGATGTGCTGCTCGCGCGCCTGGAGCGTGAGGGTGAAGCCGGGTTTGCCGTCCAGGTCCAGGGTGCGCCCGATGATGCGCCCGGGCATCTGCCGGACCAGGTCCTGCTTGCAGCACAGAAAGCCCGCATAGGGGCCGCCGGAGGAGAGTGGGATGCCCAAGGGTTGGGCCTCGCCGCAGGCGATGTCCGCGCCCGCGGCCCCCCACTCGCCCGGTGGCTTGAGCAGGGCGAGTGCGATGGGGTTGACCACGCCGATGACCAGCGCCCCCTGGTCGTGGGCCGCGTCGGTGAGTTCATCCGCCTCCTCGATCACCCCGAAGAAATTCGGCTGGTTGATCACCACCGCCGCGAAGCCCTCGGAGTCGGCGCCCAGCGACTCAATCGGCGTGTGCCCGCCGCGCCGGTCGAAGGGGGCCTCGACGATCTCGATCCCCTGCGGCTCCACGATCCCGCGCAACACCCGCCGGTAGGCCGGGTGCAGCGCGCGCGGCACCAGCGCCCGGTTGGACTTGGCCTTGCGGTTGGCGCGCACCGCCATCAGCACCGCCTCTGCCAGGGCCGACGCCCCGTCATAGAGCGAGGCGTTCGACACATCCAGCGCGGTCAGCGCCGTCATCATCGACTGGAACTCGTAGAGCAGTTGCAGTGTGCCTTGGCTCGCCTCGGCCTGGTAGGGGGTGTAGGCGGTATAGAACTCACCGCGCGCGGCGATCTGCCACACCGCCGCCGGGATGTGGTGGTCATAGGCCCCGGCGCCGATGAAGCACACCGGCTCGCCATCGGCGCGGGCGCGTGCCTGCATCAGGCGCGCAATGTCCATCTCCGCGAGTCCCGTGGGGATGGCGGCGAGCTCGCCGATGCGCAGTGCCGCCGGGATCTCGTCGAACAGGTCGTCGATGGCGCTGACGCCGATGACGCCGAGCATGGCGGCGATATCCGCCTGCGTGTGGGGTACGAAGGGCATGTCGGGGTCAGGCCTCCGCGTCGACCACGGCCTGATAGCCGGCCGCGTCCAGCAGCCCGCTCAAGGCGCCCGGATCGGCGAGGCGCAGCGAGAAGATCCAGCCCTTGCCATAGGCGTCCTCGTTGATCGCCTCCGGGGTGTCGGCGAGGACCGGGTTGGCCTCCACGACCTCACCGCTCAGGGGGGCGTAGATGTCGGAGGCGGCCTTCACCGATTCGACCACGGCGCAGGCATCGCCCGCCTCCACCTCGGTCCCGGCCTCCGGCGTCTCGACGAAGACGATGTCGCCCAGGGCCTCTTGGGCGTGGTCGGTGATGCCGACGGTGACGGTGCCGTCGCCGTTGTCCATCACCCATTCGTGGCTCGCGGTGTATCGGAGGTCAGCAGGGACTGCGCTCATGGTCTTCTCCCGGTGGGGCCGGCGGTGCGGCCGATCGCTATGTTTAGACGCAATGGCATCGCCCAGGCGGACGATACCGATATTAAGTGGTTGCGGGCGAGCCACGCCAAGTATCCAGCCTCTCACAGGTCCGCGGAAAAATGGACCGGGCTAACAGAATTTCGCAGGATTCACAAGATTTGGACAATGATCGAGGGTGGTCCCATAGCGACCTTTTGTCCTGTTAATCCTGAAGAATCCTGTTAATCCTGTCCCATTACCATCAGTCCGGACGGACTTTCCTTCATGCTGATACGCGGCGCCGAGGCCCGGTCAAAAATCCAGCATGGGCTTGCCGTTGCGCACAAAGGTGGTCTTGACCACCTGTGCCGCGACCGGCTTGCCGCGGATGTCGACCGCGCAGCCGGCGCCGATGCCGGGCGCCACGCGGGCAAGCGCGATGGAGCGCTCCAGGGTCGGGGCGAAGCCGCCGGAGGTGATCTCACCCACCTCGCGGCCGTCGACCAGCACCTTCTGATGTCCGCGCAACACGCCGCGGCCGGTCAGCAGCAGGCCGACGAAGACCCGGTGGGCCGGGTTGTCGCGCACGGCGGCCAAGGCCTCACGGCCGACGAAGGCACGGTCTGCCGGCTCCCAGGCGATGGTCCAGCCAAGCCCGGACTCCAGCGGGCCGACGCCCTCGTCCATGTCCTGGCCGTAGAGGTTCATGCCCGCCTCCAGCCGCAGGGTGTCCCGGGCGCCCAGGCCGCATGGCTGCGCGCCGGCGGCGATCAACCCCTGCCAGAGCCCGGGGGCCTCCGCGGCCGGGAGCATGACCTCGAAACCGTCCTCGCCGGTGTAACCGGTGCGGCCGACGAACCAGCGCTCACCGTCGGCGGCAAAGAATGGCTTGAGTGCAGCCGCCGCCTCACGGCAGTCGGCGGGCAGCAGGGGGGCGGTCAGCGCCACGGCCTGCGGCCCCTGCACCGCGATCATGGCGAGATCCCGGCGGCGGTCGATCTGTACGTCAAGGCCCGTGGCGCGGGCGTGCATCCAGTCGAGGTCCTTATCGGCGGTGCCGGCATTGACGACGATCCGATAGCGGTTGGGGCCGCGGTAATAGACGATCAGGTCGTCCACCACCCCGCCCTCGTCGTTCAACATGCAGGAATACAGTGCCTTGCCCGGGACCTTGAGCTTGGCCACGTCATTGGCGAGCAGATAGCGCAGAAAATCGCGGGCGCCGGGACCCGCCAGATCCACCGGTTGCATGTGCGAAACGTCGAAGACGCCAGCGTGGCGGCGTACCGCGTGATGCTCCTCTAACTGGGAGCCATAGTGCAGCGGCATGTCCCAGCCGCCGAAGGGGACGATGCGGGCGCCGAGGCGCTCGTGCTCCGCAAACAGGGGGGTACGCAATCCCATTCGACTCTCCTCGCTCCGGCCGGGTTGGTGCCGGCAGTGGTCCAAACAATAGGGTATTGAAGGCGTGCCGCTTACGGCAGCGTGCCCTGGCATCGCCCCTCTGTCCTGGACCTGAGAGTTTGCGGGCCAGGCGCGTGGCCTGGCCGGCTGCCCCGTCGGTGGGTTGCCGTCTCTAAGGTAGACGGCAGCCGCTCTCCAGAGTCGGTCTTAAGCCCCGTGGTCCCTGATGCCTGAGCGATTCCGGGCGGTGTTGCGCCTTCGGCGCCGGCCAGACGGCCGGTCTCTCCCACGGGGCATGACGCGAGGCGCGACTATACGAGCGCCACGGGCGGATTTCCAGTCCGGGGGCATTCAGGTCCCCGTCTTGCGGTTTGTGGCTTGCTCCTGGCGCTTGAACGCGGTCCCGCCGCAGTCGGCGCAGGGCGGGATGCGCCCGGTCTTGACGAAGTGGGTCTTGGCCCCGCAGCGGTCGCACACCAGCGTCCCCGGCCCCGTGATCTCGCCGGCCTGATAGAGGGTCAGCCGGCGGGCCGTCTCCGCAAACTGGGCCAGCTGCAGGCTGGTCTGGTCCGCGACCAGGCTGAACATGTCCAGCATCCGCTGTTCGATCAGTTGCAGGTCGAAGCGCCACCAGTCGTGGATGTCCTGGCCGGTCTCGGCGATGTAGCTCGCCGCGTCCTCCACGTCCCGGCGCAGATAGTCGGAGACCTTGTTGGCCTCCTCCCGGCTCAGTTCGCCCAGTTCCACCATGTTGTCCCGCGCCTTTTCCAGCAGCTCCCGGAAGCGCGGCGTCGTCTCCTCGGTCGCGGTCGCCAGGGTCTCGCGGGTGCGCTTGAGGAGTTCCTCATAGGCATCCACCAGTTTATCGGCTGGTGTCTCGCCTGCTTGGTTCTTGTCCGGATCGGTCATCGGGTGGCTCCGTCTGGCGGGTGAATCGGTCGCGGCGCCCCAGCGGGCGCGCTCCTGGTCAAGTGTGCCTGAACCCATGGAATTGGCAACCGGCAAAGGGCGGGTGGAAGCTCGCGCTGGCCCTGGCGTTGGCGCCGGCGAAGGCCTTGGCCAGCGTTGCGCCGACGGCGGTCCGTCTGCAACCGGTCGAGGCTTACCGTGAAAGTCGCCGTAAGCCGATGTCTGTGAAGTAGGTTTCACGCGAAAACCACGAGCGGGCGCAGGAGCGCCCCGTTAGCCTGAAAGACTTTCATGGTCAGGGGTGGCAGGCCCCCCTTCCATGGCCGTTAGCCGGTCCGGCGTGCAGGAACCACTGATCTTCCTTGGATTAGGTCGGGAACCGCCACCGGCTAAGGTCGATCCAGCTTTTGGCGAGTTGATCCCGACGGCTAACGTGACCAGCCAGCACTGCTTCGTACCCCGGAATGGCTCGTTGTAGACCGCACGGTAAACCGACCCAGGCGCCCTGCG
>NZ_CAJAXH010000241.1 GCF_903946935.1 uncultured Thiodictyon sp.
AGCGCAAACCGACTTCAAGCGAAACACAGGTTTATATTGCATCCGGACGCTTGCTTCTTCGGCAGATCTGCAATAATCAAACGCCGTATTTATTAGCCGTTAAGTAAGCCTCTATCTCAAAATGGTTCTTAGACAGCCTCTTATGTTCCTGGTAAGTGAAAGAGGTCTTGGAAGGCGATAGCGCCTGATATGCAGCGATGCCACTGTAATGAGCCTTTCTTTCCTTCGCGCCTTCGCGCCTTCGCGTGAAACTCTTTTATTCATCATCCTCGTGTGAGATTCTTCTTATCATGAACAATACCGGTGAATGACATGACAGATCCGCAGATGAAGAGAGATGCTGAAGAATTGTCCGCTATCGTGGTGGATTGCGGTTACAGGTTGCATGTGGAGGTCGGGCCTGGCTTGCTGGAATCAGTGTATGAGGCCGTGCTGGCGAAGATGCTGGAGGGTCATGGGCTGCGGGTCCGGCGCCAAGTACCGATCCCTGTTCGGCTCATGGGTCTGACTTTCGACGAAGGCTTTCGGGCAGACTTGGTTGTGGACGAGGCACTATTAATTGAGTTGAAATCGGTGGAACAATTTGCATCCGTTCACGCCAAGCAAGTCTTGACCTATCTGCGCCTAATGAATCTTCCCCTCGGGCTTCTTATAAACTTTGGGGCGCCCACTTTCAAGGAAGGGGTAAAGCGGATCGTCAATCACCACCATGATATTGCAACCTCACGGCTTCGGATTAACCGGGGTCCGGAATAGATCCCATACGCGCCCCGAGTGAAAGAAAGAGGGTGTCTCACGCGAAGGCGCGAAGACGCGAAGACGCGAAGAATGAGGAAAAGAAAATGCTATTAATAATTTTTGGCGATAGCGAAATATCGGGGAAGGCGATAGCATTCGGTGATGGATGCCATTCAATGAGTTCTTCGCTTTCTTCCTTCGCGTCTTCGCGCCTTCGCGTGAGACTCTTAATAATTCTGCGTCTTTGCGTGAATCTCAAACCATGAACCGATATGTGAACGCCATTGCCAGCCGTCTGAGCCTGCGACTGCCCCAGCGTCGGTCGCTGGAGGTCCTGCACCGGATCATGGAGCTCGCCGCGCCCGGCAAGGCGCTGGATACCGCCGCAGCGCTGGCGCTCATCCGCAGTGAGTTTCCCTCGGTGACAGACTTCGAGCGTGATTTTCCATCCCTGTGCTTCGCACTCGCCACCGGTGTGGGCAAGACCCGCCTCATGGGTGCATTCGTGAGCTTCTTGCACCAGGCCCACGGGATCGACAACTTTTTCGTGCTGGCGCCCAATCTCACCATCTACAACAAGCTGATCGCCGACTTCACACCGAATACCCCCAAGTATGTCTTCCGCGGCATCGCGGTGTTCGCCGCCGATCCGCCGATGGTCATCACCGGCGACAACTACGAGCAGCAGAACGTCACCGGCCCGCGTCTGTTTGGCTCGGTGCGGGTCAATATCTTCAACATCTCCAAGATCAATTCCGAGGTACGCGGCGGCAAGGCACCGCGCATCAAGCGGCTGTCTGAATACATCGGTGCGAGCTATTTCGACTACCTGGCGGGGTTGCCGGACCTGGTGCTCCTGATGGACGAATCGCATCGTTACCGGGCAAGCGCCGGGATACGGGCAATCAATGAGCTCAAGCCCATCCTGGGGCTGGAGTTGACCGCCACACCCGTCGTGGAGACCAGCAAGGGCGCGCTACCCTTCAAGAACGTGATCGTCGACTACCCGCTGGGCCAGGCCATGGCCGACGGCTTCGTCAAGGAACCGGCGGTGGTGACGCGCAAGGACTTCGACCCCAAGGGCATGTCGACGGACGAGATCGAGCGGCTCAAGCTGGAGGATGGGGTGCGACTGCACGAGGGGGTCAAGGTGGAGCTTGAGACCTATGCGCGTGAGTCGGGGAGACCCATCGTCAAGCCCTTCGTCTTGATCATCGCGCGCGACACCACCCACGCGGGCCAGTTGTTGACGCTGATCCAGTCCGATGCCTTCTTTGAAGGGCGCTATAAGGACAAGGTCATCCAGGTGGATTCGAGCAAGAGCGGCGCCGACGAAGAGGCCATGATCGCGCGGCTTCTCAAGGTCGAGCATACCGAGGAGCCGACCGAGATCGTGATCCACGTCAACATGCTCAAGGAGGGCTGGGATGTCACCAACCTATACACCATCATACCCCTGCGCGCGGCCAACGCGCGGGTACTGATTGAGCAATCCATCGGTCGCGGGCTGCGCCTGCCCTATGGGGTGCGCACCGGCGTGACCGCGGTTGACCGGCTGAACATCGTGGCCCACGACCGGTTTCAGGAGATCGTGGACGAGGCCAAGCGGCCGGGCTCAACGATTCAACTCAAAACGGTGGTCATCGACCCGGAGCAACCGGAGCGGAAAACGGCGACGATGGTCTCTCAGTCTCAATTGGCGAGCCAACTCGGGATCAAGCCCGCCACGCCAACCAGCACCACCCAGGTGGCGGGTCAGGGCCAGCCCCCCGCGTTCGAGAAGCCGGAGGATCAGGCGCTTGCCCAGCTGGCCTATGCCGCCATCCAGACACTCAGCAGCGACCCACAGACCGTGCCGACGGTCGAACACCTGAGGAAGCCCGAGGTTCAGGCGGCCATCGTCCAGGCGGTGGAAGAGCGCCGCACTCCGGCCCAATTGGCGCTGAAGGGCCTGGCGGAGGAACCCGATGTTGCCGCGGTGGTGGCCAAGACGGTGGACCTGGTGGCCCGCCAGACCATCGACATGCCGCGTATCCTGGTGGTCCCCAAGGGCGAGGTACGCTGTGGATTCAACCCATTCACGCCAGACTTGGGCGTACTGAGCTACTCGCCGGTGTCGGACGAGCTGTGGGTCCAACACTTGCGCACCGGGCTATTGGACAAGGTGGTCTTAGGCCGTGGTGGGGTGGGTGAGGCGCGCCTGGAGGACTACGTGGTCAGCGGTCTCATCGACTTCGATGACGTTTCATACGACGACCATGCGGACCTGCTCTACGACCTGGCCGGGCAGACGGTTCGGCACTTTCTGGGCTATCTGTCGGAGGACGACGCGCGCAAGGTGTTGCGCTGCTATCAGCAGCCCATCGCCGCCTTCCTTCATGTGCAGATGCAGAACCATTGGTTCGAGGAGGCCGCGGGTTACGAGGTGAAGATCAGTAAGGGCTTCACCGAGCTGAAGCCCAGCGCCTACACCTATGCGGTGGAGGAACCGCTGGCGGACTATCGGATCGCGCCGGCCGACAAGAGCAATATGGGCCGCTATCTGTTCGGCGGCTTCCAACGCTGTCTGTATTCAGTGCAGAAGTTCGATTCCGACGCGGAGCGCAAGCTCGCGGTGATCTTGGAGCGGGAGGCCCAGAAGTGGTTCAGGCCGGCCAAGGGGCAGTTTCAAATCTATTACCGCGATGGCGGGGATCATCGGGAGTACCAGCCGGACTTCGTGGCGGAGACGGACGCGGCGGTCTATATGCTCGAGCCGAAGATGCGCAAGGAGCTGGATGACTCAGCGGTCCTGGCCAAGAAGGTGGTCGCCGAAAGCTGGTGTGCCAACGCCTCAGATCACGCACGCTCCTATGGCGGCAAGCCCTGGCGCTATCTGCTGATCCCCCATGATGTCATCGGGGAGAACATGACCCTGAGCGGGCTCGCCAGCCAGTTTGGCGGCGGATAGGGGACCGGACCCGGATGGCACTGACTTAAGCGAACGAGAAGGCCGCCGGGCGGATGCCCGCAGGGCGATCCGCCACGCTGGCGTGGACGCTGGCGGCCTGGGCTATTTCGCGCCGCTCAGCCCCCGCAGCATTTCTTGTACTTCTTGCCACTGCCGCAAGGACAAGGATCGTTGCGGCCCACCTTCGTGGCCGCCCGTACCGGTGCCGGCATCCGACGGACAACCGGGTGCCGGTCGGAATTCTCAGGTTGACGCGGCACTGGGGTCTTAAAACTGTGCCAGCGCGCCAACTCGTCCGCCGGGTGTCCGGGTAGCGCCACTCCGTACGAGGGCTTGTAGGGCTCCGGGTGGTCCCGGTGCGCCGCCATGACCTGCTCGAAGCGCTCCGCACCCCCGGCAAACCAGGTGTCCACCAGTTCGAGCTCGAAGGCCCGGCGGATCATTGGGACCAGTGCTTGCGCGTCGATGCCGGCGGCGAGCCAGACCAGGATGGCCCAGACCCAAGCGGTCGCGTCGGTGGGCTCCTCCCCGGCCTCCGCTTCGTCCAGCCAGCGCCTCGCAAATCGGCCCAGGCGATCCTGCAGCGCGTCACGCTCAAGCTCCCCGATGGCAAAGAGGATCTCCAGCGCGCCGATGGCCGCGGTGCGGACGTACTCGTTGAGCGTGGGGTCTTCGATCAGGCGCTCGAGGCCGCGCGTGTCGCCGTGGCATACCGCCGCCAATTGGCTTCCGTAGCCCTCGGTCACCGTGTCGCCGATGGCGTCGAACAAGGTCTCGCCGGGCAAGGTGCCCATCTGCACGAACAGCGGATAGGCCGCCGGCTCGCGGAAATAGGCCAGCAGATAGAGCGCGAAGATGTGACGCCAATAGTCCTTGGTCGCGAAGGCCGGCGCGAACCCGGCGTCGAGTTGCCGGCGCAGCTCGTCGAGCAACAAGGGTGTGATCGCCTCGCGCTGCTCGACGGCCTCCAGCAGTGCCGTGCGGGGGAACCGGCCGGGGCCGGCGGTGGCGAGTGCCTCGAAAATCTCGTCGGGGGTCATGTGGGTTCTTGAGCGTTGAAGAGCGGACAAAGCGGCGATGATACAGGCTCGGTCCGCTGCCGAAACCCCCTGAGCCGACCCGGTGGCGGCCGTGTTGATCCTCTGCCGCGGTCGGTGAACGTCTAACCTGAAGGAACTGGACTGGTTGGCCCTCAGGCCGGGAGCGCACTGACACGTACTGCCACGTTCAGCGTTGGGTGCTGATCGGGCCGGCCCAGGTAGCTGCCCGCGACCGGCGGCACCGCCTCCGGGTGGCGTGCCACGGCGACCGCGATGTGGTGGTGGCCGACGACCTCGCCGCTGGTGGGATCGAATCCCTTCCAACCGGCCCCGGGCAGGTAGACATCGACCCAGGCATGGGTGGCGGCGTCGCCGGTGTCGCCGCCCGGGGTGTGCAGATAGCCGCTGACGAAGCGGCTGGCCAGCCCCAGATCGCGGCACGCCTCCATGAAGAGGGCCGCAAAGTCGCGACACGAACCGCTGTTGTACTCCAGCGTCTGTGCCGGTGACTGGACGCCCGGTTCCTCCCGCATCCGGTACTCAAACCCGCCGGCGATGGCGCGGTTCATCTGGTCCAACAGCGTAAAGGTCTCCATGGGCCGCCGCAGGCCCAGGCCGTCCAGCCAGTCCTCGACGGCCGGCTGGTCGCTCGGGTAGACCACCTGCAGGAAGGGTGCGAGTTCGATCCCATCCTCCTGCGCATAGTCGAAGGGGTGGTTGACGGCATCGTCGTTCATCAGGAAATCGAAGGGGTTGTCCTCGTAGTGCTGAATCACCACGCTGCTGGCGATGTGTAGCCGCTCGGCAGGCTCGGTGAAGGCGACCAGCGCAACCGAGTTGTCCAATACGTCGCGTTTCCATTGCACGGTATGGGCAGGAACGATCTCCAGGAGCGAGGATTCGATCCGGACGTTGTGGTTCTCCCGCGGGCGCAACAGCAACCGATGGGGCAGCAGCGAGATGGGGGTGGGGAACAGGTACTCGGTGACGTGGCTGATATTGATACGCCGCATGGGGAATCGCTCTTCAGTGTCCTGGATGTCGCGGGTCGCGGTCGCGCGCGAGCTGCGGGCGAGGCGATGTATTTTTCGGCACTCGAGCCCCCGACGAAACCCTCGGGTTCGGCGCGGAACAGGCGCGCGAGTACGGCCTTGATCAAGATTCCGGCCACTTGGGCTCGCCGAGTGCGTAGTCAGGCCATCTTGGCCTGACACCGTCAGGGCTGGAAGCCCTGACTACGCACGCCGCTGGCCGGGATTATGATCGACGCCGCGAGTACCTCAGGCCAGTCGGATTGTTGCCAGTTCCAGGCCGTTAGGCATAGAGGATGCGGCTATCGCTCATCCCGGGGGGCAAACGTGAGTCATAGACGCGGATGTTAGTCTTTGGCACACGCAGTTGCCACCGCAGCGGCGGCCTGGTTGTTCGCAGATGGTGAAGAGGTCGTTGGTCAATCGCCAAGCAACAGGTTCTCGAACGGCAAGTGGTTCTTCCAACGATAGGTGCGGAAGTCGCGTTCATCGGTGGACAGAATACGCCCATGACCCAGATGCTCTGCGAGCAGCACCAGGGACGCATCGTCCAGGTCCATGGGGAGATCGGCGTACTTCTTCATGAGCCATTCGATCCTCGCCGCATGGGTCGCGTTCAGCTCGAACACCTCGAACAACCCCTGTCGAAATTGCTCCATAAAGCCGATCCGGGCCCGGCCCCCGGCCCGCGCGAGCAGCAGATGGCAGGCCTCCGCCATGACGGCACAGGTCGTCACGAGTCGCTCGCCTTGCAAGGACAATGCGGCCAACCGCCGTTTGGCAATATCATGGTAGTCGTCTTTGGGGTGGGCCAGGGCCACCCACAGACCGGTATCAGCGATGACCATGCTTGGTTTCGAGAGTCGCGGTCAGATCAGTCTTGTAATCGCGGGAGAAATGGGTGGCTTCGGTCCCGGCGCAACCGATGAAGTCCGATTCCAGGAGCGCGGCTATTGGGTTGGCGGGCGGATAAACTGGCGGATTGGTTGGGACGCGGTCACGGTGAATCTTCGGCCGGGATCTGTCTTCGCGTGCGGGACTCTGCGATTGGATCAAGGTACGCAGACCCAGCTCCAGTAGCTCGGTATCGGAGCTTACTCCGGTCAACTGGCGGGCCTTGCGGATCAGTGCAACGTCGATGGTCAGGTTGGATTGCATAGCGGCTGCGCTTGGCGCGCGATGTCAGGTGAACGATGAGGTTCGGTCGCGGTGCGAGTCTAGCAGATGGGGGGACGAAGTACGCGACATCGATGGACACCAACTCGGCGCGGCGTGCCATGGTGTGGTGGCCGACCGCCGGCAGGGCGGGTCTCCGGGGTCGCGGGTCGGCACCCCCAGGGCGTCCAGAACATCGGTCCAGCGCAACGGCGCCGCCTGGTCCTGCCCGCCACTGCCGCGTGCCGGCGCCTCAGCCCGGCGCCAGGGTCTCGACCTCGAAGCCGACCATGGTCCGCCGCTCGCGGCTGAACTCGATACCGATCAGATGGATCGGCTGGCCCAGCGCGCGGTATTTCTCCGCATAGCCGCGGTCTTTGAGCTGTTGCAGCGCCCGGCCCTCGGGCGCGAGCTCCACCACCTTGAACTCGAACAGCCAGACCTGGGCGTCGAAGTGCAGGGTCAGGTCGATGCGCCCGTGTGAGGTGGCGTCCTCCGGCGTCAGGTCCAGGCCCAGCGCGGCGATGTGGCTATAGAAGACGCTGGCATAGAAGCCCTCGTAGCGGGCAATGGGGTTGTTGTCGTGCCAATGGTGGGGGATGGCCGCGAACAGCGCCTGCACATGGGTGCGCAGTGCCTCAAAGTCGCCGGACACCAGGGTGTCATAGAGCCGGCTCTGTGCCCGCTCGGCGGCCATGGGGTCGCCCATCAGGCCCTTGAGCAGGGCGTCGTTGAGCGCGGTCTGCACCTCCAGATTCGGGTAGCCCAGGGTGTGTTCGATGCGTGCCCCGGTGCGCCGGGAGCCGTGAAAGGTCAGATAGCCGGTCTGCCACAGCAGCGCCTCGGGGGCGATATGGTCCACGTCGAAGGCGGACAGCAGTGCCTCGGAGCTGTGCAGCCGGGCCAGGTCCGGGGTGAAGAAGCCGCGTGCGGTCAACAGATCGACCAGAAAGGTCGGCGTGCCGGTCTCGAACCAATAGGAGCGGAAGACCCGATCCTGAAACAGCAACAGCAGGTCGAAGGGGTTATAGACCGCCTCGCCGGTCCAGTTGTAGCCGTTGTACCAGCGGCGCACCTCGGCCCGGTCGAGCCCCAGCAGTTCCGGCGCGAAGACCTGATCCACATCGGCATCGGTGTAGCCACACAGGGCCGAATAGTTCGGGACCACGGTGATGTCGTGCAGGTTGTTGAGCCCGGAGAAGATGCTCACCTTGCTGAACTTGCTGACCCCGGTCAGAAAGGCAAAGCGCAGGTGCGCGTCGGCGCCCTTGATGACCGAGTACAGATTGCGCAGCCCATCGCGCATGTCCCGTGCGGTGTCGGGGTCGGTGAGATTGTCGAGGATCGGCTTGTCGTATTCGTCCACCAGGACCACGACCCGCTGACCATGCCGGGCCTGCGCCTGGCGGATCAGGTCGCCAAAGGTGCCGGCCACGTCGAGCCCCGGATGCAGGGTCAGGTCGAGCGCCTCGGCGTTGAGGCGCAGCAGGTCGTCGATCCGGGCGTCGAGCGCCGCGCGGCTGTGCAACACGCCCTCGGCGAAGCTGAGTCGGATCACCGGGAAGCGCACCGCCCAGTCCCAGTGCGGATGGATCTCAAGCCCCCGAAAGAGCGGCTCGTTGCCGGCGAAGACCTCGGCGATGGTGTCGAGCAACAAGGACTTGCCGAAGCGCCGCGGGCGCGAGAGGAAATAGTGGCTGCCCTGCGCGATCAATTGCCGGATAAAGCCGGTCTTGTCCACATAGTAACAGTCGTCCTCGCGGATCTTCGCGAAGGTCTGGATACCGATGGGCAGCAGCTTGCGGGTGTTCATGGTCGGTCTCGGCCGGGGCAATGCGGCCACGATGCCGCCGGGCAGCGTCCCGGTCAAGGTCCGGATTCGGCAGGCCGCAACCGCGGCGCGTCGGGTCGCTCCATGGGTTGCCGCCCGCGGGTACGAGGGGGACAATAGTGCGCGAGGCTCCGTGTACGGCGGACAGGTCCCAGCGATCCTGGATGCCCGGCGTCGGCGATGCAAACCCTGGCAACTGGAGGGGTCTATGGACACGACATTCTGGATCGTGCTGGCGGTGCTGTGGCTGGTCTCACCGGTCATTCTGTTCATCGCGGTCATGGCTTATCGAAGCCAGACCCATCGGTTGCGCGAGCAACTGTTGCTGCTGCGCGGCGTGAATCAGCCGCCGCCGACCATGACATCCGAGTCGGCGCGGCCGAGCGTGGGTGGCGAGCGCCGTTTTGCCCGCGTCGACCTGGAGAATTTGCTGTTGTTGCGGCTCGAATTGCTGCGGCAGGTCGAGCTGGGCGCGCTCGCCGCCGCGCGCTGTCGGCGATTGACGGATGCGCTGGACTTGCTGTGGGCATGGCATCTGCGCCAGGGCGGCGCCCGACCGGATAATGGCGTCTGGGAGCATCGGCGCGCCATCGCCTGGGCCCTGCTGGCGCACTGGGCGGAGCTCCCGATCGGCGCCCCACCCTGGCAAGCGCCCATCCCCATCGGCGAGCGCTCGCCCACGGACAGCGGGCAAGCGGCGGTCTCGCCCCCAGGACCCAGTGATAGCGCTATCGCCGTGGATCTGCCTCCCATCGAATATGACGGGCGTGGGCCGGACTCCCCGGCACCGCCACCGCCGGTCCCGGTCCCGGTCCCGGTCCCGGCCATGGGTCGGAAGGTCTCCGGCTGGGCGGGGGAGGGCGAGGACCCCTGGACCCAACCCGCCCCGGGGCCAGCCCCGGAGCCCGCCTCGAACTGGCGGCCGGCCGTGCCGAGCCGGTTGGAGCAGGCGCTGCAGGCGCTATCCGGCTGGCCGGCGCTGATCGCGCCCTTCCTGGTGCAGAACATCGGCTGGTTCATCGGCGGTTTCTGCTTCGTGGCCGGCGCACTGTTCCTCATCGCCAACACCAGCGGTTTCGTCAACGCCTTGGTGGTCTTCGGTAGTCTGTTCGGGTCCGCCGCCTTTCTGCTCTGGGCCGGTTTCCAGTTTCGCCGCCAGCGCCCGGAGCTGGCGGTGGCCAGCAGCATGCTGTTGACGCTCGGGATGTTGCTCGGACCCCTGGTCGTGGCGGTCGCGGTCCGACTGATCGCGGCCAGCCCTGGCGAAGGATGGCTGACGGCGGTCGGGGTGCTGGTGGCGGTGGCGACGCTGGGTGCGTTCGCCCTGGCCGCCGCCCTGGCCAGTGCGTTGATGGACCGGGCGCTGCGGGGGCGCTATCCCTGGTTGCTGACCGCGCTGGCGGCGGTGCAATTGGTCGTGCCACTGGCGGCGTTCGCGACCGGCTGGGTGGAGCTGGCGGCGCTGCACACCCTGCTGCTGGCGTTGCTCGGTTACGGCTTGTGGACCTTCTCGGGTGAGTGGTTGCGGCGGCTGTTCGTGGACCGGCAGCGCACGACCTACTACGCCGCCGGGATGCTGGTCTATACCGCGCTCGTGTCCTTCGTCCACCTGACCTGGGTGTGGCCGCACCCCCTGCCGGCCGGTTATGCGGGC
Source organism: uncultured Thiodictyon sp. (assembly GCF_903946935.1). Classification (GTDB taxonomy): domain Bacteria; phylum Pseudomonadota; class Gammaproteobacteria; order Chromatiales; family Chromatiaceae; genus Thiodictyon. The sequence goes on from NZ_CAJAXH010000241.1 coordinate 10,400, forward strand.
CCCTTCCTGATGGCGCTGTGCGGCTTGCTGCTGCCGGTGGATGCCGCGTTCAAGGAGTGGGTCGGCAAATATGCATTCCTGTCCCGGGCGAGCTTTGCCATCTATGGGCTGTCCGCGGTGGCCGTGGCCGTGGCGGTCCAGTCCCCGGCGGCCGCGATCCTGACGCTGGCCATGGGCGCGGTACTCTATGGTTGGATGACCTGGCGCTATCGCACCCTGCCGCCACTCTATCTGCTGTTCGGCTGCGTGGCGGGGCTTTATGGGTTAGTCATTCTCAACGCCCTGCCGCCGGCCTGGCATGGGCTCGCCAGCCTGCCGGGGTTGCTGGCGCTGCTGGGGTTGGCCCGCTGGGCGGCCGCCCGTTCGCGTAACCTGGCCCTCCAGTGCCTGGCGACCTTCGCCCTGCTGCTGTGTACTGTGACGCTCTGGAGTCTGGCCTGGACCCCGCTCGGGGCGGTCTCCGGGGTGGTCACGGCCGCGACGGCGGCGCTGCTGGCCTACGTGGCGGTGCGGCTGGCGCTGCGCTTGCCGCAGGCCGATCCCCGCTGGGCGAACGCCGATGTTGGCGCCGTGGTACTGGCCACCGTGGCGGTGGCGTTCATGCCGGACGCCTGGCACCGCTGGGAACTGAACACCGGGTTCGGCCTGCTGGCGCTGGCGGCGTTGTGGACCGCGCTGGGCCTGCACCATCGCCGCCTGCCGCCCGCCAGTCGGCAGGTCTTTATCGTCGCTGCCTTGCTGAACGTGGTGCTGGCATTGGGGCTGGGTGGCCTGGCACTGTGGCCGGACTGGCTCGGACGCTTGGAACCCATCTTGCTGCTGGTGCCGGCGGGGGCGCTGCTGCTGTGGCTCGGTCTGGGTCTGCGTCGGCAGGCGCTGTTGTACGGCGTGTTGGCCTGCGCCGGCGCAGTCGGCGTGTTGCTCAAGCAGCGCTATGCCCCAGGTCCAGGCACCGGACTGCTGGACTTCATCCTGGTGCTGGTCCTGTGGGCCTCCCTGTGGCGGCTCGCCTGGCGTACCTGCATCCGCGCGGCGCTGAACGAGGCGCCGAACCACCCTGGGCAGCCCACCGCCGGGCTGGAACCCTCAGAACCTCCAGATGTCGCTCCCTGCGAACCGCCTGAGACCAGCCTGGCCGAGCTGATCCGTGCCCCGTTGGAACAGGCCATGGCCCTGCTGTGGGCCGTCGGGCTGATGCATCTGGGCCTGCGGCTGCTCGCCGGCGCGATGATGCCGGGATGGCCCTGGATCGCCGTGCTGGCCCTGGTGTCGGGCGTCCTGGTCGTGGGTCATTTCCATCTGTTCCGCTGGGTGGCCCTGCCGATGCTGCTGGGGCTGGCCGGCCTGTTGGTCGGACTGGACCGGCTGGGGCTGACCCTGCCCTGGCTCGGCGCGGCGGCGGTGCTCTACGCGCTGCTGGTCTGGCGGTTGAGTGTCGACCTGCTGGGGCGGCCCGTGACCGGCCGGCTGGCGGGGGTGCTCGGTTTCACCGTGCCCGGCGGTGCCGGCGGTCGTCGGCAGGTAGAGGACAGCCTGCATGCCGGCGCCCTGCTGGTCGCCGCACTCCCCGTGGCGGCCGCCCCCGCGCTGGTCCTGGCGGGGGCGCCGACGCCCGCCTGGCTGCCGACGCTGGGGTTGAGTCTGCTCTTGTTCCTGCTGGCCGGCTGGCATTACCGCACCGAGCTCCACGCCTGGGCGGCGCTGGCCACGCTGACGGTCGGCGGCTGGCTGACCGGGGCCTGGTTGGCCCCGCCGGCCCTGTTCGTACTGGGTCAACCCGTGCTCAATGGGTGCCTGAGTGTGGTCCTGGCGGTGGTGGCGGTGGGGCTGGAGGTCGAACGGGCCCGACCGCTCGGCTATTGGCGGACACCCTTGCAGTGGACCAGCGGGCTCCTTTATCTGTTGGCGCTGGGCGGGGCGGTGCTGGGGGCGCTGGCTGGCGCGCCGGGCCTGCCGCTCCTGCTGGGGTTGTTGTGCGTCGCGTTGTTCCCGGTGGCCCGGCCGCTGCCGGGCGCGGCGCACTGGCGCGGTCTGGGGCTGGCGCTGCTCGCGAGCGCCCTGGTGTGGGCGCTGGCGGTCCAGTCTGGCGTCGACCTGCGCGCCGCGGCCTGGATCGCCGTCGCCTGGGGTTATGTGCTGTGGGCCGTCGGCAATCTGGTGCTCCCGCGCTGGAATGCCCGCCTGCCGGGCTGGGCGGTCGCGCCGACGAGCTGGCCGCTCCTGGGGCTTGCCAGCGTTCTGGGTGGGGTGACGGTCGGGGCATTGGCCGGTGCCTGGTCGAGCGCCGCCGCGCTGGCGGGGCTGACGCCCTACCTGTTCCTGCTGCTCGCCAATACCGCCTGGCCCGGCCTGGCGTGGCTGGCGGTCGCGGCGCTGGCGGGGAGCGGTCTGCTGGCCGCTGGGACCTGGACCTGGTGGGATGCCGGAGGCGGGTGGCCGGTGCGTGCCGAGGGCGTTGCGGTGGCGTTGCTGTGGCTCAACCTGCTGTTTTTGCTGATCCCGTTCTGGGGGCGTTATGGCCAGCGGCTCGCCGGGCGGCTGTCCTGGCGGCAGGACGGACTGGCGGCGCCGCTGTTCTGGGTCCCCTTCGCCAACCTGGTGCTGTTGCTCGCTGCCCTGCTCCTGGTGGAGGCCGCGGACTGGCTACCGGCAGTGGCCTTCGGCTGGGGCCGTCCGGTTGGCTGGCTGAGCGGATTGGCGCTGTTGCTGGCGGCAACGGCCGGCCATGCCTGGCGGTTGCGTCCGGGGCCATTGACCGCACAGGTGCTGTTGATTGCGCTCGCGGCGACGGTCGCGGCGATCCTGCGCGATCTGATGCTGCCGCCGATCTGGCTGCCGCTGGCCGTGGCCCTGTGGGACGGCGTCCTGCTGTTGGCCTGGCGTTATGGGGTGCGCGATGCGCAGTGGCGTGCCGCGCTGGGCCCCTGGCTCACCCTGTTGCCGCTGGCGAGCCTGGGTCTGCTGGTGCCGCTGGCCGCCACCGACTGGGCGGTCGGCACCTTGAGCCTGTGGCTGCTGGCCCTGGCGATGCTGGCGCAGGGCTGGTGGCAGGGTAGTGGCTTCTGGCTGAAGGCCGGATTCGCGTCGGCATTGGCGGGCGGTTACACCGCCTGGCTGGTGGTACCTACGCCGATGGTGGGGGTGTTGCCCTGGTACGCCCTGCAGACCGTGCTGTTGTTGCTGGCGTTGACCGCGATCCATCGGCGCTTGGCGTCCTGGCTGGAGCGCGTGGACCCTGATCGGGATGGGGACCGGGATGCGAACCGGTTCGGCCGGATCAGCGAGGCCGAGCAGGCGGTGAGCCAACTGGTCGCGGGATTGCTCGCCTTGAGCCTGCTGTGGCTGGGTCTGCACGGCTGGTTCGTGCTGGCGCACCAGGCCGGTTGGGGGCCGCTGCCCTGGCGGTTCGGGGGTCTCGCGGACCCGCTGGCGGCGGGGGCCGCGTTGCTGCTGTTGGCCGGACTGGCGGCGGTGCGCGCCTGGCGGCAGCCGGACGCGCATGGCTGGGTCTATGCGGGGGCGCTGCTGCTGGGTCTGCTGGTCGCTTACGGGCGGCTGGCGGTGCTGGGGCTGGCGCCCTTCACACCCTGGGATACGGCGGCACTGCTGGCGGTGGCCGGCGCGACCCTGCTGCTGCACCAGTTCACCGGCTCCTGGCCGGTGTCCCGTCTGGCCCTGCTGCTGCCCGCGCTTTCGCTCGTGACCGTACACTGGCAGCTCGCCTCGCCCTGGACCGGCGGGGCGCTGTTGGCGGTGGCCGTGCTCTATCTGTCACAGGCCGCGACCCTGCGCAATCCCTGGCCGCTGTATCTCGGGGTGCTGGCCCTGAACGGCGCCGTGTATCTGTGGGCGCCGCTGTGGGCGGCGCACTATGGGCTGTGGCAGTTCTACATCGTCCCAGCGGCGGTGTCGGTGCTGGTCCTGCTGCACCTGCATCGGCGGGAATTGCGCCCGCAAGTGCTCAGTGGTGCGCGCTTGGCGGCCCTGAGCGCGCTCTACGCCGGGGCCGGTCTGGACCTCTTCCTGCGGCCTGAGTTGAGCGTGTTTGTACTCGCCCTGGCCTTGGCGCTGGTCGGTGCGATCCTCGGCATCGCGCTGCGCATCCGGGCCTTTCTCTACGCCGGTGTGGCCTTCCTGGTGCTGAACGTCGGCGGGCAACTGTTCCGATTCTATCCGGGGCAGGGCATGGGTCGGGCGCTGATCCTGATCGGCCTCGGCGCGGTCATCACCGCCGGGATGGTGGTGTTCAATCTCAAGCGCGAGGCAATCCTGCGGCGGATTCGCGTCGCTCGGGCCGATCTGGCACAGTGGGAATGAGCGATTTTTTGATTTGGGTTCAGGGAATATAGCCCGGGGCGTTGGGTCCCAGGTTCTTCTCGTCCCGCAGGGCGCCGTCGCGCGGGTCGACAATTTCCTCCGGCGTCCCGCCCTCGTTGGTGGTCCCGTCGCTCACGTCCTGGACGTCCGCGCCGATGGCCAGGCCGCCCAGGCCTTGCGGGGCCGGGTCGATGACCTGGCGGACATCCACGGCGATGCCGTCGGTGGTGACCACCTCCTCGGCCAAGGCGGCGAGTCCGATGGCGAGCAACAGTGGGGCGATGGCCGCGCGGGTCAGTTGGTTGGCGTTCAAGTGGCACCTCAGTGGGTTGGATAACCGAGTGACAGAGAAGATGAGCTTACCACGCTGACATTCAACCGGTTGTACCAAATGGGGGCACGCGGTTGGCGTCACCAGATGGGCAGGTAGAGCTTGAGCGGCTGATCGGCGCAGGGTTGAAAGCCGAAGCGCCGGTAAAAGCGGGATGCCTCGTCGTCTTTCGCATCGACGAAGACCCCGGCGCTGCCCACGGATTGAGCGGCGCCCCGGGCGCGATTGAGCGCGTCGGCCAGCAGCAGACGGCCGAGCCCCTGGCCCTGAAGCGCTTGTCGGACGGCCAACCGGGCGAGTCGGGTGACTGGTACCTGTCGCGGCAAGCGCTTGCCAACGGCAGTCGGCAGGTCTTGGGTGAGCACGAACGCGGATGCCAGGGCATAGAAACCCAGGATGCTCTCTGGGCCGATGTCGGCATGACCCGCCGCCGCGAAGTCGGCGACCGCGGCCTGGTCGACGGGGACCGCGACGAAGGTTCGGGAGATGCCCTTGGCCTGGTGCTGAAGCGCGGTTTGCCGCAGCCATAGGTCCAGCGCCGCGACGCCGCTCTCAAACCCGCGGCGTTCGTGGCGACCAGTCAATGGTTCCAGTCTGATCATCGCGCCGCTCCGCGTAGTCCTGAAGGGCCGCCAGCAACTCCGGGTTGAGCGGCGGCGGGCGCTCGAGTGCGTCCAAGAACGCCTGGGTATCGCGCTCGGAGAGGCGGATGACACGCTCCTGCTCGATGATCCGCTCGGCCTCGTGCAGCGCCGTCTGCACGATGAACTGGTTGAGGGTCGACCCGACCAGGCTGGCCGCAAGCTCCAGGGTTTCCTGGACCTTGAGCGGTACCCGGGTGGTGATGCGTCCGCGTTCGATGGTGGTGTTCAACACGGGGTTAAACCTCGATTTCTGATGCCAAAAGTCTAGCATGCTGGTGTCAGTTTGTCGCCGGACTACCAATGTTGGCAACCAAGGACCATCATCGTCTGTCTCGCTGAGGTCCGCGCCCCAGACCTGGGTTACTATCTCGCTGCTGAGGCGTTGCGGCGCCAGTTGGTCTATCTTGTTGCTCAATCCAGAATACGCGGAATGAGGTGATACAACGTAATGGCAAACCCTGAAGGTTACCGGGACGGTGATGCCTGGCTCGCCGAGTACGGTCCCCTGTCCCTCACCCAGGGTCTGACCTTGGGCCGCCGGGTCATCGAGGCACTGAGCGTGGCCCACGCCGCTGGCGTCGTCCATCTGGACCTGAAGCCCGCGAACCTGCTCCTGAAGTCTGAGGGTGACGGGATCGCGGTCAAGGTCATCGACCTTGGCCGGTCCCGCGCCGCCGGGACCGGAGACTACGCCCCACCGGAGCAACGAGGTGAGGTCCAATACGGCGAGGCTGGACCCAGGAGCGACCTGTACGGCTTCGGTGCGACCTGGTATCGGCTCCTGACCGGCCGGCACCCATCGAACCGCCGCGACAAGTATCTGCCCCAGGGGAGCTCGGCTGCGCTGTTCGAACTGATCCAAGACTTGATGGAGCACGATCCCCAGGACCGGCCGGAGGGCGCCGAGGCCGTATTGGCGAGGGTCGAGGCATTGGCGGGGTTGGTCTCTGTTGGAGCGGTGTCCCCGCCGCGACCGGCGCCCGTGGACGTGATGTGCTCGCGGCTGCCGCCCGCGCCATCCACGGTGGCGGTGCCCGGGTTACCGGATATTCACGGTTGGTCTTCCGGCAAGGTGCAGGCGCTCCAGCGGGCTGCCGCAGAGGCGTTGGGTTTGGATGTGATCTTCCGCGACCCTCTTCGGGAACCGGTGCGCATCCCTCACGCAGACGGACTGTTGACCCGTTTCATGGAGCGTGGTGCAACAGTCGTCGCCGAAGGGCCGGAGATGGTCGTTATCCCCGCGGGGAGTTTTCTCATGGGTGCATCGGAAGGGGAGGTGAAGCTGGAGGAGAAAAACCTCATGCCTTTGCGTGAACGCCCGCAGCACCATGTGACGATCTCTCGGCCCTTCGCCATCGGGCGCTATACGGTCACCTTCGACGACTACGATGCCTTCTGCGCCGCAACCGGTCGGGAGAAGCCGGCCTTCCAAAGTTTGAGGGCGCGCGGTCGCTTTCCGGCCGTCCGAGTCAGCTGGAACCATGCGCTCGCTTACTGCCGGTGGCTCTCCGAGCAAACTGGGCATCCTTACCGACTGCCGACTGCCGACTGCCGACTGCCGACTGAGGCGGAGTGGGAATATGCTTGCCGGGCTGGGACGGCTACCGCCTTCCACTTCGGCGCGACCCTTACTACAGACCAGGCAAACTACGACGGCAACTTTCCCTACGGCGAAGGGGCTAAGGGCATCAATCGCAATACTTTGGTCCAAGTAGGAAGTTTCCCCGCTAACCCTTGGAGCCTTCATGAGATGCACAGCAATGTTGCGGAGCGTTGTCGGGATGATCTTAGGGTCTATTCGGCCGAGTCAGTCGTAGATCCCGTAGGCCCCGAAAGCATCGACGCCGATAATGCAATTCGCGGTGGTTACTTTTACGGTGGCGCAATCGAGGCACGTTCGGCGCGTCGTGACCATGCTAGTACCGCAGGATGAAAGTGCTCGGACCATGTCAAGCTAGGCTGCCAACGGCTTGCCTTGGTAGGTCCAGCGGAATGGTTTGGCCATTGTCTTGTTGAAATAGTCGATGAAGTTTTTGATTTTCTGGCAAAGGTCGTC
>NZ_CAJAXH010000242.1 GCF_903946935.1 uncultured Thiodictyon sp.
CCTCACGAAGGTTCACGCACGGGGCCTCGGACAGTAAGGGGACCGACGTGCTTTATACCCGGGCCACCTGGCGTTGTCCAGTGTTGCGGACAACCGCCGGTTGCAACAGAGAGTCCTGGCTAGAACGGTTCCGCCCTGGGTTCTCGCCCATCACCGCTTGCCAGAGCGCCTGGGTGCAGGGCGTGTCGAACAGCCAGAAGCCCTGGGTGATGATGACCTCATGCCGTGGATGCTCCCGCTCAAACCAGGCCCGTTCGGTGTCGTCATTGGCCAGGCCGCGGGTCTCTTCCTCCGGCGAGCCCATCCAGAAGCGCCCCGGCGGGACCCAACGCAGCCGTTGCGTCACCGCCTCCAGGGTGAAGGCGGCAAAGACCCCATAGCGATCCTGCCCCCACTCGCTCGCCCAGGCCGGCGCGCGGCCGGCGTCAAGGGGGTGGCGGGAAGAGTCGATGAAGGAGTGCGAAGGGGACATTGCAGTTCCAGGACCGGCCATTATCAAAGCGGACCAGGATGCGCAGGTTGGCGCGCCTGGGTCTTCATCATCGTTTCAGTCGCAACAGCGGCTTGATCGCCCTGGGAGCGCCGCACCCCAGTGCGGCCGGCCCATCCGCAACACGCGACGCCGCGGTCGCCTGCGAGATCGCGCCGCACTGGGGTGCGGCGCTCCCAGTGCCGGGTCGATGACCAAGGCCGCCAGACCGGTATGGCCGAGGTAGCGATTACCATGCGCCGTGCTCGTCGTAGCCCAAGACCTCATTGTCGCTGCGCGTATCGGCCGACGTGCGCGGGGGCACGGCATCGACCTCAAGCGCCAGGGCGGCCAGGCGTTCGCGCAATGGCGGCTTGCTGGCACTCAGGCCCCGCAGACCGGCCAGAGACAGCAGGCCTTCGCGCACCACATCTGTAACGGACACCCCTTCTATCCGCGCGATCTGTTCCGCCAGCCGCTCCATCTGAAGATCGTCGATCACAATGGCCATCGTGTTCTCCGGTTATCTCGTGCCCTCGTTGCCCTCGTTCCCACGCTCCAGCGTCACTGCCATTAAGTTAAGCCGTTCGTGGTGAGCTTGTCGAACCACGGACGGCTTAACTTCAGCAGGTTAAGGATTCCCCGTTCACCCTTCGACCATTCGACAAGCTCACGGCTCAGGGCGAACGGGAAATCCTTAACTTAATGGCAGTGACGCTCCAGCGTGGGAGCGCCCGCACTTGCTCCCACGCGGGAGCGTGGGAGCCAGAGGACGCCCCCCCCGCTGCGCGCCTGAACCTGGCGCCGCCCGGCCTGATCCGCTCCGCGGGCCGGGCCGCGCCAGGTTCAGGCGCTCCGCTCGCCCTGCCGGACTTGCCGGGCTCACGACTCCTGAACTCGGGCACAACGCAGACCCAGGTCGCCAAGGCGATTGCCGGGCGCGTCCCGGTAGCGGTACGCGCAACGGCAGTAGCGCGCGTGGCCGTACCAGGAGCCCCCGCGGACCACCCGGGCCGCGCCGGGCGGATCGGCCCACAGAGTACCGTCGATCGGCGCGTCCTGGTAGTTGTCATGCCAGGGGTCGGCGACCCACTCCCAGACGTTGCCGAGCATATCGTAGAGCCCCCAGGGGTTGGGCTGCTTGCCCTTGACCTGGCGCGTCCCGGCCCGTTTGGTGTCGTACTGCATCTCCTTCCACCATTGCGCGGTGGTGTCGTGGGCTTCCTTCAGGTCGTAATCGACGCCGCTGTTGCCGCCATACCAGGCGATGGGGTCCAGGGCCGGGGCGTTGCGTTCCCCCAAAATATCAATAGAGCCGGTGTATAGCGCGGTCTGGGTCCCCGCCCGGCAGGCGTACTCCCATTGGACCTCGGTCGGCAGGGACAGGGCCAGCCCGGGAAACATCACATTGATTTTACTAATAAAATCCTGTGCGTCGTCCCAGGATATCTGCTCGACCGGACGCCGCGGGTCTTTGAACCTGCTGGGGTTCTCACCCATGACCGCGACCCAGAGTGCCTGGGTGCAGGGGGTGTCGAAGAGCCAGTAGCCTTGGCCGATGGTGACCTGATGCAGGGGGCCTTCGTCTTTCCAGCGCCCCGGCTCGCCCTCAGGGGAGCCCATCAGGAAGCGCCCCGGCGCAATCCAGCGCAGGCGCTGGATCACCGGCTCAGGGTCCGTTTCCGGGCTCGGCTTGGGGGTTGACTTCAACGACCACCAGCGGCGGCGCTGGGGGGCGGACTCCGCCGCGCGGGGAGTGACGGCGATCTCCGCCCAGAGGCCGAAGCGGTCGCGGCCGATGGCGCTGGCCCAGGCGGGTTTTTCGATCTGCTGCAGGGTCAGGCGCTCGCGGTCGGTGAGGACCTGAATGCGCGGTGCCGCGGGGAGCGGCACGGTCGCCGGGGCGTTGGACTCCAGGCGCAGCAGTTGGGTGCCCTCGTTCCCACGCTCCCGCGTGGGAATGCCGAGCGGGCGCTGCCCGTCCCGGCTGGGAACTGGACGCGGAGCGCCCGCACTGGCTCCCACGCCGGAGCGTGGGAGCGAGAGGGCCGCAGCCTCGGCGCCCGCTCCGCGCCGCCCGCCTGGCCCGACCCGGCCTGATCCGCTCCGCGGGCCGGGCCGGGCCAGGCGGGCGCGCTCCGCTGCACCCTGCCCCGGACCGCGCTCCGCGCCGTCCGGGCCGCCGACCTGGCCTGGCTCACGAACCTGGACTCGGGCACAACGCAGACCCAGGGAGCCATAGCGACGGTCGGGCGCGAGCTGGAGGCGGCACGCGCAACGGCAGCGGCGCGCGCGGCCGAACCAGGAGCCCCCGCGGACCACCCGGGCCGCGCCGGGCGAGGAGGATTCTCTCACCGAGCCATCCTGTGGCGCCCCAGCATAGTCGTCGTACCAAGGGTCCTGGACCCATTCATAGACATTGCCGAGCATGTCGTACAGACCCCAGCGACTCGGCTGCTTCGTGGCAACCGGATGAGTCCCAGCCTTGCCTTGGGGATACTGCATCTCCTTAAGCCACGAGCGCTCCACGCCATTGTCCAGATTGAACCCCTGACCGCTGTTGCCCCCGTACCAGGCGATGGCGTCCAGCGCGGGGGCATTGGCGTCGCCCAGGATCTCGATGGGTCCGGTGTAGAGCGCAGTCTCCGCCCCGGCCCGGCACGCATATTCCCACTGCGCCTCGCTCGGGAGACTCACATCGAGCCCGGGGAGCTGGCCATTCAGGCGCTCAATGAAGCCCTGCGCATCCTCCCAACTCACCTGCTCGACCGGCCGGTCCGGGCTCTGAAACCGGCTGGGATTCCCGCCCATCACCGCCTCCCAGAGGGCCTGGGTGCAGGGCGTGTCGAACAGCCAGTAACCCGCGCTGAGTGTCACTTGGTGTTGCGGGCCTTCGTCCTCCCAGCGCCCGGGCTCGTTGGGCGGCGAGCCCATCAGGAAGTTGCCCGGCGCAATCCAGCGCATCCGCTGAACCACCCGCGCCCCGTCCTTTCCCGCAAGGGAAAACGTCACCCAGGCGCCATAGGCATCCCAGCCCCAATCGTCGGCCCAGGGCGGCGGCTCGCCGGTCTCCCAGAAGGTATCCCGGTCCGCGTCGGGCGGACCGATCGAGATCAACCGGTTGCGTGTCTCCAGGAGCGCGAGTGGGCTACCGATGGGCGATTGCTGTTGGTCGAAGGGGGCAAACACCAGATCGGCACCGTGCTGGAAGACGGCAAGCCGGCGCACCGCCTGATCGCCGGCCGGTAGGTCAGCCGGCTCGACCGGGATCGGCGGGCGGTAGTCGGGGCGGTGCCGGTGCATGGCCCAATCGAGACGCACCAGGGGCCGGCCGACCTGTGCGTCGTCCCAGATGCCGGTGGCACGGGTCATGACGCGGCGTGCCCAGTCGCCGACTGGACCGGGGGCGGCGGGGTCCTGGTTCAGATCCTGACCCAAAGCGGCGCAGAGCGCGGCGAAAAAGTGCCGGGCGTCCTCCAGGTCCTGGGGCTGCGCCAGCGCATCCTGGGTCTGGGGGGCCAGGTTCAGGACCTCCTCGAACCAAATCTCCGGGGGGAGATGGGCACGCCAGGTGCGCAGCAGGTCGAGCACCTGGGCCTGCACCGGCGGGGGCTCCGCGGCGAAGGCGGCGCGCAGTTCGGGCAGTGCGCGCGGGTTCAGGGTGGCCGCCTCGCTGTGGGTGCTGGCGAGCCCGGCGTCCTGCCAGACCTCGGACTCGGCTGCGGCATCCAGGGCGGGGTCGGCGAGCGACAGACGCACCGCGCGCAGGAGCCCGGGTTCGATACGCACCGCCGGGGCCAGCAGCGAGAGTAGACGGCGCGTCGCCGCGCCGCGGGCGGACTGGGCGTCATCCCCGGCCGCGCCAACGCCAAGCGCCACCAGGGAACCCACCCCGGCCGGCCGCTCCCACTCGACCAGGTCCCACAGCCGCCGCAGGGCCTTGGGGACCCGCCCCGGCCGACAGGGCACCAAGGCGACCGCCCGGCAGCCGGCCGCGGCCAGGCGCTGGCCCAGCAGGAGCCAGGACTCGGCCGGTGCGCCCAGTGCCAGACTGCCCAGGTCGCCCAGGACCAGGACCAGCCCGCCCGCGGGGGGCGGTCGGTAGCCGCCGTCCGGTCGGTCCAACAGGCGCGGTGCGGTCAGCCCCTCGTGGAAGACGCCGCGGGTCAGTGCGCCGATGGGCAGCAGCCGGGCCAGGTCGCCGGCCACCAAATCCTGATCGCCCCAATAGGGCACCAGGTGTTCGCTGCGGTCGAAGATGACTTGCAGGGCCGGGCCTAAGCAGCGCTGTTGCCGCCGCGGCAACCGCTCCAGCAGGAGCCCGCGGCCCAGCCGGGCAACCAGGCGCTCCAGGTCCGGCTCGGGACCGTCGCGCGGCGCGGCAAGCCGCGGGTTCAGGCGGCGGCGCAGGTCCGGCCAGGCGGCCAGTGGGTGCATGACCGGCGGCGTGCCGGGGCGGCTGGTCCAACCCAGGGGGACCGCGGCGGGGGTGGGTTCGGGATCGGGCTCTTCAGTCGGGAGTGACTCGTAGGCATCGAGGCGCCAGAATTTGGCATTCGCCAGGGGCTGTTCGGCAACCTGCGCAGGCGGTAGTCCTGAGACGACCACCGTCGCCGACAACCTCGGGCGTCCCGGCCTAAGGTCGATCCGGACCAAGAAAGGCTGCTCGACATACCCCAACAAGGCCGCAGTGGACCCAAGCAGCGGCGCCCCGCCCTGCACCAGTGCGCGCAGCAGGTCGGCCCGTCCGCAGCAACCGCTGGGGGCTCGCCCTTCGCTCACCCCGGCGTCCCCAGGTGCTTTTGCAACACATAGCCGCCGATGGTCGCCAGCAGCGCCTCTTGCTCCGCGGGCGTCGCGCCCAGTTCGAGCACCGCCCGCACCAGGTCCAGATATTCGGCCTGACCGGGCAGCGGGCGCCAATGGGCGTGCTCGGCCGTCTTGCGGTCGCGGACGAGTTGTTGCGCGGCGGTACGCAGCACCGTGGCATCTGCCGCCGGGAAATGGGCCTGACCGCGCGCCACCAGGTGATCCTCGAGTGCCTGCGCGTCGGCGGGCAGGGCCAGGACGAGCACCAGACACCGGCGCAGGAAGGCGTCCGGCAGGGCGCGCTCCTCGTTGGTGGTGATGATGACCAGCGGGGCCGGTCCCTGCATGACCACCGGTTCGGTCATGCCCTGGGGGGTGAAGCAGCCGGCGCCCAGTGCCTCCAGCAGGCCGTTGGGGACATCGGACTCGGCCTTGTCGATCTCGTCGATCAGGACCACCACACCGTTGGCCGGGTCGCAGCCGGGCATGGGCTCAGGCACCGGGCGGCGGCGGGCGATGGCCCGGTCGCGCGCGCCGGCCCAGTCGAAGGCCCACCAGAGTGCGCCTGGATACAGATAGTGCTCGACGGCCAGGTCCTGCTGAAGGGCGGCACTCGCCGCCTCGGCGGCCACCCGCTCCCCGCACTGACCGGCAAGCGCCCCGCGTAACTGGGCATCGGCGAGCCGGCCGACGGCGTCGAAGTGCCACAGCAGGTCACGCGACTCGGTGCGGATGTCGATGACGTGCTGCACATAGGCCATCTTGAGATCCAGGGCCAGGGCACGGGCCAGTTGGCTCTTGCCCACCCCCGGCTCGCCGCGCACCAGGAGCGGCCGGCGGGCGGCCAGCGCGGCGTGAACGGCATCGATCTCGCGCTGGTCGAAGCAGTGGACCTGCTCCGGGGCCTGCGGCGGTCCCGGCAGGGTGATGGCCTCGCCATGGCGGTGTTTGAGCAGTCTCATGGTCCTGGGTCTCCGGGGGTCTGGGGCCTGAGGGGCAGCATGCGGCAGAAGGGGTCGACCAACCGGCGATCGGCGCGCTCCTGGTTGAAGGCCGAGTCCAGGCCGAGGAAGGTGACGGGCGGATAGTCCCGCTTCAGGTCGGCGACCAGGGCCTCAACACGCGCACGCGCGGTCAGGTCATCCGGCAGAAAGAAGACCATATAGTAGGTCTGGCCGGTGTCCCGCCGCCGGGCCTCCAGCAGGTCCGCGGTGCGCTCGATACGCTCCCTGGTCTGACGCACCGGGGCGCCCGGTTCGCTCCGGTCGAAGGTACCGAGCAGATAGTCGTCGAACCAGCTGCGCCGCCCCGCGACGGCCTCCCGCCCGGGATCGAGAAAGGGGTCCAGGTGGGCCGCCAGGGACGCGCTCAGGCCAACGCCGATCCCTTGCTCCGGGGGCAACGGGAGGCTCAGGGTACCCGCGGGCTGATCGTCCTCGCGCTCTCGGGGACGAAACAGGGCCGGGCGGCCATCCACGCCCGCCATGATCAGCTCCGCGACGGTGCGGGTACCGGCCGGGAGCGGCACCAGGGCGAGTTTAAGCAGGCCCTTCGTGTCCAAGACAACGCCCTGCAGGAAGAGCGCGGGGACGACCAGGCAGGCGGACTTGACCAGGGGCTCCGCCGCCGCCGGCCCGGCCCCGCGGTGGGCCTGACGCAGGGACTCGATGGCCGAGCGGATATCGGTGTCCAGGAGGCAGGCCGCGACCCGCTCGGCACGCTGCCCCGGGTCCGCAAGCCCGGCAAGGCTGCCCTCACAGCCCAGGGCCTTGGCCAGCGCATCCAGGGCGGCCGGACTCGGAGCCAGGACCCCGCTCAATTCGCCCCTGGCCTTGGCCACCCGGGCCTGACGCTCATCGAATCCCAGGGCCTCCCGAAACCTCCGGTCGGCGAGCAACCGCCGCGCGGGCGTGGCGTGCAAGCGCTGGGAACCGAACCTCATGGGGACTTGCCGGGCGACGCCCAGGATGCGCCGGCCGACGAAGATGGGCATGCCGGAGGCGCCGCGCCAGTCGTCCTCCCCTGCTGGTGGCGCGGCGGCCACGAGTTCAAAGTAGTCCGCGTCCGGCGCCTTGGAAAAGCAGGAGCCGCCGAAAGAACAAGGATGGCGCTCGTCCTGATAGTCGCCGGCGTCGGGGAAACCCTCGCTGCTCCACTGCATCTGATCGGTGGGCGCTTCCTCGGAGAGGATGCCCCAACCCGGCGCCCCATCCGGAGGCAGGCAGCGCAGCAGCATGGCGTCCAGGGTTTCGCACTCCGGGCAGATGACGGCCGTGTCCGGGATCGCGACCCAGCCGTCGGGGCCGGCCTGCTGGTGCGCGCGATAGGAGTGCCAGCGCACCTTGATCGGGTAGCGAGCATCCCGGCGCTTCGGGGCTTGCGGGTCCAGCAGATGGCGGGCGGTGAGGATCAGGTCAGGACCGACCGGATAGCCGGTACCGATCTGGCCTTGAAGCCCATGGTAGTCGGTATCCGCGGCGTCGGTCGTCGGGACGAACACCATGACCAAGAGGGTCTTGTCCATTGACGAAATCCGGCCCTGCGGAGGCTACTTGGGCAGGGAGCCGCTGGCACCGACCCGTACCGGTGCCTCACCATTCGGCCCCGTGGGCCGCAGCTTGAGCTTCAGCCGATGGGTCATCGCCTCGGAGCCGCTCACGCCGGCCTCAGCGTTATAGACCCAGAATTTGACCCCGCCCTTGCCGTCCGCCTTTTTCGTGGTCTCGATCTGGACCTCGATCTCCACGTCGCTGATCTCAAGCTTCAGGTCTTTGCCCGCCCCCTCGCTTTGGGCCGCCAGCAGTTGGGCACGCAGTTCGGCCAGCATCTCCGCCAGTTCAATCTTATCGAGTTTGCTCATCGTCGACTCGCTCCTGAAGGGTTTCCGGTGGGACTCTAGCTTACCCCATACCGGGTTAAGGGTGCAGACTGCTGCAAGAATTTCCGCAGCCCCGGGTTTCAGACGTGGCGCAGCCGGTGTCGATCATCACCCGGGCCGCCGCACCTCGCGACAACCGG
Organism: uncultured Thiodictyon sp.; assembly: GCF_903946935.1. GTDB lineage: Bacteria > Pseudomonadota > Gammaproteobacteria > Chromatiales > Chromatiaceae > Thiodictyon. Next base: position 8,297 of record NZ_CAJAXH010000242.1, read on the forward strand.
TCGCGGCCGGGGGCCGCTCCTACGAGATCCAAGCGGCGCTGGCGTAGAATGCGCCATCCGCCGGTTCGGCGACCAACCCCGGAGCCCTCATGGCGACAATCTTTCACGGTACGACCATCCTCTCAGTACGCCGCGGCGACCAGGTCGTCATCGGCGGCGACGGTCAGGTGTCTTTAGGCCCCACGGTGATGAAGGGCAACGCCCGCAAGGTGCGCCGGCTGTACAAGGATCGGGTGATCGCCGGCTTCGCCGGGGCCACCGCCGACGCCTTTACACTGTTTGAACGCTTCGAGGGCAAGCTGGAGAAGCATCAGGGACACCTGGTGCGCTCCGCGGTGGAGCTGGCCAAGGACTGGCGCACCGACCGGATGCTGCGCCGTCTGGAGGCCCTGCTGTGTATCGCCGACGCCCAGTCCTCGCTCATCATCTCAGGCACCGGCGACGTGATCGAGCCGGAACACAACCTGATGGCGATCGGCTCGGGCGGGTCCTTTGCGCAGGCGGCGGCGCGGGCGCTGCTGGAAAATACCGAACTCTCGGCGCGGGAGATCGTCGAGCGCGCGCTGCACATCGCCGCGGATATCTGTGTCTACACCAACCACAATCTGATCATCGAGGAGCTGACGGCCGGGCCGGTGGAAGGACGCTAGGCTTGCGCAATCCGCGCCCGACCCGCATTCTTAGCGCCCGAAGAAGCGGTGAGACCGCGCAGACTTGAGACAACGCAACGAAAAAATCAGCCACTTGGGAGATCGCCTCCGCTCAGGTCCGGGGCGCGACCGCAACCGAATTCTCAAGCTATTGTTTATTTGCGTTTATTTGCGGACCAACAGGCTTTTTCCGCATCACGCCGCGCCGCCCGGCCAGGCGGCCCATCCAGGACCTTCAATCCCATGCCGGAAATCACCCCCCAAGAGATCGTCGCCGAACTGGACAAGCACATCGTCGGCCAGGACGAGGCCAAGCGCGCGGTGGCGATTGCGCTGCGCAACCGCTGGCGGCGGATGCAGATCCCGGAGCCGATGCGCACCGAGATCACGCCCAAGAACATCCTGATGATCGGTCCCACCGGGGTCGGTAAGACCGAGATCGCGCGGCGCCTGGCGCGGCTGGCCAACGCCCCCTTCATCAAGATCGAGGCCACCAAGTTCACCGAGGTGGGCTACGTGGGCCGCGACGTCGAGTCCATCATCCGCGACCTGGCGGATATCGGCGTGAAGCTGGCGCGCGAGCAGGAGATGTCCCGGCTCGCCGACCTAGCGGAGGCGGCCGCGGAGGAGCGCATCCTCGATGCACTGCTGCCGCCCCCCGGGGGCTTCGAGGAGGAGAGCCGCGCCACCCCCAGCAACTCGGCCACCCGGGAGAAGTTCCGGGTCAAGCTGCGGGCCAACGAACTGGACGAGCGCGAGGTCGAGATCCAGGTCTCGGCCGCGCCCATGGGGGTCGAGATCATGGCCCCGCCCGGGATGGAGGAGATGACGAGCCAGCTCCAGGGGCTGTTCCAGAACCTGGGCCAGGGCCGCACCAAGCGGCGCAAGCTGCGCATCAAGGATGCCCGCAAGCTGCTGCGCGACGAGGAGGCGCTCAAGCGGGTCAACGAGGAGGAGTTGAAGCTGCGCGCCATCGAGAATGTCGAGCAGAACGGCATCGTGTTCCTGGACGAGATCGACAAGGTGACCCGCCGCGGCGAGGGCATGTCCGGGGCCGATGTCTCGCGCGAGGGCGTGCAGCGCGACCTGCTGCCGCTGGTGGAGGGCAGCACGGTCTCGACCAAACACGGCTCGGTGCGCACCGATCACATCTTGTTCATCGCCTCCGGCGCGTTCCACCTGGCGCGGCCCTCCGACCTGATCCCCGAGCTACAGGGGCGCCTGCCCATCCGGGTGGAGCTCAAGGCCTTGACCACCGAGGACTTCGTGCGCATCCTGACCGAGCCGGACGCCTCGCTCACCGACCAGTACAGGGCGCTGCTCGCGACCGAAGGGGTCAAACTGGAGTTCACGCCGGACGGCATCCGCCGCCTGGCCGAGATCGCCTGGCAAGTCAACGAGCACACCGAGAACATCGGGGCGCGTCGCCTGCACACGGTGCTGGAGCGCCTGCTGGAGGACGTGTCCTACAACGCATCCGACCTGGACCGGGTCACCGTCACCGTCACCGCCGACTATGTCGACCTCAACCTGTCCCAACTGGCGGCAGATGAGGACTTGTCGCGCTATATCCTCTGAGGACCGCATGCCCACACCCACCGAACTCAACCTGCATCGGCAATCCCGCATCCTGGAGCTGAGCTTCGATGACGGCTCGCACTTTAACCTCACCTGCGAATATCTGCGGGTCTACTCGCCCTCGGCCGAGGTCCAGGGACATGGCCCGGGCCAGGAGACGCTCCAGGTCGGCAAGGAGGACGTCGGCATCGATGCGATCGACCCGATCGGCAACTATGCCGTGCGACTGAATTTCGACGACGGGCACCACACGGGGCTCTACTCCTGGGAGTATCTACACTACCTGGGGGCCAATCAGGAGCGGCTGTGGCAGGCCTATCTGGACGATCTCGCCCGCGCCGGGGTGCAGCGCAAACCGCTGTCTTGACGAAGATAAAATTGCAGTCACAATAGGCGTCCGCGTCCCGCGCCCCGCTTACCTACCATCCTACGGAGCCCCATCGGACCCCCTATGAACCCCGAGAAGGTCGTCTTCGGTTTTTTTATCGTCCTGGCACTGACGCTCAACTTCGGGTTCGTCCTCGGCGATATCGACAATCCGGCCCACCATCACAAGTGGGAGCTCTTCGCCGTGATCGTGGTGAACCTGATCGCCACGGTGCTGAAGTTCGGCGACCGCTCCCAGGTCGGCGCGCTCCTGCTCGCCACCAGCCTGGTGGCCATGCTGCAACTGACGGCGGCAGCCCTGGTGTGGATCGTCGCGGTCTATGCGACCGCCGACGGCCTCGCCGCCGGGACCATGGCCAGTATCGTGTCGCTGACGGCCGGGGCCATGATCGCCAATGTCATCTCGGTGATCCTGCTGGTGATCGAAACCTTCCTGCTGCGGCGCTAGGCGTCCGGCCGCGCCCGCCCCGCCATGGACAGCATTGTCTTCCTCATCATGCGGCGCATGCGCGCGCCGCTCATCATGCTGATCGCCAGCTACGCGGTGGCAATAATGGGCCTGGTGCTGATCCCGGGTCAGGACGGCGCCGGCCACCCCTGGTCGATGGGCTTCTTCCACGCCTTCTATGTGGTCGCCTATACCTCCACCACCATCGGCTTCGGCGAGATTCCCTACCCCTTTACCGACGCCCAGCGGCTCTGGGTCACGGCGACCATCTTCGGCACTGTGGCCATCTGGATCTATGCCGCCGGCACCCTGATCGCCCTGTTACAGGACGCCACCTTTAGCCGGGCGCTCGCCGAGCGACGCTTTCGCGCCCGCGTGCAGCGGCTGCGCGACCCCTTCTATCTGGTCTGCGGCTATGGTCAGACCGGCGGCGCCCTGGTGCGGGCACTCACCGACCGGCACCGCCGCGCGGTGGTGATCGACCTCGACCCGGAGCGGGTGAGCCTGCTGCTGCTGGAGAATCTGCGCGAATATGTACCGGCCCTGACCGGCGATGCCCGCCGACCGTCCAATCTGCTGGCCGCCGGACTCGACCACCCGCGCTGTCTGGGGGTCGTGGCACTAACCGATGTCAACGAAACCAACCTCAAGATCGCCATCGCGAGCAAGTTGCTGCGCCCCAGTCTGCGGGTGGTGTGCCGAACCGATTCAGATCACGTCGCGGCCAATCTGAACTCGTTCGGCACCGACCACATCTACGACCCATTCGATACCTTCGCCCTGCACATGGCCATCGCCATCGAGGCGCCCTGCCTCACGCTGCTGCGCAGTTGGCTGATCGGCGAGACCGGCACCCCCCTGCCGGAACCGCGCGACCCCCCCGCCAAGGGTCTCTGGATCCTGTGCGGCTATGGGCGCTTCGGCCGCGCCATGTATCGGCACCTCAAGGGGCAGGGGTTGGACCTGGTGGTGGTGGACGCCGACCCGCAACTGACCGACCCGCCCAAGGGGGGCTTCGTTCAAGGAGAGGGCACCGGCGCCCCCACTCTCGAACAGGCCCATATCGAGCGCGCGGTCGCCCTGGTGGCCGGCACGGACGACGATGCGACCAACCTCTCCATCATCATGACGGCGCGCCAACTCAACCGCGACCTGTTCGTGGTCGCGCGCAAGAATCATCTGGACAATAGCGAACTATTCCAGCGGGTCGGGGCGCAGGTGATCATGCACCCGAGCATGATCATCGCCGATGGTATCCGCGTGCGCCTCACCCTGCCTATGCTCTGGGAATTTCTCACACTCTCACGCTTTCAAGACCCGGCCTGGGCCTGCGAGTTGCTCAGTCGGCTCTGCGGACTGCTCGACACGGAGATCCCTGAGGTCTGGCAGATCGCGATCGCGGCGGACCAGGCACCCGCACTGTGTGCAGGGGATGAGCACGCGGCCGCGCTGACCCTGGGGCTCCTGCTCGCCGACCCGCGGGAGCGCACCCGGCAACTGCCGGTAATCCCGCTGCTGTTGGAGCACAACGACGAGCGTCATCTACTCCCGGACTTGGCGCTGCGGGTCCGCAAGGGCGATCAGGTCCTCTTCTGCGCCCGTGAGGGCGCGCGCTCCGTTATGGACTGGACCCTGCACGACCCGCATGTGCTGCATTATCTGGTCACCGGAGAAGATGCCCCCGCGGGCTGGGTGTGGCGTCGACTGGCGCGACGGCGGCGGCACCGGGGGGCGTCCGGTGGTTGAAACGCCCCGGAAACCAAGGCCCTCGTGGGGGCGGCGTCGCGCCCCGCGCGGCCCATCGGACAGCGATTTTGCCCCTTGCGGGCGACCGGTTGCCCAACCGGGGGTGCGCCTGGTCGGGCGCCATCGGCCCTTTAGCGCTTGGCAACGCCGCCGCAATGCCTTATTAGAGTGGTTTGGGCTCGCCCGGTGGCGACCGGGACGGGCCCGCCGTGCCGCACCCGTCATCCAGCCGCGACGATCCGCCCCTTCAACCTGGAGTCATGCGCCCATGCACCCACTCATGCAACGTCTCGCCCAGGACCATCTGCGCCAGACACAATTGCTCGACCTGTTCGATGTGCTGCTGGAGCGCTTCCATGCCGGCCACGAGCCCGACTATGAACTCTTCTGCCAGATGCTGGAGTATATGGACAGCTACGCCGACACCATCCATCACCCCACGGAAGACCTGATCTTTCGCCGCACCCTGGAAAAGGGGGCGGAGCAACGCGACGTCTTCGACGTCTTGATGCGCCAGCACGGCATCGTCATCCATCTGAACAAGCGCTTTCGCCGTTCGCTGGACGGCATCGTCCACGAAGAGGTACTGCTCCGGGACGAAGTCGAGGCCCAGGGCCGGGAGTTTGTGGCGACCATGCGCGAGCATCTGTCCTTGGAGGACACCGAGGCCTTCCCCATCGCCCGGAAATGGCTCGAGACGGCCGACTGGGACGCGCTCGATGCCCTGGCCCCGCGCGCCGATGACCCGGTGTTCGGCACCCCGGACCCCCAGCGCTTCCGCGCCCTGTTCCAACACCTATCCGCCCAGGCCCAGGACTAAAGGATCAGCCGCTATGCCGGGATTTGAGCCAGCACCGCCCGCGCTCCGCGCGGCAACGAGCGACCCGCACGCACTGACGCGCGGGTCAAAACAACGAGACGGCACGATGATCTATGCCAATAGCCCAGAGCCACACCACGACGCCCCAGAATGCCTGGGCGTGTTGCTGGTGAACCTGGGTACCCCCGAGGCCCCGACGGTCTCGGCGGTGCGCCGCTATCTGGCCGAATTCCTGTGGGACCCGCGGGTGGTGGAACTGCCACGCCCGATCTGGTGGCTGATCCTGCACGCCGTCATCCTGCGGGTACGCCCGGCGCGCTCGGCGCGGGCCTATCAGGCGGTGTGGACAGCGGAGGGCTCACCCCTGCTGTTGATCGCCAAGCGCCAGGCGGCGGCCATGCAGACGGCGCTCGACGCCCGCTTCCCCGGGCCGGTGCAGGTCGCGCTCGGCATGCGCTACGGCCACCCCTCGATCACGAGCGCACTGGCGCAACTGCGTGCCGCCAATGTCCGGCGCATCCTGGTGCTCCCGCTCTACCCCCAGTATTCGGCCACCACCACGGCCTCCACCTTCGATGCGGTGGCGCGTGAGCTGATGACCTGGCGCTGGCTCCCGGAGCTGCGCTTCATCACCCAGTACCATGACGACCCCGGCTATATCGCCGCCCTGACCGCGAGTATCCGCGCCTACTGGGCCGAGCACGGGGAGCCCGAGCGGCTGCTGTTCTCCTTCCATGGCATCCCCAAGGACTATTTCCTCAACGGCGACCCCTACTACTGCCAGTGTCAAAAGACCACGCGCCTGGTAGTTGAACAGTTAGGGCTGGAGAAGGACCGCTGGCTACTCTCATTCCAGTCCAGGTTCGGCCTCCAGGAATGGCTGCGACCTTACACGGACGAGACCCTCAAGGCCTGGGCCGCCGCGGGGGTGAAATCGATACAGGTCATCTCGCCCGGGTTCTCGGCCGACTGTCTGGAGACCATCGAGGAGATCTCGGTGGAGAACCGCGACTATTTCCTGGAGGCCGGCGGCCAGTCCTACGGCTACATCCCCTGTCTGAACGATGGTCCAGCGCACATCGAGGGTCTCGCCGACCTGATCGAACGCCACTGCGCCGGCTGGCCCGAGTCCACCGCGCCCGCCGCCACCGCGGACCTCAGCAACCGCCGCGAGCGCGCACGGGAGATGGGCGCGCAGGGCTGAGGGGCCGGGGCGTCGCGCCCCGGCCAGCCCAGAATGAGCAGTTATCACGCCAAGACGCCAAGCTCGCCAAGGTCTTTCAGTACCTTCTCGGCGGTTCGCGACTTACCTGTCGGGTAGTCTGGATGCCGAATTACCCTGTCGCGTTGCTTGGCGAGCTTGGCGCCTTGGCGTGAGTCATTCCCGGATTTCGGTTCAGCGCCGCCCGAACAGCCGCCCGAACATCCCGCCCTGCGCCGCCGCTTGGGCCGGCTTGGCCACGACGGGCGCCAGTGACTCGGCCTCCGCCTCAGCGCTCGCCTGCCAGCGATCGGTCATAGCCTGCCACTGCGGCTCGGACAGGTCCCGACTCCACAGACGGATGGTCTTGTCGGCGCTCCCCGAGACCAGCGTGTGGCCGTCCGGGGTGAACTCCAGGGCATAGACATCGCCGGCATAGCCGGTAAAGCGGCCGAGCTGGGCGCCGGTGGCCGCGTCCCACAGGATGACAGTCCGATCCGCGCTCGCGGTGGCAAAGGTCGTCCCGTCCGGGCTGAAGACTGCCGACCACACCGGATAGCGGTGCTCGTTGCGCTCCAGCAGCAGTTCCCCGGTCGCGAGATCCCAGATGCCGACCGAACCGTCCACATTGGTCAAGAGCACGCGCTTGCCGTCGGGCGTAAAGCGCACACTATTGATGCCGTTGTGGACCACCGCCAGCCGCCCGACCTCGGCGCCGCTCTCCACATCCCACAGCAGCAGGTTGCAGTCACGGCTGCCGGAGGCCAGCACCCGCCCATCCGGGCTGAAGGCGACGCCCTGGACATACTGATTGTGGCCCTCAATGTGGTGGACCAGCTCACCCTCGATCGTCCAGATGGCGACGGTCCCATCCTCACTGCCGGACGCGAGCAACCGCCCCTGGGGCTGGAAGTCGACGCCGTAGATCAGGCTGGTGTGCCCGCTCTGACTCCAGCGCAGCGCTCCCGCCTGGGTATCCCAGACGCGCACCACCGCGTCGGTCCCGCCGGAGGCAAGCAGTTGCCCGTCGGGGTGGAAGGCCACCGAGTAAACCCGGCCCTCATGGCCGCGCAACGTATGCAGGGTGCGCCCCTCCTGCAGGTCCATCACCCGTACCGCGCTGTCCCAACTCGCGGTGGCGACGCGCGTGCCGTCGGGGCTCAAATCCAGCCCATAAATGGTATCCGCCGCGCCGGGGCGCGCCACAAAGCGCCAGTTGTCTGACATCGCAAATTCCTCTGACTCACATCGATCTGATCGGGGGGAGCGCCCGCACCGCTGGCACACCGACCGACGGCCACCGGGACGCACCCAGGGAACCGCCAATCTTAGGTCAATCCCGGCCGCGTGGCGCGACCAATTGCGGTGTCGGCGGCCTTGCGGGCGAAATCCGCCGCGCCGCCATGGCCGCGTCGTGTCTTGGATGCCTGATGTCAAGCGACACCAGGAACTGCCCCAGGGCGGAACCGTTCTAGCCAGGACTCTCTGTTGCAACCGGCGGTTGTCCGCAACACTGGACAACGCCAGGTGGCCCGGGTATAAAGCACGTCGGTCCCCTTACTGTCCGAGGCCCCGTGCGTGAACCTTCGTGA
>NZ_CAJAXH010000243.1 GCF_903946935.1 uncultured Thiodictyon sp.
AAGGCCGCCTACGCCAGCGGCGGGTATACAATGCAGGAAATTGGCGACTACTTCGGGCTGCACCACTCGCGTATCAGCAAGATCGTCCGTGGTGGACCTCAGCGTGGCGGCGAGGCACAAGTCAAGACCTGACCCCATCCGTCTCGTGACCCCATCCGTCTCGCTACCGGCGCGGTGCTGACGTACCAAGTCATAAGGCGGCGCGCCGCCTTTCGGGCTTGATTTGCTCGGACGTTATTGCGCGTGGTAAAGCGCCGCGTCCCTTGCAGGGGAAGACCCCGTCGGTTAAGCGTGAGCTACTCACCGGAACTGCGAAAGGTTGGTTGGGTGGAGCTCTGATCGATGCCCCGGGAAATTCGGAAAGCCCCAAGGCGCTTGGAGAGTCACGAGATGTTTCGAGAAAATGTTGAAAGAGGAGCGCTTCCTATGCGTACGTTGGCGTTGGGTTTGCTATTGGCGGTGTTGTCGGTTGAGATGGGAGTCGCCACAGCGCAGGGGCCTGCTGTTGCGCCAACGGGGGCGGTGTCCGAGCAACAGGCGGGAGCTGACGCCAAGGCAAATGCCGAGGTCGCACCAGCAGTGAAAAATGCGGAGCAACGCGCGACCGCGCGCTTGGTCGAACCGCAGCGGGAGTTCAAGATGGGGGACACCGTTCAGGTGAAGGTCGCAGGCAACCATCGGCTGGCCGTCACCAATTCCAAGGCGACCGGCGTTCTGCTCGTCCTCGATGATGTCGTCATGAAGAGCATCGGTGAGCCCTTGGCCACGCAGAACGGTGCCGGAGATCTCATTCTTTCGTTCCGTCTGTCACGCGATCCAGAGAGCAATGACAGTCGCGGCGAATGGAAGAAGCTGCTCGCAAAGCAACACGATGGATATCTGATGACATTTCCGATCACATTGGCGATCGGTTCCTCAGCAGCGCTACCCGTTGCCACCGATGAATTGAAGTTCTCCGTGACGACCAAGGGCAAGATGAATGGCACCTTGGTGGCAGGCTTGGTGATTTTCGGGGTGCTGTACTGGTGGCTTATTCGCGATAGGAGCGCACTGCGCGACTTTCGCGATGGCACCTACAGTCTTGGCAAGAGCCAAATGGCGTTTTGGGGGCTGCTGGTGGTTCTCACCTTTGTGGGTGTCTGGCTCAACACCGGGCTAATTGAGCATATCCCGGACCAGGTACTGATCTTGTTGGGAATCAGCGGGGCGACCGGGTTGGGTGCATTGGTCATCGGGGATGGCACCAAGGCGGCGGAGATCGCCAAGCTTGAAGATCAGCTCAAGGCACTCCCCGAGGACGACCGGGTTGGGCGGCAACCCATTGAGGTGCGTTTGGCTGCGCTACTAGCAGGCTGTCGGACTTAGTGATGCAACCGATTGAATGCAAAGAGTTTCCTCTTTTGCGCCAAAAAGTCGTTTTCCTTTTTAATCAATCGGTTACGCCATCAAGTCCGACAGGCTGCTAGCACCGCCAACCGTGCGACCACGGGGATTCTTTCGCGATATCTGCGACGGTGGTACCGGGATGAGTTTCCCGCGCCTGCAAACGGTGATCTGGACGGGTATCCTCGGCGTGATATTCATTTCCGATGTAGCGACTGGTATTTCAATGCCTGAATTCTCCGATTCATTGCTGGTCTTAATGGGGATCAGTAATTCGACCTACCTGGGCTTCAAGTTCCCGGAAAAGCCGTTGGGCACTCAAATCGTACCGCTGGAGAAACAATAATGACTGTGTTCCGCCACCCGATCCGCGGCACGCTCGCCGCCGCCCTGGTTCTGAGCTTCATGGCCATGGCGCAGGCCGCCGACGAGGACAAGAAGGGCTGTGAGAAGGTTACCTGCCCAGCCACCAACGGCGAATTTTCACTCCATCTGCCAAATCCCGATAGTTGCACATCGTTTTGTAAGTGCGATTGGGGCGTGGCCCACTACTTCGAGTGTCCAGCGGGGCTCGAATTCAATGCCGAGTTGCAGGTCTGCGATTGGCCGGACAACGCCGGCTGCCAAGACCGCTGAGAGCGGCCCCAGTCACCGGGGATCGCGGGAGGGGCTCTATTGACAGGTCGACGCGAACGCGTCAGTCCCCGCGCAGCTCAATATGCTCGGAGACAAGCAGGGTCTGAGCGGCCTCGATGACCGCGTCCAGGGGGGCGGTGAGGCCGGGTGCCGCGAGCGCCTCTCGGGCGATCCCCTCCGCCCGACCATACAAGCTGAGGCGCAAGTGCTCCGCGGTGCGCACATGCAGTTGCAGGTCGGTGAGGATGTGTGCGAACTCGCTGCGGGTGGGGACGCTGCCCAGGGCGCGGAAGAGCGCTGCCAGCGCGTCGAATAGCGGTTGGGCCGCCGCGTCCAGCCCGAAGTCCGGGGGCAGAAACTCGATGGGGTGTTCGGATACGCGGCCGATCCAGACCCGGAAGCTGGTTTTTTGCAGCGCGTGATAGAGGGGTGACTCGGAGATCAGAAACAGCAGCAGATGACGCGGGTTGGCGTAATAACGCCCGCCGCGCACCTCCCAGAAGCAATCCGCGATCAGGCGGTGGATGCGGATGTGCTCGCGGAAATCGGCCGCCTGCAACTGGTCCAGGATCAACACCGTAGGCTCGCCCTCGCTCTGGGCGCAGGCCTCGCTCACCACCTGGTCCAGGGGGTCGATGGGTGGCTCGGTGCGCCCCAGTTCGTCCTCGGCCAGCGGCAGGATCAGGTCCGGCGGGGCGGGGTGGGCCTCGGTGAAGTCCAGATACAGGCGATGGGGGAAATCCAGTGCGCGGGCGAGCGCGGTGGCGAAGGCGGTCTTGCGGCGCTCCGAATCGCCCTCGATCGCGAGCGTACGCAGGGTGCGGATCGGGCTATCGAGCAGGCAACGCACCTGGAATTCGTAGTCGTCGTTCGACTCGAACCCGTGCAGTGCCAGCTTCTCGCGCAGGCCGGTCATGGGCGGCGGCTCGGCTCAGACGGCCGGCAAGGCGAGCGGGCTGGGCTTCTTGGGGTTCGCCCGGTAGAGCACGGCGATGTTGCCGATGCGGTTCACCAGCGTCGCCCCGCTGTGCTCGACCAGGGGGGCGATGATGGCGTCGCGGACTTCGCGGTCCCCGGCGGCGACCTTGACCTTGAGGAGTTCGTGGTGACTCAAGGCCAGGTCGAGTTCGGCCAGCACCCCGGCCGTGAGACCGGCCTGGCCGACCATGACCACGGGTTTGAGTGAGTGGGCCTCACCCTTGAGCCAGCGTCGTTGTTTTTCGGTGATGCTTTGCGTGGTCGCCATGGTGATTGTCATTCCGGGAGTCGTTGAAATTCCATGAGTCCGCCGCGGCGCGCGGCGTTGCGTTGTTCTACCGTGGGGGGTCTCAGGTTGCGGGGTGCGCGGGGCGCTAGGACGGCGATTCTACGGCGCTGTTGGTCGCGCGTCGATAAACCGTTGACTCGGCAAGCGGAGGCCGCGGACTTTCGGGTTTACCCGTGAGTGCCCGCGGGGCTAGAATGGCTGGCTTTTCCAACCCCCCCACCAACGCGGCCCCGGAGCACCCTTGGCTTTACCCCCTGACCTTCGATTTCTGGTCCGGCCCGACGCGGCTGGGGGCGGCCTGCGCGGGCGTTTGCGGGTGCCGGGGGACAAGTCGATCTCACACCGTGCGATCATGCTCGGGGCCATTGCCGAGGGCGACACGCACATCGAGGGCTTTCTGGAGGGCGCCGACGCGCTCGCTACCCTGCGCGCCTTTCGTCGCCTGGGGGTTGCGATCGAGGGGCCTGACGCGGGTCGGGTGCTGATCCACGGGGTGGGGCTGCGCGGTCTGCGCGCCCCGGACGGTCCGCTGGAGATGGGCAACTCGGGGACCTCCATGCGCCTGCTGGCGGGACTCCTGGCCGGGCAGTGCTTTGCGACTGCCCTGACCGGCGATGACTCGCTCTCGCGGCGGCCCATGCGGCGGGTCACCGAGCCGCTGGCGCTCATGGGGGCGCACATCGAGGCCAGCGCGACCGGCACCGCGCCGCTGCACATCCACCCGGTGGCGGGGCTTACCGGGCTCGATTACCGGCTGCCGGTGGCGAGCGCCCAGGTCAAGTCCAGCCTGCTGCTGGCCGGGCTCTATGCCGCGGGCGAAACCTGTATCACCGAGCCGGCGCCGACCCGCGACCACACCGAGTTGATGCTCGCCGGTTTCGGTTATCCGGTGTGCCGCCAGGGTCCACGGGTCTGCCTGACTGGCTCAGGATCAGGGGGCGGGCGGCTCATCGGCGGCCGGCTCCAGGTCCCGGCGGATATCTCTTCCGCCGCCTTTTTTCTGGTGGGGGCGAGCATCGCCCCGGGTTCGGACCTGACGCTCACGGGGGTCGGCATCAACCCGACGCGCCTAGGGGTGATCAACATCCTGCGTGCCATGGGTGCGGATATCGAGCTTTCGGGCGAGCGCACCGCCGCGGGCGAGCCGCTGGCCGACCTGCGGGTGCGCGCGGCGCCCCTTCGCGGGATCGCGATCCCGGTGGACCAGGTGCCGCTGGCTATCGACGAGTTCCCGGCGCTGTTCATCGCCGCCGCCTGCGCCGCGGGTGAGACGGTACTCACCGGGGCCGAGGAGTTGCGGGTCAAGGAGAGCGACCGCATCGCGGTGATGGCCGCGGGTCTGGCAACGCTGGGGATCGCGGCCGAGCCAAGGCCGGACGGCATCCGCATCGTCGGCGGGGCGATCGGCTCCGGGACCATCGCGGCCCACGGCGATCACCGGATCGCCATGTCCTTTGCGATGGCGGGGCTGCGTGCGGCCGGGCCGATCGAGATCCACGATTGTGCGAATGTGGAGACCTCCTTCCCCGGGTTTGCCCGGCTGGCCGCCGCGGCCGGCCTCGCGATCGAGGAGTCTTGGGTATGACGGCCGCCGACCTGGTCCCGGTCGTCACCATCGACGGACCCTCGGGGACCGGCAAGGGGACCCTGGCGGTGCTGCTCGCCGCGCGCCTGGGCTGGCAGTGCCTGGACAGCGGGGCACTCTATCGGGTGCTGGGCCTGGCCGCCGCGCGGCGCGGGATCGACCTGGACGACGCCCCGGCACTCGCCGCGCTGGCCGGCAATCTGGGGGTGAGTTTCGTGGGCGGCCGGGTGTTGCTCGATGGGGCTGACTTGGGCGATGCGATCCGCACCGAGACGGCCGGCATGGCCGCCTCCCGCGTGGCCGTCCACCCTGGGGTCCGCGCGGCCCTGTTGGAGTGGCAGCGGCGTCAGGCGTGCCCCCCGGGGCTGGTGGCGGATGGCCGCGACATGGGGACCGTGGTGTTCCCGCGGGCGGGGCTCAAGGTGTTTCTCGACGCCAGTGCGCAGGTGCGTGCCGAGCGTCGATATAAACAGTTGAGAGAAAAGGGCCTGGATGCTAACCTTCCGGCCCTTGTGGAGGAGATCGCCGAACGGGATGCGCGTGATCGCAACCGGGCGGTGGCCCCGCTGCGGGCGGCGGCAGACGCGGTGATGGTCGATTCCACCGCCCTGTCGATCAATGATGTATTTGACCTGGTCGTGGAAGAGGTGAGGCGCGTCTTCCCCGATCAGGTCCATGAGGTGGCTGCCGAATGATTCGGCGGCGGCTTCAAGGGTGTGCCCGGGTCAACCCGGGCCACCGTCTAGCGGGCCGGCGCGGTGCGCTCCGGTCTGATGTTTAACACACTTCCCCCCCGCCCCGGAAGGGACGGGACAGCGTGCCTCTCCCAGGTAAACAGTTCCCATGACCGAAAGCTTTGCTGATTTATTCGAACAGAGTCTGAGTGCTACCCAACTCCAGCCCGGTACCATCGTCATCGGTACGGTGGTGGAGATCACCAACGACAGCGTGGTGGTCAATGCCGGCCTCAAGTCCGAGGGCGTGATCCCCAAGAGCCAATTCATCGGTCCCGATGGCCAGCTCGAGGTGGCCGTCGGCGACGAGGTGCAGGTCGCGCTCGATGCCGTCGAAGACGGTTTCGGTGTCACCCGGTTGTCCCGCGAAAAGGCCAAGCGCTTTGCGGCCTGGGACTATCTGGAGAAGGCGTTCGCCGCCGGCGATACGGTCAAGGGTCTGATCAACGGCAAGGTCAAGGGCGGCTTCACGGTCGAGTTGGACACCGTGCGGGCCTTCCTCCCCGGCTCCCTGGTGGATGTGCGCCCGGTGCGCGACACCACCTACCTGGAAGGCAAGGAGCAGGAATTCAAGGTCATCAAGCTGGACCGCAAGCGCAACAACGTGGTGGTTTCGCGCCGCGCGGTGGTGGAAGAGGAATACAGCGCCGAGCGTGACCAGCTGCTCAAGAACCTGGAAGAGGGGCAGGAGGTCACCGGTGTGGTCAAGAACCTCACCGACTACGGCGCCTTCCTGGACTTGGGCGGCATCGACGGCCTGCTGCACATCACCGATATGGCCTGGCGTCGCGTCAAGCACCCGGCCGAGGTGGTCGAGATCGGTCAGGAGATCCAGGTCAAGGTCCTCAAGTTCGACCGCGATCGTCAGCGGGTCTCCTTGGGCCTCAAGCAGATGGGCGAGGACCCCTGGGTCAACATCTCGCGTCGCTATCCCGAGCACACCCGGGTCTTCGGTAAGGTCACCAACATTGCGGACTACGGCTGCTTTGTGGAGATCGAAGAGGGCGTCGAGGGCCTTGTACACGTCTCCGAGATGGACTGGACCAACAAGAACATCCACCCCAGCAAGGTCGTCAACCTGGGCGACGAGGTGGAGGTCATGGTGCTGGACATCGACGAGGAGCGTCGTCGCATCTCGCTCGGCATCAAGCAGTGCGCGATGAATCCCTGGGACGAGTTCGGCGTCACCCACAAGAAGGGCGATCACGTCTCCGGCAAGATCAAGTCGATCACCGATTTCGGTATCTTCATCGGTCTGGACGGCGGCATCGACGGCCTGGTGCATCTGTCGGACATCTCCTGGGACGAGCCCGGCGAGCAGGCCCTGCGCCGCTACAAGAAGGGCGACGAGTTGGAGACCGTGGTGCTGTCGGTGGACCCGGAGCGCGAGCGTATCTCGCTCGGCGTCAAGCAGCTCGACCGCGATCCGTTCTCCAGCTTCGTGGCCATCCACGAGAAGGGCAGCGTCGTCATCGGTGCCATCACCGAGCTCGACGCCAAGGGTGCCACCATCTCGCTCGGCGATGGGGTCGAGGGCTATCTGCGGGCCTCCGAGATCTCGCGCGACCGGGTCGAGGATGCCCGCGCGGTGCTCAAGCTCGGCGACGAGATCGAGGCCAAGTTCATGGGCGTGGATCGCAAGAACCGCACCATTTCGCTCTCCATCAAGGCCAAGGATCAGGAAGAGGAGCAGCAGGCGATCAAGGGCTATGCCCGCGATATCTCCGGCGGCGCAACGACCCTGGGCGACCTCCTGAGAGAGCAGATGGAAGAGGCCGGGCGCGACTGATGCGCGTCGGACCTCATTAGGCATCGCCAGGGGGGGCCGCTCGGCTTCCTCTGGCATGTCCTGATGCCACTCCGGTCCCCCTTTCCCTTCAGAGGATTGACACCATGACAAAATCCGAGCTGATCGATGTGCTGGCCGCCGAGCAGGATCACCTGCCTTACAAGGATGTGGAGGAGGCCGTGCGTAAGGTCATCGACCGCATGAGCGGGGCGCTGGCGAACGGCGAACGCATCGAGATCCGCGGCTTCGGCAGCTTCTCGCTGCACTTTCGCCCGCCGCGGATGGGCCGTAACCCCAAGACCGGCGATTCGGTCGCACTGGCCGGCAAGCATGTCCCCCATTTCAAACCCGGCAAGGAGCTGCGCGACCGCGTCAACGACGCCTTCGAGGCCAGTCTGGAAGAGGCGCCGAGTACGCCCAAGCGCGCTGCGGCCTGAGCGTCTGCCGCCGCCAGGGAGAGGCCATATTCGTCTGATTCCGGTCCCGCGTCGCGCGCGGGAGTTCGCCGCAACGCTTGATGGGTTTAAGGTTTGAACCTTGGCCGCAAGCCTGGCACTGAGTTTCCGCGTCCGCCGCGCGCCGGCCGTTCGGTCATCGGCGTTTTGGCGCCTGCCGGCTAGTCAAAGGGGACCGTCTGGTTCAAACTCCCTGGGTCGCCGACCCCGGCGGCTGCCAGACAACAGATTCCCACGACTGCGGAGACTGACCATCATGAAACCAGGTTCGATCGTCATCGGCCTCCTATGCCTGCTGTGTACATTGGCCGTTCAGGCCGATGAACCCATCGTCATCAAATTCAGCCATGTAGTGGCCGCCGACACCCCCAAGGGGAAGGCCGCCGAGCGGTTCGCCCAACTGGCCAAGGAGAAGACCAAGGGCCGCGTGGAGGTGAGCGTCTATCCCAACAGCACCCTGGCTGGCGACAAGGATGAGATGCAGAACCTGCAACTCGGTGCAGTGCAGATGCTGGCCCCGTCGCTCGCCAAGTTCGGGCCGCTCGGGGTCAAGGAGTTCGAGGTCTTCGATCTACCCTATCTCTTTGACGATTATGACCAACTCCACCGGGTGACCCAGGGTCCAGTGGGCCAGGCATTGCTCGCCAAGTTGGCGGACAAGGGGGTCCTGGGTCTGGCCTTCTGGGATAACGGATTCAAGGTGATGAGCGCCAATAAGCCGCTGCACGAGGTCAAGGACTTCCGCGGGCAGAAGATGCGCATCCAGTCATCCAAGGTGTTGGAGGCGCAGATGCGCGCGCTGGGCGCCGATCCCCAGGTGATCCCCTTCGGCGAGGTCTATCAGGCGCTCCAGACCGGCGTGGTGGACGGCACCGAGAACCCGCCCTCCAACCTCTATACGCAGAAGATGTACGAGGTCCAGAAGTTCGTCACCGACTCCAATCACGGCTATCTGGGCTACGCGGTGATCGTCAATAAGGCCTTCTGGGATGGTCTGCCGGCGGATATCCGTAGCGCCCTGGAAGAGGCCATGGCCGAGGCGACCGTCTATGCCAATGAGATTGCCAAGCAGGAGAACGTCGAGGCCCTGGCCAAGGTCAAGGCGAGTGGCAAGAGCGAGATCATCGCGCTCACCCCCGAGCAGAAGACCGCCTGGAAAAAGGCCTTGGCGCCGGTTCATCGCAAGATGGAGGCGCGGGTCGGCAAGGGGCTGATCCAGTCCATCTACCAGGCGACCGGCAGCGACATCAGCAAGCTCTGAGCCAGATCGACCAAGAAGGCCGGGGCATGACCCCGGCCCGCCGGAGGACACGATGCTAAGAATCCTGGATCGCCTGGAGGAATGGCTGATCGCCTTCCTCATCGGGGCCGCCACCCTGCTCATCTTCACCGCGGTGCTGCACCGCTATAGCCTGGGCCTGGCGAATGCCTGGGGCTGGGACACCGCCTATGACTGGCTCTTCAAGTTCAATCTGAGCTGGGCCCAGGAGCTGTGCATCTATATGTTCGTGTGGATGGCCAAGTTCGGGGCGGCCTATGGGGTGCGCACCGGCATCCATGTCGGCGTGGACGTGCTGATCAATAACCTGCGCGAGGGGCTGCGCGCCAAATTTGTACTCTTCGGGCTCTTCGCCGGGGCGCTCTTTACCGGGATGGTCGGCAGCTTCGGCGCCAGCTTCGTCTGGAAGATGGCCCATACCAATGCCACCTCACCCGACCTGGAGGTGCCGGTGTGGATCGTCTATCTGGCGATTCCGCTCGGCTCCTATCTCATGTGCTTTCGCTTCCTGCAGGTCGCCTGGTCATTCTACCGGACCGGTGAACTGCCGCATGCCGATCACGCCCATGTCGAGGGCCTGGAGGATGAGGTGGAGGCGGCGCAGGCGGCCGGCCGCCAGGAGCCGGTATTCCTCGGCGAGGCCATAACGCTCAGCGAGGAGCGCGAACATCTGCATGGCGGCCACCTGGGGGATGATGGGCAAGGCCGCGATGGGGCGGGGACCACGGGGGGGCGGTCATGACTGCACTGATCATCTTCGCGCTGCTGCTGATCCTGATGGTCACCGGTATGCCGGTGTCCATCGCGCTGGGGCTCACGGTGCTCACCTATCTGTTTACCATGACCTCGGTGCCGATCGAATCGGTGGCGCTCAAGCTGTTCACCGGGATCGAGAAGTTCGAGATCATGGCGATCCCCTTCTTCATCCTGGCGGGGAACTTTCTGACCCACGGCGGGGTCGCCAGGCGCATGATCGACTTCGCCTCCAGCGTGGTCGGGCATTATCACGGGGGCCTGGGGCTCTCGGCGGTGTTTGCCTGCGCACTGTTCGCCGCCGTCTCCGGGTCCTCGCCAGCGACGGTGGTGGCGATCGGCTCCATCCTGCTGCCCTCGATGGTCAAGCAGGGCTTCCCGATGCGCTTCGGGGTCGGCACCATCGCGACCGCCGGCGGCCTGGGCATCCTGATCCCGCCCTCCATCGTCATGGTGATGTACGCGGTCTCCACCAGCAGCTCGGTGGGTGCGCTCTTCATCGCCGGCATCGTCCCCGGGATCGCGCTCGCCTTCATGCTCGGGGTCACCACCTGGTGGATTGCCCGTCGCAATCACTACCCACGCCAGCCACGGGCGGACTGGGCCACGCGCTGGCGTGCCTTCCGCAAGTCGGTCTGGGGGCTCTTGCTGATCGTGATCGTCATGGGCGGGATCTACTCAGGCGCCTTCACCCCGACCGAGGCGGCGGCCGTCAGTGCAGTCTATGCCTTTGTGATCGCGGTCTTCGTCTATAAGGATATGCCCTTGAGTCGGGTCCCCAAGGTGCTGTTGGACTCGGCCAACATGTCGGCGATGCTGCTCTACATCATCACCAACGCGGTCCTGTTTGCCTATCTACTCACCTATGAGGATATCCCGCAACAGATCGCCCAATGGATGGTGGACACCGGCTTCGGACAGATCGGCTACCTGGCGGCGGTCAATGTCCTGCTACTGGTGGCCGGCAACATCATGGAGCCGACCTCGGTGATCCTTATCACCGCGCCGGTGTTGTTCCCGGTGGCGATGGCCCTGGGGATCGACCCGATCCATTTCGGCGTGATGATCACGGTGAATATGGAGGTCGGCATGATCACCCCGCCGGTGGGGCTCAACCTCTATGTGGCCAGCGGGATCGCGCGCATGGGGCTCACCGAGACCAGCATCGCTTGCTTCCCCTGGCTGCTGACCATGCTGGTGTTTCTGATGATGATCACCTATTGGCCGGCCCTGTCGCTGTGGTTGCCGCGGACCCTGGGGATGCTTTAAGGGCCGGAATGACTCCGGCGTGACAGCGCCCCAGCGATTGGGCAAGTATTGCACTGAGCGGTTTCCCGTAGCCTGGATGCAGCGGCAGCGGAATCCAGGGTTCTGCGGTAAGTTACCGATCTTTCGGTTGCCCGCGATGCCGCACCCGGATTCCGCTGGCGCTCCATCCGGGCTACGCCGGGCACGCCGCGAATACTTTCACAATCTCCTCAGCGGTGTCACGCCGGTGTCAGGCGCTCCGAACCGATCAAGGCCTGGCACCGGATGTCGGGACCTGACACCAGGGATGCTATCCTAAGGGCTTGCTGTACCATCGCACCAATCACCAATCACCAATCGGCGATCGCTATGCCCTCCGACCCGCTCTCGCAGTTGCTCTCGACCCTGGACTTCGCCTGGCGGCATGAGCCGCCGGGCGGGCCGGCCCTCACCGACATCCAGTGGCGAGCGGATGCCTGCGGGCCTGGCTCCATCCTGTTTTTTCAGCGTTTTGACGATGGGCGCAGCGATGCCGAGGTCTTTGAGCGCTATCTGGCGGCGAGCCCATTCGCGGTCCTCGTGACCAACCGGCCGCTCGATTGCTTCGATCGGCTGCCATTCAAGTGTATCTATGTGACCCGGCCCGGCGAATGGCCCGACGTGGTGGGGCGCTGCTGTGACCTGGTCTATCCATTGCAGCCCGATGCACTGCGCTTCATCGGTGTGACCGGGACCAACGGCAAGACCACGACGGTGAAATATCTGGAGTCGATCCTGGCCGCCAATGGGCAACGGGTGCTCAGTGTCGGCACCCTCGGGGTGTCGCTCGACGGGCAACCGCTGGCGGCGACCGGTTTCACCTCGCCGCCCCAGATCGAACTGCGCCGCCTGCTGCATGCGCAGCAGGCGCGCTGTGACGTCGTGGCGATGGAGATCAGCAGCCACGCGCTGGACCAGGGCCGCGCCCATGGCCTGCCACTGATGAACGCCGGCTGGACCAATTTCACCCAGGACCACCTGGACTATCACGGTGGCGAGGCCGGCTATTTCGCCGCCAAGGCGCGCATCCTGGACCTGATTCAGGACGGCGGCCGACTCTACTGCACCAGCCACTCGGTAGCGGGGCGACTGGCGGCGCAGGGCGAATCGCGGATACCCATCGAGGTCTTGGGCGCGGCATCCCTGGGGGTTGAGGCGATCAGCGCCCAGCCCTTCCTGGCGCTGGAACACAACCGCCTGAACTATGCCCTGGCGACCGCGCTGGCGGATGGGGTCCTGGGCCCGGGTCCGCGCGAAGACTGGCGCCACCTGCATCCGGTGGATGGGCGTTTCGAGTGCCGCACCATCGGCAACCGGACCATCGTCATCGACTTCGCCCACACCCCGGACGCGCTCGACACCATCTTGCGTGCGATCCGCACCGGGTTTCCCGGGCAACGCGTCATCACCCTGTTCGGCTGTGGCGGCGACCGCGACCACGGTAAGCGTCCGCTGATGGGTGAGGCGGTCGCGCGTCACTCGGACCACGCCATCGTCACCTCGGACAATCCACGCCACGAAGACCCCGAGCGGATCATCGCGGATATTCTTCAAGGGATGCCGCGGGAGGGCAGGGAGGTGGTGGTAGACCGGCCACAGGCGGTCGCGCGTCTATTCGATCTGTTGGCGCAGCGTCCGGCAGATGAACCCTGGGTGGCGCTCATCGCCGGCAAGGGTCACGAGCGCTATATCGACCGCAATGAACTCAAGGTCTATTACAGTGACCAGGACGAGGTGGAGCGAAATGTGCGGCGGCTGGGGTGGACCTGATAAGGAGTATTAGCCGCAAATGAACGCGAATAAACGCAAATTCTATTCAGTGCCGGTCGGCCTCGTGCTTGGCATCCTACTCGCGGTGCTGTTCCCGGCCGGCGCGCCCTATGTCGCCTGGTTGGGCCAGGTCTTCGTCTCGGTGCTGAAGCTACTGATCCTGCCCCTGATCCTGGTCTCAATCTATGCCTCACTGGCCGGCGGGACCGAACTGCGTCAAATCGGCGGGCGGGCGCTGCTCTATTACCTGGTCACCACCGCCATCGCCGCCGCCATCGGTACCGCGCTCGGCCTGGGCTTTTCGCAGGGGGTCACGCCCGGACTGCTGGACCTGCCGCCCGTGGCGCCGAGCACCGCCGACTTCAGCGTGGAGCGACTGGTCAGTAACTTTATTCCCAGCAACATGTTCGCCTCGCTAGCGGCCGGCAACGTGCTACATATCGTCTTCATTGCGGTCCTGGCGGCACTGGCCTCCAGGCGCATTGCGGCCGGCCACCGCGCGACCCTGCTCGGCGGCGCCCATGCCCTGGACGCATTGCTGATGCAGAGCTTAGGCGCGGCCCTGGTGCTGGCCCCGGTGGGTGTCGCGGCCCTGGTCTATGCGGGCCTCGCGACCATGGATTGGGCCGGGGTCTTTCAACTGCGCAGCTTTGTGTGGGCCGTCGGACTGGCGGCGTTGCTGCATGCCGTGGTGATCCTGCCGGCGCTGTATCGCGCGCGCGCCGGGCGCCCGCCCTGGCCATTCGTGATCGCCTGTCGCGAACCGTTGCTCACCGCGCTCTCCACTGCCTCCAGCAACGCCACCTACCCGGTCTCCAAGCGCGCACTGGAGGCCGCCGGGATCAGCGAACGGGTCACCAGCCTCACGCTGCCGCTGGGCGCCACGCTCAATATGCACGGTTCAGCCCTGTATCAGTCCATCCTGTTGATCTTCATGTCGCAATTGGCCGGTGCGGACCTCAGTCTGCTCCAGACCATCTATATCGTCCTGCTCACCATGGCCTCCTCCGCCGGCACCGCCGGTATTCCGGGCGGCGGCATCGCCATGATGGCCTTTATGCTCAACCTGCTCGGTCTGCCGCAGACCTATCTGGCACTCTATCTGGTCGTCGACCGCTTCTTCGACTACCCTATCACCGCCATCAATGTCTGGGGCGACCTGGTGGTGGCCGCCATTGTCGACCGTGAGGTGCGGCACGAGGAGGCGAGCGCGTCGGTATGATGCCGCACCACCCCGAACGATGAACCTAAAGAGAGCGGTTGAAAACCCCCGATCCGTCCCGATTACTTGCAGTTCAACAATCACACCACGCGAGGTATCGGATGGATGTTTTGGCGCGGATCGATGGGCAGGTCAAGCACAGCCCGATCGTCATCTACATGAAGGGCACGCCCCAGTTTCCGCAGTGCGGGTTCTCGATGCGGGCGGCGACGGCGCTCAAGGAGTGCGGTGTCCCCTTCGACTATGTCAACGTGCTGGATGACCCGGAGGTCTTCCAAAACCTGCCGCGATATGCGGATTGGCCCACCTTCCCCCAAATTTATATCGGGGGCGAACTGGTCGGGGGCTGCGACATCACCCTGGAGTTGCACGCCAGCGGCGAACTCAAGCAGATGATGGCGGCGGCCGTCGCCAAGGCTGCGTCGCAGGGCTGAACCGGCGTTGCACCGAAGTCCGGGAATTGCTCACGCCAAGGCGCCAAGCTCGCCAAGAAAGACAATAGGACGGGTGAATTCTGCAGATTAGTTGCCGAGTGAACGGCCCAATGCTGGTCAGTAACTGAACCGCCTTGGCGAGCTTGGCGCCTTGGCGTGATAATGAATTTTCCAAGATGGATCAATCGCGTTGACCTCGCGGCTCCGAGCGCCTCAACCCTCCTCGGGGTTGCGCCAGAAGCGGGTCTCGTCCAATGCCTGCCAGCGGTTGACGATGGTGCAGAACAGGCGCGCGGTCTGTTCCGCGTCATAGACCGCGCAGTGGGCCTCGCTGTTCTGCCAGCCGAGTCCGGCCGCCTTGGCCGCCTTGGCCAGTACCGTCTGGCCGAACATCAGCCCGGCCAGGCTCACGGTGTCGAAGACGCTGAATGAATGGAACGGATTGTGTTTGTAGCCGGTGCGTTCCACTGCCGCCGCCAGAAAACTCAGGTCGAAGTGTGCGTTGTGACCCACTAAAATGGCGCGGTTGCAGCCGGTGGAGGCCACGGCCTTGCGGATCGGGTTGAGGATGCGGACCAGCGCCTCGTGCTCGGCGATGGCGTCGCGGAATGGGTGGTCGGGGACGATGCCGTTGAAGGCCAGCGCGCGGGGGTCGATCTCGGCGCCCACGAACGGCAGGACATGGGCCGCGATTGGGGCGGAGGGCTCCACGGTTCCGTCCGGGCGCATGCGGATGATGACCGCCGCGATTTCCAACAAGGCGTGGCGCTGGGCGTCGAAGCCGGCGGTTTCTACGTCTACCACCACGGGCAGGAAGCCGCGGAAGCGGCGGGCGATCCCCTGGATCATCGGTTGTTCTTGGTTCATCGCGACAGCATACGGGGACGGCGCGCGCTTGCCAAACTGGCAGCGAGTTGGAGGGTTGGGCGGGCGGCCGGTCGTCGCGCGCGAAATCGTCATGAGCGCCACGGACGCAAAGATTACAATAGGCCCCGGTGATGCTGGGCGGACGCCGCCGACCGTCATCCATGCAAGATAATACTATGTAAAAAATAGCTTTTTCGCCTCGGCGCGGGGCAAGTCGAGAGCTTTTTTCAACGAGCCACGCCCGCTGGGGCCTTGGGGGATTTACGGTGATGTGCTTTTGGAAGACCGGGGCAGGTGCCCGTCGCGTGATCGCCCCGGCGTTGATGGCCGCGCTGCTGACCGGTTGTGCCTCCGCGCCCAACCGGTTGACTGACCCGCGTGACCCGCTCGAGCCGGTTAATCGTGCCGTGTTCCGATTCAACACTGACTTCGACAAGGCATTCATGGTGCCCTTGGCCAAGGGTTACAAGGCGATCACCCCGGAGCCGGTCAACCGCGGCGTCACCAACTTTTTCGCCAACATCGACGACGTCACCTCGTTCGTCAACAACGTCTTGCAGTTCAAGTTGAACCGTGCCGGCAGCGATGTCGGGCGCATCCTGCTCAACAGCACCGTCGGTATCCTGGGCTTCATGGACGTGGCCACCAATGTCGGCCTGCCGAGCTACAAAGAGGACTTCGGCCAGACCCTGGGCTATTGGGGGCTCCCGCCCGGCGCCTATGTCATGCTGCCGATCTTCGGTCCCAGCGATCTGCGCGACACCGTCGGCTTTGCCGGCGACCTCGTCACCGATCCGTTCTTCAGCATCAAGACGGGTCAGATCTATTGGGGTTTCGCGGGCTTACGGATGGTGGACTTCCGCGCTGACCGGCTGGGGGCAGGCGAGATCCTGGAGGATGCCGCGCTGGACCCCTATGTCTTCCTGCGCGATGCCTATCTGCAGCGCCGCCGCAACCTGGTCTATGACGGCAACCCCCCCGAGTCCCAGGACCAGGCGGACATCTGGAACGACGTGGACTTCAAGGGCGGGTCCAAGCCCGACTCCGGCAAACCGGCGGGCGCCAAGCCGGCGCCGGCCAAGTCGGGAGACAATTCATTGGGGTCTCACTGAGCCGCGGCTAGCAGGCGCCAGTCGAGGCGCGTTCCGGCCCCCATGGGGATTACACGGGTCGGCCCGAGGGGGTAGTCTGGCGGTATCTCCCAGGGCTCCCGGCGCAGCGTCACCCGGGCGGTATTGCGCGGCAGGCCGTAGAAGTCCGCCCCGAAGTGACTCGCGAACCCCTCCAGCCGATCCAGAGCATCGGCCTGCGCGAAGGCCTGGGCATAGAACTCCAGCGCCGCATGCGCGCTGAAGGCCCCGGCACAGCCGCAGCCGCACTCCTTGCCCTCCACGGGGTGCGGTGCGCTGTCGGTGCCCAGGAAGAAGCGCGGATGGCCGCTGACGGCCGCCTCCACCAGGGCCAGGCGGTGGCGCTCGCGCTTGAGTACCGGCAGGCAGTACAGGTGCGGTCGGATGCCCCCGACCAGCATGGCGTTGCGGTTATACAGCAGATGATGTGGCGTGATGGTCGCGGCCAGGGTGGCTGGACCGCCGCGCACGAACGCTACCGCCGCCGTCGTGGTCACGTGCTCGAACACCACCCGCAGACCGGGAAAGCGCTCCACCAGCGGCGCCAGGCGCTCGTCGATGAAGCGGTCCTCGCGGTCGAAGATATCCACGTCGGGGTCCGTGACCTCGCCATGCACCAGCAGCGCTAGGCCCTGCTCGCCCATGGCAGCGAAGACCGGCCCCAGGCGTTCCAGGTCGGTTACCCCGTCCTGCGAGTTGGTGGTGGCCCCGGCCGGATAGAGCTTGCAGGCCGCCACCGCACCGCTCGTGCGCGCCGTGGCGATCTCCGCTGCCGTCGTCTGGTCGGTGAGATACAGTGTCATCAGCGGCTCGAATCCGTGCCCGGCGGGTAGTGCAGCGCGCAGTCGCTCGCGGTAGGCCAGGGCGGCCACGGTGGTGGTGACCGGGGGGCGCAAATTCGGCATGATGATGGCGCGGGCAAATTGCCGGGCGCTGTGCCCGATCACGCTCGCCATGGCGGCCCCGTCGCGCAGGTGCAGGTGCCAGTCGTCGGGCTGGGCGATGGTCAGTTCGTCGGGCAGGGACACGGGTCTGGCACTCCGATAGATGGTGTAGTGAACGGGCGTTTTCCGCCGCCGCCCGCGACTGGCCGCGCGGCGAGGCGCCCGAATGGCTTAAACTCGCGCCCGGATCGGGTGCCGGGGTGCGTAACGGTCGGCGACCGAGCCCACCCCAGCGCGTCCGCGGCCCCGACCCGCTCTATTCTAAGCCCTAGCGAGGATTCTCCCGCATGACCAAGACCCACGATGGCGCCACGCGCACCACCCACCGCCGACTCCTCAACTGGGTCGATGAGATGGCCCAACTGTGCGAACCCGATCGCATCTACTGGTGCGACGGCTCGCAGCAGGAGTACGACCGGCTTTGCGAGGAGATGGTCGCGAGCGGCACCTATATCCGGCTCGACCCCGTCAAGCGTCCCAACAGCTTCCTGGCGCGCTCCCATCCGAGCGACGTGGCGCGGGTGGAAGAGCGGACCTTTATCTGCTCCAAGCGGCAGGAGGATGCCGGTCCGACCAACAACTGGAAGGCCCCACGCGAGATGAAGGCGATTCTCACCCGCCAGTTCCGGGGTTCGATGCATGGGCGCACCCTCTATGTGATCCCCTTCAGCATGGGGCCGATCGGCTCGCCCATCGCCCACATCGGGATGCAGATCACCGACTCAGCCTATGTGGTCACCAACCAGCGGATCATGACCCGTATGGGACAGGACGTGCTCGATGCGCTGGGTGCGGACGGCGAATTCATCCCCTGTCTGCACTCGGTGGGGGCGCCCCTGGCGGCCGGCGAGGCGGACGTGCCCTGGCCCTGCGCCCCGCGGATCGAGGACAAATATATCGCCCACTTCCCGGACACCCGGGAAATCTGGTCTTACGGCAGCGGTTATGGCGGCAATGCACTGCTTGGCAAGAAGTGCCTGGCCCTGCGCATCGCCTCGGTGATGGCCCGCGACGAGGGCTGGCTCGCCGAGCACATGTTGATCCTCGGGGTCGAGTCCCCCGAGGGCAAGAAGCAGTATGTGACGGCCGCCTTCCCCAGCGCCTGCGGCAAGACCAACTTCGCCATGCTGATCCCGCCCGCCGGGTTCGAGGGCTGGAAGGTCACCACCGTGGGCGACGACATCGCCTGGATCAAGCCCAATCCGAAGGATGGCCGGTTCTATGCCATCAACCCGGAGGCCGGTTTCTTCGGCGTCGCCCCGGGGACCAACCCCGAATCCAACCCCAATGCGATCGCGACCCTGTATGCCAATTGCATCTTCACCAACTGCGCACTCACCGACGACGGCGACATCTGGTGGGAGGGTCTGACGCAGGAGACGCCAGAGCACCTGATCGACTGGAAGGGGCAGGATTGGACCCCAGGCTGCGGTGTCCCGGCCGCCCACCCCAATGCCCGCTTCACCGCCCCGGCCTCCCAGTGCCCCTGCATCGACCCCGAGTGGGAGAACCCGCAGGGGGTGCCGGTGAGTGCCTTCCTGTTCGGCGGGCGGGTCAGCACGCACTTCCCGCTGGCCTTCCAGAGCTACAACTGGGAGCACGGTGTCTACATGGCCGCCACCATGGGCTCGGAGGCCACCGCCGCCGCCATCGGTCAGTCCGGCATGCGGCGCGACCCCATGGCCATGCTGCCCTTCTGCGGCTACAACATGGCCGACTACTGGCGTCACTGGCTGCGCATCGGCCGCCACATGGTCGCCACCCCGCCGCGCATCTTCCGCGTCAACTGGTTCCGCAAGGACGAGCACGGGCGCTTCATGTGGCCTGGCTACGGCGAGAACATGCGGGTGCTCAAATGGGTCGTCGACCGCTGTAATCACCGCGGTTCGGCCATCGAAAGCCCGTTGGGTTGGGTGCCGGACTATGCCGCCCTGGACTGGACCGGGCTGGACTTCCCCAAGGACGTCTATGCCGCCATCAACAACATCAACACCGAGGTCGCCCGGCACGAGACCAACGAACAGGAGGAGTTGTTCACCCGCTTCGGCGATCACCTGCCGCGCGAGATGGAGAGCGAGCGCAACTTGCAGCTGTCGCGCCTCTATCACTCCCCGGCGCTCTGGGACCTGTCGGCTGCGGCCGAGTTGAGCTAACAGCACGCGACCTGGGGGCCGCTCCTACGCCGTAGGAGCGGCCCCCAGGCCGCGACGGGTTGTGGGTGGTTCGGTATTTATGCGGACCGCCTGTGCCGTCCCCCAGTCGGGGGTATTTCTGATCGTTTCGATAGGTTATGACTGGCCGGGGCGCGCCGCGGTCGCAGGCTGCTCCTATGGCGTCGACCCGAACAAGCGGACATAGTTCGCGCTGGTGACTTGTGCCAGTTCCTCCATCGGTAGTCCGCGCACCTCGGCGAGGCAGGCCGCGACCTGGGAGACGAAACGCGGTTCGTTGGGTTTGCCCCGGTGGGGGACGGGGGCGAGATAGGGCGAGTCGGTCTCGATCAGCAACCGGTCCAGGGGCACCCGGCGGGCGACCTCGCGCAGCGCCGCGGCGGTCTTGAAGGTGACGATCCCGGAGAAGGAGACATAGAAACCCAGGTCCAGGCCCTGGCGGGCCGTTTCCCAATCCTCGGTGAAGCAGTGCAGCACCCCGCCCACGGCGTCCGCCCCCTCCTCACGCAGGATGCGGATGCTGTCCTCCCGGGCGTTGCGGGTGTGGATGATCAGCGGCTTGGTACAGACGCGCGCGGCGGCGATGTGGGTACGGAAGCGCTCGCGCTGCCACTCCAGGTCCCCCTCGCCACGGAAATAATCGAGCCCGGTCTCGCCGATGGCGACGTTGCGCGGGTCGGCCGCCAGCGCGACCAGGTCTTCGGCGGTGGGCTCGGTGCCGGCCGTCTCATTGGGGTGTACACCCACCGATACCGCAATCTGCGGGTAGGGGTCGATCAGTGCGCGCAGGGCGCCGTAGTGGGGCAGATCGATGCAGACGCACAGCAACTGGGATACCCCGGCCGCGCTGGTCGCCGCCATCAGCCGGGCGAAGTCGCCCTCATAGGGGGTCAGGTCGACCCGATCGAGGTGACAGTGGGAATCAGTGAACATGGTGTCCTACATGGTATGCGTCGGCCGCTCGGAGGTGAGCAGGCCGACGAGATATTCCTCGATCTTGCGTTTGGCCACGCCCTTGTCCTGCTCGCTGAACTGAACGCCGACCCCCACGGCCCGGTTGCCTTCGGCCCCGGGCGGGGTGACCCAGATCACCTTGCCGGCGACCGGGATGCGGTCGGGCTCATCCATCAATTGGAGCAGCAGGAAGATCTCGTCCCCCAGTTGGTAGCGCTTGGTGGTGGGGATGAAGAGCCCGCCATTGCGGATGAACGGCATGAAGGCGGCATAGAGGGCGGCCTTATCCTTGATGGCGAAGCTCAGGATACGCTGCTGGCCGCCGACGGCGCCGCCCAATGGTCCCGCTAGGGGTGAATTCACGATGCGCGCTCCTTTGTGTGGTCTGTGATCGGCCGCCGGGGCGCCCGTGGCGCTCAATGTTTGGCGATCCGGGCCCATTCGATCAGCAGTGACTCCATCTGCATCAGCGGATTGACGGTGCTCTCCACCAGTCCCCTGGCCTCGAAGACCCGTCGCAGCAAGCGATGGGCGGCGCCAGGGTCAAGGTGCCGGGCCAGCGCGCCCAGCGGTGCGGCGAGCCCCGGATCGGCCAGTCGCGGCGGTGTGGGCGAGACCGCCAGACGTAGCAGGTCACAGAGAGTGCTTGCCAGGCAGTCCAATGATAGCCGGGTCCCGATCGCGTTCCAAGCCGCGGCCGCGGCCACCGGGTCGAGTTCGCCCTGGCCGATGCCGATGAGGCCGCGCACCAAGGTCTCGCGGTTATCCAGGGTCGGCTGGTCGAACTCAGCGCAGGCGCGCAGCGGGGCACCATAGGCCAGACGCAGGCGCAGGGGTGCCGCGGCGCCGAGCCGCGGGGTGAGCCAGGCCAGCGCCTGGTCGGCGGGCGGGACGGCCAGTTTGAGCAATTGGCAGCGGCTGCGGATGGTCGCCGGGAGCCGGCCGGGCTGTTCGGCGATGAGCAGCAGCAGGGTGTTGCCCGCCGGCTCCTCCAGGGTCTTGAGGAGCGCATTGGCGGCGGCGGCGTTCATCCGATCCGCCGGATCGATCAGCACCAGCTTACGCGTCCCGCGCACCGGGGTGAGGCCTGAGCGTTCGGTGAGTTCGCGGATGGCATCGATGGCGATCTCCCCGGATTTGGACTCCGGGTCCGGTACCACCTGTCGCGCGTCCGGGTGACTGCCGGCCGCATTGAGTTCACAGTCCGGGCACACGCCGCAGGGCAGTCCCGACGGGCCCGGGGTGGGGCAGAGCAGGGCACGGGCGAGCAGATCGGCCAACCGGCGCTTGCCCAAGCCGCGGGCGCCGACGATCAGTAGCGCATGGGGCAGCCGATCCGCCGCCAGCGCCTGCTGCAGCCGCGCCCAGCTCGGTTCCAGCCAGGGGAGCAGTGCGTTATCGACTGGGGCTTGGGTCATGCAGACTGATCATCCTGGAAAGAGGAGTTGTCTCACGCCAAGGCGCCAAGTTCGCCAAGGTTCTCCGGTCACTGATCGGCGATGGGTGATGAACCCTGCTGGTGATCCGGATGCTGGATTTTCCCTCTTGTATTTCTTGGCGAGCTTGGCGCCTTGGCGTGAGCCATTGGTCGGTGCATTTATTACTATTCATCGGCGGAGGAAAAAGCGTCTTCTTCCTGAGCCAATTCGGCGACGCTGCGGATGACCGTCGCCGTCACCTCGGCGAGGGGCTGGGTCGCATCCAACACCCGATAGCGCCCCGGGGCGGCGGCGGCCCGTGCGAGATAGACCGCGCGGGCGGCCTCGAAGAAGTGGAGTCGTTCCGCCTCGAAGCGATCCGGCTCGCCCCGGCCCCGCGCCCGCGCCAGACCAACGGCTGGGGGCAGGTCGAAGACCAGGGTCAGGTCGGGCCTCAGTGTTCCCTGGACCAAGTCTTCGAGGATGGCGATACGCTCGGCAGCGATGCCGCGGCCGCCGCCCTGATAGGCATAGGTGGCGTCGGTGAAACGGTCGCACAGCACCCAGGTGCCGGCGCTCAGGGCCGGCGTAATCGCCTGGGCCAGGTGTTCGGCCCGTGCCGCGAAGACCAGCAACAGTTCGGCGGTCCCGCTCATGCCGGTGTTGGTCCGGTCCAGCAGCAGTGTACGGATGCGCTCGGCGATCGGCGAGCCCCCCGGCTCGCGGGTGGTGACCACGGGCTGGCCCTGTGCGCTCAACCAGTCGGCCAGGGGCGCGATCTGGGATGACTTGCCGGCCCCCTCGATCCCCTCAAACGTAATGAAACGCCCTTGTTTAGTCATTGGCTTAATTGGTTACTCAATTGTTCGTTCCAGGGCCGCGAAGCGCAATCCTAATACCACTCTGGCGGTCGAACCGGCGGCGGGAAATTGGACAGGATTAACAGAATTACGCAAGATTAACAGGATTATTGGCTGCGAGGCGGCTCCACAGAGCATCCTGTAAATCCTGAGAAATCTTGTTAATCCTGTCCATTTATAATCAGACCGCTCGAACCGCGTGACCGGCTCTGGTGGCTGCTATTCGTGAGACCGCCGGAGTTGATACTCGCTCACTGCCCGATTGTGCTGTTCCAGGGTGGCGGAGAAGACATGCCCGCCGTCGCCCCGGGCGACGAAATACAGGCTATCGCCCGCCGCCGGGTGCAGGGCGGCGTGGATCGCCGCCTGCCCGGGCAGGGCAATCGGGGTCGGCGGCAGTCCGGCGATGACATAGGTGTTGTAGGGGGTTGCCTCGCGCAGGTCCGCGCGGCGCAGGTTCCCGTCGAAACGCGTACCCATCCCGTAGATCACTGTCGGGTCGGTCTGGAGCCGCATCCCGGCGTTCAGCCGTCGCACGAAGACCCCGCCGATCTCGGCTCGCTCGGCGGCCAGACCGGTCTCCTTCTCGATGATTGAGGCGAGGATCAGGGCCTCATCGGGGGTCTTGAGCGGCAGCCCCGGGGCCCGCCCGGCCCATTCGCCGGCGAGTACCTGGTCCATGCGGCTGGCGGCGCGCCGCAGCACATCCAACCCGGTGGTGCGTCGTGGGAAACTGTAGGTGTCCGGAAAGAACCGCCCTTCCGGGTGCGTTCCGGGGCGACCCAGGGCGGCCATCAATGACTCGTCGGACCGATCGGCGAGGTCGTTACCGAAATGGCCGTCGGCGAGGATCGCCGCCACCGCCTGACGGAAGGTCCAGCCCTCCACCAAGGTGATGGGGTACTGGATCACCCGCCCGGACACCAGCCGATCAATCACGGCGCCCGGGGTCATGCCTTGGGTCAGTTCGAATTCTCCGGCCTTGAAGCGGGCGCCGTCGCCGCGTCGATGGGCGAGCAGAAGGAAATAATAGGGGTGGCGGATGAGCCCGTGGGCGGTCAGTGCGTCCGCGATCTGGCGCGCGCCGCTGCCCCGCGGGACCTCGAACACCAGGGTCGGCTCGCCGATGCGCACCGGCGTGGCGATGAAGCGCTGGTAGTCGAGCCAGACCCCAGTCGCCAGGACGCAGACGCCGAGCGCGAGTGCCGCGAGCACGCGTCCCATCACGGCCACTCCGTGGTTCGGGCCGCCGCGGCGACGGCCTTGAGCAGGCTCCAGGGCAAGCGCCCCAGATCGTAGTCGCGCCCGTCCAGCCGACGGACCGGCCACACCCCGATCAGCGAGTTGGTCACAAACAGGCCGGGCGCCTCGCGCAATGCACGCGGCGGCAGGTCGCGCTCACGGCAGTCGAGCCCCTGACGGCTGGCGATCTCCAGGGTCAGTGCGCGCACCGTGCCGGCGATTCCGGCCAAGTCGAGGACCGGCGTCAGTAGGGCCGTACCGGTCCAGAGAAACAGGTTGGTCATGGTCCCGCCGATCACTTGCCCATCCTCCCGGAGCATCAAGCCCTCTGCAATCTCCGGGTCGGTCCACTCGGCGCGCGCCAGCACGCTATCCAAGCGATTGAGATGTTTGATGCCGGCCAGGGTCCGGTTCTGGGAGGCCCGGGTCAGGCAAAAGCGTAGATTCACACCCGCGGTACACCAGGTGTCTGGCCAGGTAGGCAGCGGATAGAGCAATAGGGCACGGCGCGGTTGGGGGTCCGCCGCTGGGCGATAGCCACGCCCGCCGGTCCCCCGGGTGATCAGGACCTTGAGTACCCCAGTGTCGATGCCCTGGAGCAGGTCGCGGACCTCGTCCTCCAGCGGCCCGACCGGCGGTGCCGGGATGCCGAGACGGGTACACCCCAGCGTCAAACGGGCCAGATGCCTGGACCACTGACAGGGCGCCCCGTCCCGGATCAGGACGGTCTCGAACAGACCGTCACCATAGGCCAAGCCCCGATCCCAGATCGGCACCACGTCCGCCCCGGCCCCGTCGATCAGGACCCGCAGCGGTCCTGCAGCGTCCGGGGGGGCAGACCTCGGGTCCATCTGCACCCGACCTCCGGCCGCTTAGGCGCGACGGAAGAGGAGGCTCCCGTTGGTCCCGCCGAAACCGAACGAGTTGGTCAAGGCCAGATCGATACGCATTTCACGTGCCGTATTCGGTACATAGTCGAGATCGCAGTCCGGGTCCGGGGTTTCATAGTTGATGGTGGGCGGGGCGACCTGATCGCGGAGCGCCAGGATGGTAAAGATCGCCTCGGCCCCACCGGCGGCCCCGAGCATGTGCCCGGTCATCGACTTGGTGGAACTCACCGCGACCTTATAAGCCAGGTCGCCGAAGGCCCGCTTGATGGCCATGGTCTCGGCCGCGTCGCCGGCCGGGGTGGAGGTCCCGTGGGCGTTGATATAGTGGACCTCATCGCGGTTCACGCCGGCATCGTTCATGGCCAGCAGCATGCACTCGGAGGCCCCTTCGCCGTTCTCCGAGGGCGCGGTCATGTGATAGGCGTCGGAGTTCATCCCGACCCCGATCAGTTCCGCATAGATCGGCGCGCCGCGGGCGACCGCCCGCTCGTACTCCTCCAACACGACCACGCCGGCCCCGTCACTGAGCACGAAACCGTCCCGATCCTTGTCGAAGGGGCGGCTGGCGCGCTCCGGGTCATCGTTGCGGGTGGACAGCGCGCGGGCGGCGGCGAAGCCACCCAGGCCGACCGGGGAGGTCGCCATCTCGGCGCCGCCGGCGATCATGACGTCCACATAGCCGTGGCGAATCATGATGGCCGCCTCACCGATATTGTGACTGCCGGTGCTGCACGCGGAGACGATCGAGTAGTTCGGCCCCTTGAGCCCAAATTTGATCGACAGGTCCCCCGCGACCATGTTGATGATGTTGGCCGGCACGAAAAACGGCGAGATCCGACGCGGCCCCTTTGAACGATAGGCCTCGTAGTTGTTCTCGATACCGGTGATACCGCCGATGCCCGAGCCGATGGCCACCCCGATGCGCCGACAGTTGGACTCGTCGATGACGAGGCCTGAGTCGGCGATGGCCTGGCAGCCGGCTGCCATTCCATAGTGGATGAATTTGTCCATCTTCTTGGAATCCTTTTCCGAGACATAGACGGTCGGATCAAAGCCGTAGATCGGACCGCCGAAGCGCGTACTGAACGGTCCCACGTCGAAATGGGTGATCGGCTTGATTCCGCTCTTGCCGGCAAGGATATTGTTCCAGGACGATTTGACGTCCAAGCCTACCGGCGCCACCAGACCCAGTCCGGTGACCACGACCCTTCTGACTGTCATTACCTACCCCTCTTGCTCGGAATGACTTGACGGGCAAGCGCCGCACGCGAAGTCCTTATCATCGGGCGGCGGCCGTTCCGTCATCGAAGCAGCGCGCCTCAGCCAAGGTGCTCGTTGATGTAGTTGATCGCCTGCTGGACGGTGGTGATCTTCTCCGCGTCCTCGTCAGGGATCTCGGTCTCGAATTCCTCTTCGAGGGCCATCACCAGTTCCACGGTATCGAGGGAATCCGCGCCGAGATCGTCGACGAAGGAGGCCTCGAGGGTCACCTCTTCTTCTTTGACGCTTAACTGCTCGATGACGATCTTCCGAACTCGCTCTTCAACGCTGCTCATGAGTCTGAATCCTCCGAAAGGCAAAAGTACGGCCCGGGGCGGGCCAGACGGTATTCTAGTGACAATCGACGGGCGATGAAAGCCGATAACGGCGCCCAGGCCAATCAATTAACCAGATGATTTTACTTGGGGTTGACCAACATTGGCCGACCCTCAGGCCATGTACATCCCGCCGTTGACATGCAAGGTCTCGCCGGTGATGTAGGCGGCGTGGCGCGAGGCCAGGAAGACGACCGCGGCGGCGACCTCCTCCGGCAGGCCGAAACGCCCCAGGGGTACGCCCCCCAGGATGATCGCTTGCTGGGCCTGCGGCAGCGCCCGCGTCATGTCGGTGTCGATCAGGCCCGGGGCGATACAGTTGACCGTGATGGCGCGGGAGCCGACTTCGCGGGCCAGTGACTTGGTGAAGCCCATCATCCCGGCCTTGGCCGCGGCATAGTTGGTTTGCCCGGCGTTGCCCATCGTGGCGACGACCGAGGCGATATTGATGATCCGCCCGCGGCGCGCCTTGGCCATGCTGCGCAGGCACGCCTTCGACATCCGGTAGACGGACCCGAGATTGGTGCCGATGACCGCGTCCCACTCTTCTTCTTTCATGCGCATCAAGAGGTTATCGCGGGTGATTCCGGCGTTGTTGACGAGGATGCTGGGCGCGCCCAGGCGCTGCGTCAAGGCCTCCATGGCGGTCTCGACCGAGGCCGGATCGGCGACATCGAGCACCAGCCCCAGGCCCTGATAGCCGGCGTCCGCCAAGGCCTGCGTGACGGCGTCGGCACCGCCCTGGGTGGTCGCGGTGCCGGCGACCACGGCACCCTGCGCGGCGAGCGCAGCCGCAATGGCGCGGCCGATGCCGCGGGAGGCCCCAGTAACCAGTGCGATTTCACCCGTGAGCATGGGTCGTCTCCTCGTGTACTGCGCTGAGTGCTAAGGTAAGTGCCGCGGCCAGCGTATCCGGGTCGAAGACCGGTCGCGCGGTCATGGCCTTATCGATACGTTTGTTGAGCCCGGTCAGCACCTTGCCTGGCCCGAATTCGAGGGCGAGACGCACGCCGCCGGTGCTCATGGCCGCCATGGTCGCCACCCAGCGAACCGGCTGGTAGAGCTGCATGCACAGCCGTTCCTTCAGTCCCGCGAGCGAGTCCGCCGCGGTGACGTCCACGTTGTGCAGCACCGGCACCCTGGGGACGCGCAGGTCCAAGGCGTCGAGCCGCTCCGCCAGTTGGGCCGCGGCCGGGCGCATCAGGGCGCAATGGGAGGGTACGCTAACCGGCAAGGGCAGGGCGCGCTTGGCACCCGCCGCCGGGGCGGCGGCAATCGCGCGGGCGACCGCCGCGGCCTCACCGGCGATGACGACCTGGCCGGGGGCGTTGAAATTGACTGCCTCCAGCACGGCCCCCTGCGCCTGCTCGGCACAGAGTGCCACCGCCTGCGCGTCAGTCAGGCCGATCAGCGCCGCCATGGCCCCTTGGCCGAGCGGCACCGCCGCTTGCATGAACCGGGCGCGCGCCGCCGCCAGCCGGACCCCATCGGCGAGACTTAAAGCGTCCGCCGCGACCAGTGCCGTGTATTCGCCCAGGCTGTGTCCGGCCATGATGGTCGGCGTGGGACCGCCCTGGGCCTGCCAGACCCGCCAGACGGCGACCCCGGCAGTGAGCATGGCCGGCTGGGTGTTCTCGGTCTGATCCAATGCGTCCGCGGGACCGGCGCTGACCAGCGTCCAGAGATCGCGATCCAATGCATCGGAGGCCTCCGCGAAGGTCTCGCGCACCAGCGGATAGACGGCGGCCAGGGCATCGAGCATCCCGACGGATTGGGAGCCCTGACCGGGAAAACAGCCTGCAAGTGGTGTTGTCATGTGCGTCTGTAACAGGGAAGGTTAGTAGCGTACCAGGGCCGAGCCCCAGGTAAAACCGCCGCCGATGGCCTCCAACAGCAGCAACTGTCCGCGCTGGATACGCCCGTCGCGTACCGCCGTGTCCAGGGCCAGCGGGATGGACGCGGCCGAGGTGTTGGCGTGGTCGGCCACCGTGACCACGACCCGCTCCATCGGCAGGCGGATCTTGCGCGCGATGGCCTGGATGATGCGCAGGTTGGCCTGATGGGGGATAAACCAGTCAACATCGGCCATCGTCAGACGATTGGCCGTGAGGGTGTCCTCGACCAGCTTGCTCAGGACGGTCACCGCGAACCTGAAGACTTCGTTACCCTTCATGGTTACGTGGTTGTTGTCATAGTCCCCGTTGCCGATGCCCCCCGGCACCTGCAACATATCCTTGTAAGCGCCATCCGCGTGGAGACTGGTGACGACAATG
Source organism: uncultured Thiodictyon sp. (assembly GCF_903946935.1). Taxonomy (GTDB): domain Bacteria; phylum Pseudomonadota; class Gammaproteobacteria; order Chromatiales; family Chromatiaceae; genus Thiodictyon. The sequence continues at coordinate 28,939 of NZ_CAJAXH010000243.1, forward strand.
CCGGGCTCGTCGCTGGCGCCCAAGACCACGGCGCCGGCGCCATCGCCGAACAGGACGCAGGTGCCCCGATCGTTCCAGTCCAGGAGGCGCGAAAAGGCCTCGGCCCCGACCACCAACACGTGCCGGGCGGAGCCGGTACGGATGAACTTGTCGGCGATACTCAACGCGTAGACGAAGCCGGCACACACCGCCTGGACATCGAAGGCCGGACAGCCATGAACATCCAGGCGTTGTTCCAAGATGGTGGCCGTGCTCGGGAAATATTGGTCCGGCGTGGTCGTGGCGACGATGATGAGATCCAGGTCCGTCGCGGCTATCCCGGCCGCCTCGATGGCCAGGCGGGCGGCCCGCTCGGCCAGGTCGCAGCAGGTTTCGCCCTCCACCACCAGGTGGCGCTTTTCGATTCCGGTGCGTTCACGGATCCAGGCGTCGGAGGTATCGACGAAGGCTTCGAGATCGGCATTGGTCACTACCCGCTCGGGGAGATAGCCGCCGGTCCCGAGAATTCGGGAGTATGTCATCAGGCGCTCGCTCTGAGCTGGTCGGCAATGACGCGCTCTCGATCGATGCGGTCGATCCCGAGGTGCCGACCCACCTGCTCGGCAATCCGCCGCGGGATGTCGCAGTGGATCTCTTGCTCGGCGATGCGGATCGCGTTTTCGAAGGCGAAGGCATCCGCCCCGCCGTGACTCTTGATCACGATGCCGCGTAGCCCGAGCAGGCTCGCGCCGTTGTAACGTCGGGTGTCCATGGTGCGGCGGAAGCTGTTGATGATCGGTAGTGCAGCCAGCCCCGCCAGGCGGCTAAACAGGTTGCGCTTGAAGGCCGCGCTCAGGGTGTGCCGCACCATTTTGGCGACCCCCTCGCTGCTCTTCAAGGCCACGTTGCCGACGAAGCCGTCGGTGACCACCAAGTCCACGTCCTCCAGATAGACGTCGTCGCCCTCGGCATAGCCCACATAGTTGAGCCCGCTGCGCGACAGCAGTTCATGGGCCTTTTTGACCTGCTCGTTGCCCTTCATCTCTTCCTGACCGATATTGAGCAGGGCCACCTTGGGCTCGGCAATGCCGTCCACGGCCTTGACCAACTCACTGCCCATGACGGCGAATTGGAACAGGTGTTCGGCGGTGCAGTCGACGTTGGCGCCCAGGTCCAGCATGTGGGTGTGACCATGCAGCGAGGGCACCGCCGTGATGATCGCGGGGCGATCCACGCTGGGCAGCATCTTGAGTACGAAGCGTGCGATGGCCATCAGCGCCCCGGTGTTCCCGGCGCTCACACAGGCGTTGGCCTCGCCGGTCTTGACCAGGTCGATGGCTACGCGCATGGATGAGTCTTTCTTGTTGCGCAGGGCCTTGGAGGGCGACTCGTCCATCTCCACCGTCTGCGTGGCGTGCTGGATGCGGATCCGCTCGCCCCACTTCTGGATCGCCTTGGCGCCCAGCTCGGCGCGGATACGCTCCTGGTCTCCGACCAGGATCAGGTCCACGACACTGTTGTTGGCGAGGAAGCTCAAGGCCGCCGGCACCACGACATGGGGGCCGTGGTCGCCGCCCATCGCGTCCAGTGCGATCGTGTGGCGCCCGCTCACAAAGGGTCTGGGTTCCTGTGGTATTGCTGCCGGGTCCTCAGTCAGGTCGCCACTTGCTGGGGCGGCACCCGCTACCGATGTCGTGCGCACGACAGTTAAAGGTGCCGCATTCCGAATCACTCCGCTTTATCCATGACCTTCCGGCCGCGATAGAAGCCATCCGCGGAGACGTGGTGACGCCGATGCACCTCGCCGCTCGTGGATTCCACCGACAGGGTCGGGCCGGTCAGGGCGTCGTGTGAGCGACGCATGTCGCGCCGGGAGCGGGTTTTGCGGTTCTGGGGAACAGCCATGGTCTTCTCCTTATAGGATGGTCAGTCGGCCATCCTATTTGTTAAAAATGGAAGTTTATTTAGCCTTTCGACTTCAGGGCGGCGAGCACTGCGAACGGGTTTTTCTTCTCGTCGACCGCGCCGGCCTGCGCGCTGTCGGTTGAGTCCGGCGGCAACGCGGCCTGGCATTCGCCGACCTCGTGGATGGGCGCGAGCGGCAGGGCCAGCAGCAACTCGTCCTCGATCAGGTCCAAGGGGTTGATCGGCGCCTCCCCAACCGGCAGCGGGTCGTACTGGTCCGCCACCTCCGGTAGCCGATCGAGGCCCAGTGTGTCCGTCTGGCTGACCGCTCGCACCAATGCCAGGGCGATCGGCAAGTCTAAGCTGAGTCCGACCTCCCCCATGCAGCGCTCGCAGCGCAGTCGCAAATCCATCGCGACCCGACCCATTGCCACCGCCTGCCGCGCCTCGTCGCGCTCGAAGGCCAGCGTGTAATGGGCCGATCCGTCCGCCCCCACGACCGCCGCGGCCAACCGCGGCAGTTGCGCGAGCGTGGCACTGCCGGCAAAGGCCGCGCCGAGACGCACGGCCCGCCAGAGATCGAGTTCTTGAGGCAGCGGAGCGAACATAAGCGCGGCAAAATAACCGATATGAGGCTAGGGAGTCAATCAGACCTCGAACGGATGACGCAGGACCAGGGTCTCGGACCGGTCCGGACCGGTTGAGATCAGGTCGATGGGCAGCCCGCTCAGGTCCTCGATGGTCTTGAGATACGACCTGGCATTGGCCGGCAGGGCGTCCAGCGACGCGGCCCCGACCGTGGACTCGGACCAACCCGGCAGTTCCAGATAGCGCGGCGTGCAGCGCGCCAGCGCATCGGCGCCGACCGGCGGGGTACTGAGCGTCTGGCCATCCAGCTCGTAGGAGGTGCAGATCTTCAGCCGCTCCATGCCGTCGAGTACATCGAGCTTAGTGATGCAGACCCCGGTGACGCTGTTGATGGCGAAGGAGCGCTTGAGTGCCACCATGTCCAGCCAGCCGCAGCGCCGCTTGCGCCCGGTGGTGGCGCCGAACTCGTGCCCGCGGCGGCCCAGACCATCGCCGTCGGCGTCGAACAGCTCGGTCGGGAAGGGACCGCCGCCGACCCGGGTCGTGTAGGCCTTGACGATCCCCAGGACGTAGTCGAGGTCGCGCGGTCCCACCCCGCTGCCGCAGGCGGCCCCGCCGGCGGTGGTGTTGGAGGAGGTGACATAGGGGTAGGTGCCGTGGTCGATGTCGAGCATCGAGCCCTGGGCGCCCTCGAAGAGCACGTCCGCGCCCTGGGCGCGCAGGGCGTGCAGCACCCCCGGGACGTCCACGACCATGGGCCGCAACTGTTCGGCGTGGGCCAGCGACTCGTCGAGCACCGCGGCGTAGTCCACCGGGGCGGCCTTGAAATAGTGTTCCAGGGCGAAGTTGTGATACTCCAGGACCTCGCGCAGACGCTCCTTGAAGTGCTCGGGCTCGAGCAGTTCGCCCAAGCGAATCCCGCGCCGGGCGACCTTGTCCTCGTAGGCCGGACCGATGCCGCGCCCGGTGGTGCCGATCGCCTTGGCGCCGCGCGCCCGCTCCCGCGCCAGGTCCAGGGCCACATGGTAGGGCAGGATCAGGGCGCAGGCGGCGGAGAGCCCCAGGCGTTCGCGCACCGGCACCCCGCTCTGCTCCAGGGCGGCAATCTCGGTCAACAGCGCCGATGGCGACAGGACCACCCCGTTGCCGATCAGACAGCGTACCCCCGGGTGCAGGATGCCCGAGGGTACCAGGTGCAGGACGGTCTTGACCCCGTCGATCACCAGCGTATGGCCGGCGTTGTGGCCGCCCTGAAAGCGCACCACGGCGCTCACGCGCTCGGTGAGCAGGTCGACGACCTTGCCCTTGCCTTCGTCACCCCATTGGGTGCCAATCACTACGACGTTATTGCCCATCTGGGAGCTTCCTAAATCTCATCAAGTACTTGAATTTCCCAACCGGCCGCGCCCTGGATCAGGTGCCGGTCGCAGCCGAGTTCCTGGGGGGTGCGCGCCGCTGTCGGCGCGGCCGCGGCGCCGCCCGCCGGCAGGGCGGCGATGACCCGCTCCCCCGCCTGGCGTAGCCGTTGTATCTGGGCGAGCAGGGCCGGGTCGCTCGACCAGGGGGCATAGATCGCCGGGGTCGGCGCGGCGCGCCGGGACCCCAGTCGCAGCAGCCCCTTGAGGTCGGTGCTGAAACCCACCGCCGGGCGCGCCCGCCCGAAGACCCGGCCGATGTCGTCATAGCGACCGCCGCGGGCGATCTCCAACCCCCAGCCGGGGACGAAGGCGGCAAACACGGCGCCGGTCTTGTAGCGATACCCGCGCAGCTCCGCCAGGTCGTAATGGATCGAGACGTCCGGTAGCCAGTCGTGCAGGGCGGCGGCGAGCCGACCCAGATCGTCCACGGCGTGCTGCACCGCCGGGGCCGCCAGGCGCAGCGCGGACGCCGCCCGGGTCAGTGCGTCGTCCCCGTTCAGATCGGCCAGGGCGATCAGCATGTCGGCCGTCGCGGCGGGCAGCCCGCAACCGGCGACCAGGGTCTCGATCTCCGGGATGGCCTTGCGTTGCAGCGCATCGAACAGTGCGTGTTCCTGGGGCGCGGTGAGGCCCGCCTGGCGGGCCAGACCGCGGAAGACGCCTACATGCCCCAGGTCCAGATAACAGCCGGAGATGCCGGCGGCGCTCAGGGTCTCGCTGATCAGGCGCAGGATCTCGACCTCGCTCTCGATCCCCGCGTGGCCGAAAATCTCCGCGCCGATCTGGTAAGGGCTGCGCGTCCCGGCAAAGCCGTCGGCACGGGTATGCAGCACGGTGCCGAGATAGCACAGTCGCGTGGGGGTATCGCGGCGCAGGTGGTGGGCGTCGATACGCGCCACCTGGGGTGTCATATCCGCGCGTACGCCCAGCAGGCGGCCGCTCAACTGATCCGTGAGCTTGAAGGTCTGGAGGTCCAGGTCCTGCCCGGTCCCGGTCAACAGGGAGTCCAGGTAGTCGATGAAGGGCGGGATGACCAGTTCGTAGCCCCAACCCCGGTACAGGTCCAAGAGGTCCCGGCGCAGGGATTCAAGTACCTGTGCCTGGGGCGGCAGGATCTCCTCGATCCCGGTCGGCAGCAGCCAGCGTTCCTCGTCCATCAATACCACTTTAAGTTGATCCGCACGCTCAGTTGACCAGATACAGCAGACCGACCCCGGCCAGCATGCTGACCAGTCCGGTCAGATGCAGTTTGCCATCGGATTCGCGGGCGACCGCGATCAGGGCGCGCCGAAAGCTCGCCGGGCTCAGAAAGGGCCAGATGCCCTCCGCGACCAAGAGCAGTGCCGCCGCGATCAGGAGTTCATGCACCAGAGTCAGACACCGCGCCAGTTGGACGGGGGATCGCGGCCGCTGGCCACCCCCCAAATGATTCAAGCCCGGCAGTGTTCCAGACCCGGCGGCGTTTGTCCAACCCCGGCGCCCCGCGTTGCCCGCGCGCCGCCGTAGCCCTGCACCGAAATTCCGCAATGGATCACGCCCAGGCGCCAAGCTCGCCAAGCAAGACAACGGGATGCGTTCAGTATCCAGATCACCAGACAGCGCAATGGCCGCACACCGATAACATATTGAAAAACCTTGGCGAGCTTGGCGCCTTGGCGTGACAACAGCGTTTGCCAAGTGCAACCATGACCCTGGCGTCTCGCTTCAGTGCGCGATTGAGCATTCGACCTCATCCAGGCCTCCCTGGCGTGCCAGCGCCCAGCGGACATGCTCGCGTACGAGCTCGCTCGGATGGTCGGTGCGTGCTGCCAGCGCGGCGGCTGCCGCGGCGCTGCGCGGGGCATTGCCGAGCGCCACGGCCAGATTGCGCAGCCAGCGTTCATGACCGATGCGCCGGATCGCCGAGCCCTCGGTGCGGGCCAGGAAGGTCGCTTCATCCCAGGCGAAGAGCTCGATCAGCGTTGCGTCGGCAAGCCCAGCGCGGGGCCGAAAGTCCGGCTCCGCGGTCAATTGGGCAAAGCGGTTCCAGGGGCAGGCCAGTTGGCAGTCGTCGCAGCCGTAGATGCGGTTGCCGATGAGCGGGCGCAGGGGTTCAGGGATGCTGCCGTGGTGTTCGATGGTGAGATAGGCGATGCAGCGGCGGGCGTCGAGCCGGTAGGGCGCCACGATGGCCCCGGTGGGGCAGGCCGTGAGACAGGCGCGGCAGCGGCCGCAGTGGTCGACCCCCGGCGGGTCTGGGGGCAGGACGAGCTCCGTGTAGATGACCCCGAGAAAAAACCAGGAGCCGGCCTGCCGGTCGATCAGGTTGGTGTGCTTGCCGATCCAGCCGAGTCCCGCGCGTTGCGCGAGCGGCTTCTCCAGTACCGGGGCCGAGTCGACGAAGACCCGGTGGCCGAAGGGGCCGATGGCCGCGGCGATGCGCTCGGCCAACTGTTGCAGCCGGCGGCGCAGGACCTTGTGATAGTCCCGCCCCAGGGCATAGCGCGAGATGAAGGCGTGGGCCGGGTCCGCCAGGGCCGCCGCCATGGCCGCGGGCGGCTGCGGCAGATAGTCGAGGCGCGCCGCGATCACCGTGCGGGTGCCGGGGACCAGTTCGGCGGGGCGGGCGCGGCGCGTGCCATGGCGGGCCATATAGTCCATGTCGCCGTGGTAGCCGAGTGCCAGCCAGTCGGTCAGATGGGCCTCGGCGGTGCTCAAGTCCGTATCCGTGATGCCGACCTGCTGCAAGCCCAGTTCCCGGCCCCAGTCCTTGATCGCCGCGGCCAGCGCGGCACCGTCCTGGCGTGCGGCGGGCGCCTGAGTCACCGTGGCCGCAGGCCCCCGCCGGCGCGCTTGATGCATTTGAGATAGGCCTTGTCGTTGAAGGGATGGTCGTCGCGCTGAAGGCGCCATAGGCCCTCCGCCAGGCACTGCATCATCCGATGCTCGGCCTCATGCACATCCCCGGTGGTCGCCACCAACTGCTGGTGCAGGCGGCGGATGCCCGCCGGCTGGTCGACACTGAGCTGGTCGAGGATGGCGATATGCAGGCCCATGTGCATGAAGGGATTGGTCTGGCCCGCATCCACTGGAAAGTCCCGGTCCAGGTTGCGCTCCGGGTCGGTCAGATAGTCCTCGTACTCGGGGTGCATGCGCGCGATCTGTACGATCTGGGCCTCCACCGGCTGCAAGGGCTGGCCGGCCTTGGCCTTGGCCCAGGCCGTGATGAAGGTGCTGCGATGGCTTTGGCGGTCGGCGGGGAACATGGTTAAGGCTCGCTGTTGTTAGGGGGGGCTCGCCGCCGGCGTCTTGTCCGGGAACTCGCACAGGTCGGCGATCGGGCAGGTGGGGCATTTGGGGGTACGGGCCACGCAGACATAGCGTCCGTGCAGGATCAGCCAGTGGTGGGCGTCCTTCAGGAACTCCCGGGGCACGTGCCGCAGGAAGGCCAGCTCCACCGCGAGCACCGTCTTGCCCGGGGCGATACGGGTGCGGTTGCCGACCCGAAAGAGGTGGGTGTCCACCGCCATGGTCGGCTCGCCGAAGGCGGTGTTGAGCACCACATTGGCGGTCTTGCGGCCCACTCCGGGCAGGGCCTCCAGCGACTGGCGATCCCGCGGCACGGCCCCGCCGTGTACGGCGACCAACTGCGCGCAGGTCGCCATCAGGTGGCGCGCCTTGCTGTTGAAGAGCCCGATGGTGCGGATATGGTCCTTCAGCCCCGCCTCGCCCAGGTCCAGGATCGCCTGCGGGGTGTTGGCGACGGCAAAGAGCCGGGCCGTGGCCTGGTTGACACTCTTGTCGGTCGCCTGGGCGGAGAGGATCACCGCCACCAGCAGCTCAAACGGCCCCTGATACTTAAGCTCGGTGGTCGGGTGCGGGTTGGCGGCGCGCAGGCGCTCGAAGATCTGACGGCGTTTGGCGGCGTTCATGGGCGGCAAGGATAGGGCGCGCGGCCCGCCGGGCCAAGTCCGCTGCACCGAGATCCGGGAATTGCTCACGCCAAGGCGCCAAGCTCGCCAAGTTTTTTCAATGTGTTATCTTCGCTTGGTGACCTACCCGTCGGGTAATTCTGATGCTGCCCCCAGGCTCTTGAGCTTTCTTGGCGCCTTGGCGCCTTGGCGTGACAACGGCGTTTTCCTAAGTGAACCAAATGTGGCTTCCAGATGGGGCGTCCCGCGGCGGCCTTGCAAATCGCCGATGACTGGATAAAAATACAGTGATGACCAACCCACTCACCGACCGCCAGCGCCAGGTCCTGGACCTGATCGAGCGTCACATCCGCACGACCGGGGTGCCGCCGACCCGTGCCGAGATCGCCGACGCCCTGGGATTCCGCTCCGCCAACGCGGCGGAGGACCACCTGCGCGCGCTGGCCCGGCGCGGCGCCATCGAACTCACCCGTGGGCGTTCCCGGGGCATCCGGCTGATCGCGCTCGCGGGCGCGTCTGCCGATGGCGCGTCGACGCGCGCCGGGCTGGATAGCGCGGCGTTGGACCTGCCGGCGATCGGCCGGGTCGCCGCCGGCAGCCCCATCCTGGCCGCCGAGCACGTGGAGGACCGCTACCCGATCGGCCCGGACCTCTTCCACCCCCGGGCCGACTATCTGCTGCGGGTGCGCGGCAGCAGCATGCGCGATGCCGGCATCCTCGACGGCGACCTGCTCGCCGTCCATGCCGCCCAAACGGCCGAGAACGGCCAGATCGTGGTGGCGCGGCTCAATGATGAGGTCACGGTCAAGCGCCTGCGCCGCCATGCCCGCTGGGTCTATCGGGTCGAGCTGGTGGCGGAGAACCCCGACTTTGCGCCGATCGTGGTGGACCTGCGTCAACAGGAGCTCACCATCGAGGGCATCGCCGTCGGGGTGCTGCGTCTCGGGTTGGCCGGGCCGCAGCAGTTGTAGCCGATGGACATGGACAGGGCAGTTGTCACGCCAAGGCGCCAAGCTCGCCAAGGTGTTTCAGTGTGTTATCAGCATTGGGCCATTGCTCCGGCGGCTGATCTGGAGGTTAACCTATCTTGTGGTCTTTCTTGGCTAGCTTGGCGCCTTGGCGTGAGCAATTGCCGGATTTAGGATGAACTTGCAACAACTGCTTGGGCGGCGCCAGGGCGGAACCGTTCTAGCCAGGACTCTCTGTTGCAACCGGCGGTTGTCCGCAACACTGGACAACGCCAGGTGGCCCGGGTATAAAGCACGTCGGTCCCCTTACTGTCCGAGGCCCCGTGCGTGAACCTTCGTGAG
>NZ_CAJAXH010000244.1 GCF_903946935.1 uncultured Thiodictyon sp.
GGCGGCACCCGCGAACCGGCCAATCTCCCGCCAGGCGCCACCGTCCAGGGTGTAGGCTTCCAGGGTGTGCGCAACGGGGTCGATCAGCCAAGCGTAGGCTACTCCGAATTGCGCGTAGATCGGCATCTTGATCTCGCGGTCAATGCCGGCTGTGGACGGCGAAAGGATCTCACACACCCAGTCCGGCACCACGGTGAAGCGATGCCCGCGCGGGATCGTCGGCATCCGCTCTTTGCGCCAGCCGGCCAGGTCCGGGACATCAACCTCGGTGTCGTACAGAAAGTGCAACTCCGGCTCGTCGATGATCCACCAGCCACCAGGCCCACCGCGCCCCTTCTGGAAGGGGCCTACCAGCTCGTCACCCAGCGACGACGAGGCGAGCACGTGCGGCCCGCTCGGGCGCGGCTGGGTGTACAACTGACCATCGAGGATTTCCCCGGTCAACCCTTCGGGTAAGGCTTCAAGCTGCTCGTACAACGTCGGTTGCGATTGCGGACGTGCGCTCATGAAACTCACCTCTAATTAACTAAAGACTGATAAGGTGTGTCAAACGTCAGGTCTTTGGTGAGCATGACGTTGAACCGGTATCCCGGCCGGATTTCGAGCGTTGGCGAAATACTCATGTTTTTGCTTAGGAGCTGCCCGGTCACTTGGCCGAGTTGCTGGCCCAGCGCCTCGCTCATGGCGCTGCTGAAGCTCGGTTGCGCGTTGGTCACGCCGGTTTGCGCCGGCTGGCTGTAGGCGATGCCAGCCGTCACCGCCGAGAGCATGATGGCCGAGCCGAACAGCCGCACATAATGATTGTTTACCTTGTCAGTGAAACCCGCATAGCCGGAGCCATCAACGCCGGGCTGGGCGCCCACGTCCATGGCCGTCCCATCCGGAAAGACGATCCGTTGCCAAGCGATCAAGACGCGCGATTGACCATACGCGACTTGGCTCGAATAGGAGCCGACCAGGCGGGCGCCTTGGGGGATCAGAAGGTACTTGCCGGTCGGGGTGTCATACACGTTTTCCGAGACCTGCGCCAAGATTTGCCCCGGCAGGTCCGAGTTGATCCCAGACATGAGCAGGGCGGGTAGCACGAATCCGGCGCGTATTTCGTAGCGCGTGCGCGGGAGCTCCGGGCGCTTATTCAGTACCCACCGATCCCTCTCGGCGCTGTCGAACTGTGACAGACCGCTTTTTCCCCCCCCCGCCCGCCAAACCTCCCGCCCCAGCGCCCCCGGCCATGGTACCCGACGAGCCCAACATGCCGCTTGACTGTAGCTGGGCTAACCGCGCCCGGTAGGCTTGTTGTGGGTCCACATCGCCACCAAGCGCGACAGGAGCGCGCAGCGGCGACCGCTGGTCGGGGCTGTATGGCACGGTCGGCGTTCCACTGCCAAGGGTCACTGGCACCGACGTCTTGGCCTTCGCCGACTGCACCAATTGCTGTAATCGGTTTTGCTGGAGCTTTTCCAGTTCTTGCTCCGCCAGCGTCGGCGGACGACTGGCGGGCACGACCGTCGGCGCGGGTGTCGGCTTGCCCTGAGCGGTGACAGGTGCCGGTCCCCGCGCCGTGCCGAACGCCGGCTGGGGTTTCGTGTCAGGGGTCACGATGCCGGCCTCGCTCAACATGCCAGGTATGTTCTTCGTGGCGGAACGGGCGTTTGACGATTCTGTCTCCGCTGCGGGCGTTGCGGTCTTTGGTGCCCCGCGGTTCGCTCCAACAATGACGAGCACCAATAAGAACATCCCCGCAACGCCAAGGCCGATCACCATCGGCAGGTTGTTGACACTGCGCACGCCCGGACTGCCGGTACTCCCGGGCGAGGCGGACGGGTCCATCGAGTTACTATTTTGGCTGGCCATTGCTTAGTGTCTCTGGGTCCAAGGACCCGCGGGGACAGCCCCGGCAGGGTCGGAAAAATAGGCGCGGCTGATGCTGGCACCGCCGACAAATACCGTCACGCGGTAGACCTCTAAGCCGGCGGGGACATCGATCAAGTACGACAGCGCATAACCGGCCGGCGGCGTGCGGTCGGTGCCTACGGTGACGTGGTACCCCTTCGCCATCAGGGCGGCCACTAACCCCTTGCCAAAGGTATCGGCGGGCTGGGCCGCCAGGCCCACGGGCGTACTCGGCGCCGGGTAGAGGATCTCCAGTTGTGTCGTGGCGTCAGTCACTAGGGTAGTGCCTGGCAGAAAACTCGCCTTTCATCACGAATCCCATTCTTCGCCGCCCGGGCATCGGCGAGCGGTTCATGCATTTTGAAGCGTTTGGTAGCGGTCGAACCGCGCAAATAAGATCCAATCTCATTCGGCACAAGCA
>NZ_CAJAXH010000245.1 GCF_903946935.1 uncultured Thiodictyon sp.
ACCTCACGAAGGTTCACGCACGGGGCCTCGGACAGTAAGGGGACCGACGTGCTTTATACCCGGGCCACCTGGCGTTGTCCAGTGTTGCGGACAACCGCCGGTTGCAACAGAGAGTCCTGGCTAGAACGGTTCCGCCCTGCGGGCGATCCACGCACGCATCCCGCAGATCCATCTGTTCGTTATCGTCGGGCCGGCACAGGAGACGGGGAGTATCTTTCTGCTGCCCGCCAGCGAGCTGGCCGCCAACATCCGCGAATGTCTTCAAGACTTCGGCAGCCTTGGACAGCCCGCCCTTACCGACGAGGTCCCGCAATGATCTCCGACATCCGCATCGACCAGCCGATCAAGCTCCCGCGCTGCGGCACCTGGCCCGCCTCGGTCCACCTGTTCGACCAGCCCAGCGCCGATGCCGTGCTTGCCGCCCTGGCCGCGGAGCGACCGCTCCTGGTGCGCGGTGAGCCCGGCGTCGGCAAGAGCCAGTTGGCCCGCGCCGCCGCCCAGGTCCTGGGCCGGCTCTTTGTCGGGAGCGTGGTGCATTCACGCAGCGAGGCGCAGGACCTCCAGTGGGAATACGACGCGGTGGCCCGCTTGGGCGAGGCCCAGGTCCTGGCCTCGGTGCCGTCCGCTCTGACGCCCCATGAACGACTCGACCCCCGCCGTTATCTGATCCCCGGCCCGCTCTGGTGGGTCTTCGACTGGGAGTCCGCCCGCGTCCAGTCCGCCCACCACAGCCTCTGCAAGTCCAGCCCCCCGGCCGCCCCGGACGGCTGGCAACCGGCACAGGGCAGCGTGCTGCTCATCGACGAAATCGACAAGGCCGAGGCCGATCTGCCCAACAGCCTGCTGGAAACCCTGGGCAACGGCGCCTTCCCGGTGCCCTGGCTGGCCGAACCGGTGGGTCTGCACCCGGGTTGCCCGCCGCCCCTGGTGGTCATCACCACCAACGAGGAGCGCGAACTCCCGGCCGCCTTCCTGCGCCGCTGCATGGTACACAAGCTCCAGTTGCCCGCCGAGCCGGCAGAGCTTGCGGCCTGCCTGGTGCGGCGCGGCGGCGAGCACTTTGGTGCCGACTGCACCGCGGCGGTGCGGACCCTGGTGGCCGAGCAACTGATTCAGGACCGCACCCGCGCCCGCGACCTGGGCCGCCCCGCCCCCGGCCAAGCCGAATACCTGGACATCCTGCGCGCCCTGGTCAACGCCCGCGGGCCGGACGAGGTCGGGCAGCGGGCGCTGTTCACGCGGATCGCCCGGTTTGCATTGGACAAGAGCGGGGGTGCCAATTCATGATCTTGGACGGCGGATCGGTCACGCCAAGACGCCAAGGCGCCAAGGGGACTTCTCGCTCCCACGCTCCAGCGTGGGAGCAAGTGCGGGCGCTCCGGCGTCCCGATCCGGCCGACCGCACCGCTCTCGTGACACCGCTCCAGAGGTGTCACGCCGGTGTCAGGCGCTCTGCGCCGGGAGGGCCGACGGCCGGAGTTATGGTCAACGCCCCGCCGTGGATGCGGACGCCAAGGCTGAAGCCTTGGACTCCAGAGGACCCCCGCGCATGAACCGCGCAGCCCTCGGCCGCGCCGACCTCATCCGCTGGGCAGATAGCCTGGACGAGGACCGGCTATGCCGCCTGGCGGAGGGTTTGGGCTTCAAGGAATCACCCATCACCGAGAGGGGTGGGGCCCGCGAGGTGTTGGTGGAGCGCGCCGGAATCAGCGCGGCCGTAGACGGCACCGTGGTCCAACCAGGCGCCCCCCGCCACCGCCACTACCGCCTCACCGAGCGCCGCCCCCTGGCCCCGCCGCTCCCGCCCCCGCCCCCGGACCCGCTGCCGCCCGAAGCCCCGGTTGAACCCCTGGCCGCCCCGCCCTCGCTGGTCCCCTGGCCGCGCCTCTGGCCCTTCCTGCGTGCCGCGCTGGGCGAGCACGCCGAGCGGCGCCGACTCGACCTGCCCCGGGCGGTCGCCGCCGTCGCCCGCGCCCGGCCGCTGCGCCGCCTGCCGCGGCTCAAGGGGTTGCGCTGGGCGCCCCGCGGTCAGCTTATCCTTGACCTGCACCAGCGCCTGTATCCCTTCTGGGGCGACTTCAATGCCCTGAAGGATGCACTCCCGCGCCTGCGCGGCACCGCCGGCCTGGACATCCTGCGCATGGACGAAGGTCCCGCCGGCCCGGTGCAGCCCTGGGACGGCCGCGCCTGGGGTCCGCCCCGGCCTTATGATCCGCCCCCCGCCGACACCCCGATCCTGATCGCCGGCGACCTGGGCTGTCTGGACACCCCGGGCCAACGCGCGGCCTGGGTCGCCTTCGGCCGCCGACTCGCGGCCGGCGGCCTGGCACCGGTCGCCCTCACCCCCTGCCCGGCGCGCTGGTGGAACCCGGCCCTGGCCGGGCTCTTCTACCCGGTGGTCCTGGACCGCACCGCCGCCATGCCGCCCCGGCCGAGCGGCCCGCGCCCCTGGCCGAGCGAGCCGATCGACCCGCTCGCCGCGATCCGCCACGACCCCGGCGCACTGCACCTGCTGACCCTGCTCAGTGCCTGCATTGCCATCAGCCCGGCCCTGTTGCGGCACCTGCGCCACCGCCTGCCGGTGGGGCTCGCGGACGTCGGCAGCGAGGCTGCTGCCTGGCTCCACCCCGCGTTCGTGCCCGGGGACTTCGCCCTGCTGCCGGGGGACCCGGTGCAGATCGAACGCTTGCGGGAGTCGTTCGGTAGCACCGGCGATGAGGGCCAGCGGGAGCTCGCCTGGGCGCTGATCCGCGCCCAGCAGGAAACCGGCGCCAGCCAGGCCGAGCGCATTGAGGAGCGCGTGCTCTTCGCCGCCATGCAGGGCCGCACCGACCCCGCGGCCGAGGCCTTCCTCGACCGGGTGGCGCAGGCCCTGGTCCAGGGGCGCGACGCCGAGGAGCGCACACGTTTCCTCGGCGCCTGGGTCCACCGCCGTGCCGCCCGCATGCACCCCGGCGCCTGGACCCATAGTCCCAGGTCCGAGGCACTGTGGCTGCTGGCCAACCCGCGGGCCGAGACGGTCGGCGCGATGCTGCCCGCCGGGTTCGACATCCACCGGGCACTGGCCACTCGCGAGCGGTCGGAGTCGTTCCAATTCTGGCGCCTCGTTCAGCGGGGCGAGTGGCTCGAGGTTGAGGATTGGTTCAAGCCCGATTCCCCGTTGCGCAGTGGCAGCACGGTCGTGGGGCAGTTCCCGACCCGTCTGCCGGTCGCCCAGGTCCGCGAAAATCGAGTCGGGGCGCAGGATCAGAGTCTGGCCCTGGATGTGGGTGCGGTCTTGCCGTTGGATCAAGCCGGTTGGCGGCTGCGGACCGATCAGGAGGAACTGGTCATCGAGCCCTTCGATCGACCCGCCTGGGCTCATACCCTGGGACGGGACAAGGACGGGCTATTCGTCGGCTTCAATGATGGCCGCGGGGACCGGCGGGCCTATTGGTGCAATCCCGGGCGGGGCCACCCGGAGTGGTTGGGGTCTAAACTCGATCCGCGGCGCGCCTACTATCTGGCGCTGGATATTCAGAACGGTTTCTTCCTCGACGAAGCGCAATTCAGAACCCCGGGAGCGGAGGGTCTTTATCCGGCGCATTTCCGCGACTCGATCAAGATCGACGACCACGGGGTCCGTGGCGAGATCCCAATCAAGGGTATCGCGGTCGGCTTCCGCTGGATCTTGCCCGGCCGTTTCCTCATGGGCTCGCCCGCGGATGAACACGAACGGCGCGACAACGAACGCCAACACGAGGTCATTCTCACCCGCGGCTTCTGGCTCGCGGAAACCGCCTGCACCCAGGCCCTCTGGCAGGCGTTGATGGGCGAGAATCCGAGTCAGTTCAAGGGTGAACGAAGACCGGTGGAAAGCGTCAGTTGGGATGGCGTGCAGCGGTTCATCGAACGGCTGAACGGCGCGGTGCCGGGGCTCGCCGCGCGGCTGCCGACTGAGGCGCAATGGGAGTACGCTTGCCGTGCCGGGACCACCACGCCCTTCTCATTTGGCGAGGACATCGACCCGGGGCAGGCCAACTACGACGGCAACTATCCCTACCGCGGCGACCAGAAGGGGCTGTATCGCGAACAGACGGTGGACGTGGCCAGTTTGCCACCGAATCCCTGGGGTTTCTATGAGATGCACGGCAACGTCTGGGAATGGTGTCAGGACTGGTATGGCGAATACCCGGCCGATCCGCTGACCGACCCTCGCGGTCCTGCTACGGGCGTGTCGCGTGTCCTGCGCGGCGGTGGCTGGTTCCGCGACGGTCGCTCCCTGCGCTGCGCGACCCGCGGCCACTTCGATCCCGGCTCCCGCCGCCAGAATTCCGGTTTCCGGCTCGTCCTAGGTCCCCAGTCCAGGCCGGAAACCCCGTAGGGTCCGCTGTGCGGACCATCCCCCCGGCCTATCGGCGCCAACGTGGGACATCGTCGACCCGTTGTCCGTTCGGTTCGCGCAGCGGACCCTACGGACCATCGCCGGGCGAAAAATCCCGACTACAATGAAATCCCATCATCCCCGACCATGAGGCCCTGCACATGTCTGACTGGCGCCGTGTCTTCGAGCCTGGGGGGACCTATGCCTTCACCCTGGTCGCTGAAGGTCGCGCACCGATCTTTTCCGATCCCAGGGGCCGGGCCATCTTGCGCGGGGTGCTGCGCGACTGTCGGCGCCAATGGCCGTTTGAGGTCGTCGCGCTCGTGCTGTTGCCTGATCACCTGCATGCCTTGTGGCGCCTGCCGCAGCGCGACGCGGCCTATCCGCGGCGCCTGGGTTGGGCCAAGAAAGAATTCACCAAGGCTTGGTTGGCTGGCGGCGGGGCCGAGCAACCGGTGTCCGCGTCGCGTCAGCGCCATCGGCGCCGGGGCGTCTGGCAGCGCAAGTTCT
This sequence comes from uncultured Thiodictyon sp., assembly GCF_903946935.1. Lineage (GTDB taxonomy): Bacteria > Pseudomonadota > Gammaproteobacteria > Chromatiales > Chromatiaceae > Thiodictyon. Next base: position 4,874 of record NZ_CAJAXH010000245.1, read on the forward strand.
GGGAGCATGCCCTGCGCGACGACGATGACCTGCGCGAGCACCTGGATTACATCCATTACAATCCGGTGAAGCATGGATATGTGCGGTGCGCGCGCGACTGGCCTTGGTCGTCATTCCACCGGTATGTGCGCGCCGGGGCCTATACCGAGGATTGGGGGTGTGCGCAGATGGGTGCCCTTGGCATTCTGGATCGGTTTGGGGAGCCGGGATGATTGAGCGGGCGATGGTCCGCGCAGCGGACCCTACGACGAGGTCGCAATCTGTAGGGTCCGCTATGCGGACCAGCGGCCTTGCAGGCAGCGACATGGCCGGGATGATGATCAAGGTCCGCGCAGCGGACCCTACGGGGCGGCGGTCATGAGCGCGCCGCCCCGCCCGCAACCCGAGCGCTTCCCCGCCCCTTGGGCCAGCGACTGGGGCGAAGACCCTTGCGGGCTCTGGCAGGCGTTGACCTACCTTGGCGTGCGCCAAGGGTTCCGCTGGATACCCCCGGGGCGCTTTCAGATGGGCTCGCCGCAGGGGGAGCACGCCCGGGACGATGACGAGCGGCAGCATGAGGTCATCCTCACCCGCGGCTGCTGGCTCGCCGAGACCGCCTGCACGCAAGCCCTGTGGCAGGCGGTGATGGGCGAGAATCCAAGCCATTTCAAAGGCGAGCAACGCCCCGTTGAACAGGTCAGTTGGCACGATGTACAGCCGTTCATCGACCGGCTGAACGGTCTGGCCCCCGGCTTGGCCGCACGCCTGCCGACCGAGGCCGAATGGGAATATGCCTGCCGCGCGGGGACCACCACGCCTTTCTCTTGCGGGGAGGACATCGACCCGGGGCAGGCGAACTACGACGGCAACTATCCCTACCGCGGGGAGAAGAAGGGGCTGTATCGCGAACAGACGGTGGATGTGGCCAGCTTGCCCGCCAATCCTTGGGGCCTCTACGAGATGCACGGCAATGTCTGGGAGTGGTGTCAGGACTGGTTTGGTGAGTACCCGAGCAGTTCGGTTAGCGATCCTGTCGGTCCCGCATCGGGCGGGAGGCGTGTGCGGCGCGGCGGTAGCTGGTTCTCCGACGGTCGCTACCTGCGGTGCGCTTACCGCTCCCACCTCGATCCCGGCAACCGCTTCCAGGGTGCCGGTTTCCGGCTCGTCCTAGGTCCCCAGCCCCGGCTGGAAGAGGCAGGCCGGGAGCGGGGCCGGACTGCCCGCGTAGGGAGCGAGCGGTAGCGAGCGGAAGGCGCGGGCGGTCGGGTCCCGCGGGGGGGCGGCGCACCATTCAACCCAAAGCCGACGGTTACTCGCGCGAAGCCGCGAAGAACGCGAAGAAGAATAATAAAGTAGGTGTCCTGTGTCGTTCGCCTGGCGGCAGCCCAGGATATTGACGATAACGCATCGAAATCACTTCGCGTTCTTCGCGGCTTCGCGTGAGATCTGTTCTTTCTAGGTTCAATAGCCCCGCGGCTGAAACCCCTCGGGGACATCCAGTGTGAAGACCTGATCCTGAATGCGCGCCACATAGAAGCCCTCGCGCAGGACCCGCTCGCGCAGCGCGGGCGTGAGGTCCACTGCCGCCAGGATGCCGTACAGCCGTTTGTCGCGGTGCTCGGGGAGGAACTCGCGAAACCGTTGGAGCAGGTCGCGCAACTGGGTAATCCCCTCTTCGCGCAGGTGGCTCTTCACTTCGACCACATAGGCCGCGTTGACCGGGCCGTTGGCGTAGGCCAGCACGTCGATCTCCAGGTGTCGGCCCCCCTTGGTGACGCGCACGCTGGGGCTTACGACCTCCATGCCGAAGCGTTCGCGCAGCAGTCGCTCCATGGAGGGTAAGGCCAGCCCCTCGGTAAAGCTGCCGAACTTTTCACCCAGGCCGCCGATCTGCTTGCCCAGTTCCTTAGTCAGCTTGCCCAGTTCCTTGAGCTGCCGATCGGTTTCCTGCGTTTTGTGCTCGGTTTCCTGCGCCTTGCGCGCGCTCTCCTGCGCCCGGCGCTCCGCTTCCTGCGCCCTGCGCTCCGCCTCCTGTTGTGCCTGCTTTTGCGCCTGCGCCAGTTCGCGCAACAAGGCCCATACCTCCTCGGACGTTGCAGTCATGGTGTGATCGCTCCAGTGATGTCGATGATGCGAGTATAGGGCGATCGGCGGGGGCCGCTGCCGATCCTTGCCGGACGGGGCATTCGTCCCGCCCCGCCGGCGTGTCCACTACGCGATTTGCCCTGGAATGGTGCGTTGCCCGCCCAAGGTTTCTCGATCCCACGTTCCCACGTTCCCGCGTGGGAATGCCGTGCGGGCGCTCCGCGTCCGGTCTTGGCACTGGACGCGGAGCGCCCGCGCTTGCTCCCACGCGGGAGCGTGGGAGCGAGAGGAGCGGGCTAGCCCCGGCTGCCGCTTTGCGACAGGCGCACGGCGGCGGCCCTTTTTCTCGTTCCCACGCTCCAGCGTGGGAATGCCGTGCGGGCGCTCCGCGTCCGGTCTGGCTACTGGACGCGGAGCGCCCGCGCTTGCTCCCACGCGGGAGCGTGGGAGCAAGAGGAGGAGGCCAGCCCCGGCCGCCGCTTTGCGACAGGCGCACGACGGCGGGCCTGTCGCAAATCCGTCAAGGTCGCGTCAGGCGCAGGCTAAATCACTGAGCTGGATGCTCGGAGTCTTATGGCACGCGGTTTGCTAAATACTCACCAAACGGAACCGGAAGCACACCGATGTCAGCCACTCGACCGCTTGTCACCATCAACGATACCACCCTGCGCGACGGCGAACAGTCCGCCGGGGTGGCCTTTTCGCTGGCAGAAAAACTCGCCATTGCGCACGGGCTGGCCGCCATCGGCGTGCCTGAGCTGGAGGTCGGCATCCCGGCCATGGGCGAGGAGGAGCGCGACTCCATCCGCGCCCTGGCGGACCTGGACCTGCCGGTGCGCCTCATGGTGTGGGCGCGGATGATGCCGGCGGATCTCAACCAGTGTCGCGGCCTGGGCGTGGACCTGGTCGACCTGTCGATCCCGGTCTCGGACCAGCAGATCCGCGGCAAGCTGGGGCGCGACCGCGACTGGGTGCTCGCCCAGATCCGCCGCGAGGTGCGCGCCGCGCTGGACCTGGGGTTCTCGGTCTGTGTCGGCGGCGAGGATGCCTCGCGCGCCGACCCCGAGTTTCTGTGGCTGGCGGCCGAGACCGCCCAGGCCGCCGGGGCGATCCGCTTCCGCTTTGCCGATACCATGGGGATGCTGGAGCCGTTTGGGGTCTTCGAGCGCATCGGCGCCCTGCGCAGCCGGGTCGACCTGGATCTGGAGATGCACGCCCATGACGACCTGGGGCTGGCCACCGCCAATACCCTGGCGGCGACCCGCGCCGGGGCGACCCATGTGAATACCACCGTCCATGGGCTCGGCGAGCGCGCCGGCAATGCCGCGCTGGAGGAAGTGGCGATGGCGCTCAAGCACACCCAGGGGGTGGCGACCGGCGTGGACCTGTCGCGCTTCGATGGGCTCTCGCGGCTGGTCGCCCGCGCCTCCGGCAAGCCGGTGGCCTGGCACAAGAGCCTGGTGGGGCAGGGCGCCTTTACCCACGAGGCCGGCATCCATGTGGATGGGCTGCTCAAGGACCCGCTGAATTATCAGGGCATCGATCCCGCCGAGGTGGGCCGCATCCACTCGCTGGTGCTCGGCAAGCACTCGGGCCGACACTCGGTCTGCCAGGTCTATGGGGAGACCCTGCAACTCACCCTGGCCCCGGAGCAGGCGGAGCGGGTCTTGCCCCTGGTGCGGCGCTTCGTCACTCACCATAAGCGCTCCCCGGGTATCGCGGACCTGCGCGGGTTTCTGGTCGAGATCGGCCATCCGGGGGCGGTGCTGCAATGATTCTGGAACGCATGAGCGGAGGGCGGTGACGATGGACCTGCTGGAATTTGACGGCGAGCCCATGTATTTCGATGAGCCGGTGACCCCGGAGGTGGATCGGCTGCTGGTCTATGCCTCGGAGCGCTATGGGGAGCCCGCCGCGGAACACAGCCTGCTGCGCGCCTATTTCCTGGAGCCGGATCATCTCACGGTGCTGGTGGCGCTGTATCGCTATTTCTATTACCGGCGCTGCTATCGCGAGGCCCTGATCACGGCGGAGCGGGCGATCGCACTCGCCGCCGCCCGGTTGAAGCTGCCGGCGCGTTGGCAGGACCTGTCCGAGGCGGACCTGGGCGCTTCGGTGTTGGTGTCGATGACCCTGACGCGCTTTCTGCTTCTGACCCTGAAGGGTGCCGGCTATCTGTTGCTGCGCCTGGGTGAGCCGGTGGCGGCCCTGGAACGCTTTGACAAGATCGCCGAGATCGACACCAGCGACCGGCTCGGCATCAAGGAGCTGCGCGTACTGGCCCAAGGGGCCGTGACCGAGGCCGCCGTGGCGCGTGTCGGCGGCAATATCAGCTTCATCGGCCGCTAGGGCGCGATGAGTTTACGAACCGCACCTTACAGCCTATTCACTATCCACTGTCCCCGGAGGCCATCATGACGAACGACGATTTCGAATCGGACCTGGCGGAGTTGTCCAGCGCGGAGGACTTCCTGGACTATTTCAATATCGACTACGATCCCAAGATCGTGCAGGTGAATCGGCTGCATATCCTGCAACGCTTCCACGATTACCTGGCGCAGGTCGATGCGCTGCCGGAGGGGGCCGAGGCGCTATGGGCGCTGCATGCGCAGCGCCTGGCGGCGGCCTATCAGGACTTTGTGGTCTCGGATGCGCGCACCGAGAAGGTCTTTCGGGTCTTTCATATGCACGAGCCCAAGACGGCCAGCGTCCCATTGAGCGACTTGCTTGGGCAGATTCCCCGTGCGGCCGGCATTTGAGTTTGGCGCCGAGGTCCGCGTCCTGCGCAATGTGCGCAACGACGGCACCTATCCGGGGATGGCCACCGGCACGCTGCTGCTGCGGCGCGGTAGCGTCGGCTTTGTGCGCGACGTGGGGACCTTCCTCCAGGACCAGATCATCTATTCGGTCCATTTCCTGGACGAAGATCGGGTGGTGGGCTGCCGGGAGGAGGAATTGCAGCCCGCCAGCGACCCCTGGGTGCCCAGCCGTTTCGAGTTTCGCGACCGGGTGACGGCCCGTATCCCTTTGGGTATGCAGGGCAAGGTGGTGGTGGAGCGGGGCGCCGAGGGTGAGGTCCTGAAGGTGATCCGCGATGCCCCAGGCGGGGTTGCCTATCATGTCTGGTTCGAGGGACCGAATCCGCTCCAGGTGCCGGAGTCGGCACTGGATGGGGTGGGTGTGGATGACTGACGCGGCCGCTCTGCGCGCTCTCGTGACACCGCTCAAGCGGTGTCACGCCTGTGTTTGGCGCTCTGCGCCTTAAAGACTCGATCATGCACCGCTAGCCAGGATGAACACCATGGGCCAATCAGACAGCATTGCGATATCGACCGATCCAATAACCGACCGGCCCGAATTTCGCTATCACCTGTTGCGTGCCGCCGGTGAGCGCTTTAAGGCAGGCCTGGCGGACTTGGCAGCGGATCGGTTGGCCGAGGTGACTCAACTGGCGCGGCGGACCTTTGAGTTGGAGTGCCTGGTCTTGGGCTCCAAGGAGGCGCGCGACCTGCTCATTCCCGCCACCCGGGTCGAGGCCGCGGTCGCCGAACTGCGTGGGCGCTATGCCGATGCGGCCGAGTTCGCCGCCGACCTGCAACTCAATGGGCTGGACCTGGCAACCCTGCGGCTGGCCCTGCGCCGTGAGTTGATGTTCGATGGGGCGATGCAGCGGGTGGCCGCTGGCGCGGTGGCAGTCACCGAGTTGGATGAACGCCTGTTCTATGAGGTCCACCCGGAGCGCTTCAGCGTCCCGGAGCGGCGCACCGCCAGTCACCTGCTGATCACGGTGAACGACGACTTTGCCGAGAACCGGCGCGACGCCGCCCTGGCGCGGATCGAGCAATTCGCCGAGCGCCTGCAGGGGCCCCCGGGCGGTCGCGACCAGCGCTTTGCGGCCCTGGCGCGCGAGCACTCCGAGTGCCCGACGGCCATCGAGGGTGGGCGGCTGGGGGAGGTGGTCCCAGGTCAGTTGTTCCCGGCCCTAGACGCGGCGCTGTTTGCCCTGGCGCCGGGTGAGATCGGCGGCCCGGTGGAGTCCGAAATGGGCTTCCACCTGCTCCTCTGCGAGCGCGTCCAGCCGGCGCGCTCCATTCCATTCGCTGAGATCCAGCCCCAGATCCGCCAATTGTTGCAGGAGCGCGCTGGGCGCCGCAGTCAGCAGGCGTGGATCGGCGCGTTGCGGCAACGTCCGGCCATGTCGGCCGGTGCGACCCAAATCGAGGAGGCGGCGGCATGACTCATACACTCCATACCTGTTCATTCTGCGGCGCGGCCCAGGGGGTCGACACCCCGCTCATCGCCGGGATCGACGGCCATATCTGCGAGGCCTGTGTCGCCCTGGCCCATCAGGTGGTGACCAGTTGGGGGCGTTGCCGCGCGCTCAACGGACCCCACAAGCCCCCGCCAAAACCGCAGGAGATCAAGGACCAACTCGACCGCTATGTGATCGGTCAGGAGTCGGCCAAGGAATGCCTGGCGGTGGCCGTTCACAACCATTTCAAGCGGCTGGCGGTGGAGTCCAAGAATCCGCGGCGGGCCCTGGATGACAGCGAACGGGTGGAGATCGACAAGTCCAATATCCTGTTGCTTGGACCCTCCGGGACCGGCAAGACCCTGTTGGCCGCCACCTTGGCGCGCATCGTCGGCGTGCCCTTTGTGATTGCGGATGCCACCACCCTGACCCAGGCCGGCTATGTGGGCGATGACGTGGAGGGCATCATCGCCCGCCTGCTGGATGCGGCCGGCGGCAATAAGGACCTGGCCGAATGGGGCATCGTCTATATCGATGAGATCGACAAGCTGGCGCGGGCGGGTGAGAACAGCCATGGCACCCGCGATGTCTCAGGCGAGGGTGTGCAACAGGCCCTGCTCAAACTGGTGGAGGGCACCCAGGTCAAGATCAATCTCAAGGGCCGCAAGGAGTCTGCCGAGTCGCCGATCATCGATACCCGCAATATACTCTTTATGGTCGGCGGGGCCTTCGCCGGGTTGGAGCGCGTGCTGCGCCGACGCTTGGAGCCGGGTCCGGCGGGTATCGGTTTTCATTCTGAAATGACCGCCAAGGCCGACCCGCAGGCCGCCGCGCGCATCTATGACGAGACCCAGCCGGACGACCTGCGTCAGTTCGGTCTGATCCCTGAGTTCATCGGCCGATTTCCGGTGGTGGTGGCCCTGCATGACCTCGACGAGGCGGCCCTGGTGCGTATCCTCACCGAGCCCCGGAATGCCCTGGTGCGGCAATACCAGCAGTTGTTCTTATTCGAGGGGGCGACACTCGAATTCTCCCCCGAGGCCCTGATTGCCATCGCCCGCAAGGCCATCGCCCGCGGCACCGGGGCGCGGGGGCTGCGCAGTGTGCTGGAGGGGCTGTTGCAGCGGCCCATGTTTACCCTGCCGTCGATGAGCGGCGTGAGCGGCTGTGTGGTCGATGAATCGGTGGTGAATGGGGAGCAGCCGGTGCAGTGGCAATATTCGCCGCCAGCACCGGAGGCGCTGGCGGCCGCTGGCGGCTGAACGGTCACGGTTTGCCACATTCGTCGCGGCCGGGGGCCGCTCCTACGCCGTAGGAGCCCCGGCCGCGACCGGTTGCCGCAATGGCGGCGATCCAATCAGTAGGCCATGCAGGCGCCGGTTAGCCGCTCGATCTCCGCTTCAAACGGCTCGGTCACACCCTCATAGGTTCCGAACTTCTCCCTGGTATTTTGGGGATTAAGAAAGGCGAGGCGGTAGGCCCGCTTGAAATAGTCGTAACGGATAGTGACCGGACGGCTGCCCGGGCAGTCTGGATAATGACGATGTCTGGTGTGGGTCTCGGTCTTGCACTTGCCGTCATGGCACTCTTTTTCAGTCTCTTGTTTGCTGCAGTATCCGTACGTGGTGCATGATTCAGTCGTGTAGCTTTCGTGCGGCCGCCCCTGGGGTATATCAGTCCAGTTGCCGACGATATTGGCCGACAGACCGTGCGTCACCCCGACGATGCGGATTTCATTACGGGTCAATTCGCCGGCATGCAACTGGAGGGCGATCTGGTCGGTACCGTTGCCGATTTCGAGCCGCGGCGCACAGTTGTTATCGACCGGTGTGATGACTAGCCGGCCGGGTGCGATCAAGAGCTTCTGCGTCTTGGTGGACAGGTAGAACGGCTTGCCGCCCTTGGTCTGAACCCGCCCGCTGGGGTGCCAGGCGCCTTGGGTGGGATCGCAGGCGCAGCCAGACAGTAGCGTGACTGAGCAGAGCAGGGCGAGCGACGACAGTGCAGTGGATCGCATGACGAATGGCGTGGGCACGAATCGGTCTCCGGTGGTCATTTGAGTCGGATGGTTTCATTGTCCGGCTGTCGGGCGGCGGTGACCCGGTTGCGCCCGTTGGCCTTTGAGCGATAGAGCGCCTGGTCGGCCAATTGGATCAGGGCATCCGTGTGAGTGTCTGCCCCCGCGGCGGTGCTGGCCGTTCCCAGGCTGATCGTCACAACGATGTCTCCCGGCACTTCACCCGCAATGGCGAACGCCGTCTCGGAGATGGCACTGTGCAACCGTTCGGCCGCTTGTGCGAGTTCCTGTGCCGTGCATGGGTAAAGCACCGCCAGGAATTCCTCGCCGCCGTAACGCCCGAGGCTGTCGTCGGCACGCGTCTGCGCCTGGAGCCGGCGCGCCACTTCGCGCAGCACCTCATCGCCGACGCCGTGGCCGTAGCTGTCATTGATAAGCTTGAAAAAATCAATGTCAGCGATGATCAAGCCCAGCGGCAGCCCGGATCGTCTGGTGGCCGCGAGGGCACTGGTAAGCCGTTCGATGACGCTGCCACGGTTCAGCAGGCCGGTGAGGTCGTCGTAGGTGGCTTTATCCATGAGCGCCTGCATCGCCTTTTGACGCAACAAGATACCAGAGATGCGGTCGGTCAGATGCCCGCCGAAGATGCGGATGAACTTTTGATCCATGTCGCTGAACGCCTCATGGCGCGCTGCGGCGCTCAACAGACCGATGCAGCGTCCGGCGCCGACCACGGGCAAGACGATAATCTCGCTGATGGCCGGCGCGGCCAGGTGCTCGGGCGGGGCGACTGCATAGTCCGGTTCGGGCATCGACACGCGTTCTGGGCGTTGCCGCTCCCAATGATAGGCGTCCCATGGGGAGAGCGCCTGCTCGGTTGCTACCTGGGCCGCGCCGCGCGCACCGTCGATCACCAGGTGGCCGCCGTCGTTCTCGACCACCAGGCGCCAGGCGGCGACATTGGCGAAGTATTTCCATTGCGCCGCGGCCTGCCGGGCGATCTCGGCGATGTTGTCAACCGTCTGGATGTCATCGAGTAGATGGAACAATGCCTCATAGCGCACCAGTTGCTGTGCCGCACGCTTCGTCCAATGAATGCCGCCGCTCATGGGGGGGCCTCGCAAGCCGATTCGGGTGTCACAGGATGGCGCGGTACTCCGGGTCGAGGTCGAGTCGTAGTGTACTGGTGTAGATATTGAACATGGAGGCCATATCGATCACCGCGATAATTTCGTAGATCTCCTCCCGGCTGAAGCCTTCATCCATGAGTTCCTCGAAGTCGGCGTCCGTGACTGCGTTGGCATGGCGGGCCACCTTGTCGGCGCACCGCACGACACTGCGGTAGCTGGCGGGCAACTGGAAGTCGGCACTGCCCTGGAGAAAGCGCTGCAAGTCCTCGAAGGTCAAGGTCTTGTCCAGGCTCAACACACTTTGGGCGTGGCAGGCCGAGCAATAGCGGGCGCCATGCAGGCCGGACACGGCGAAGACGATCATCTCCTTGAGCGGCAGCGGTACCGTCCCGGCAAACAGGGTGCCCCTGGCCCGTTCCCAATAGGCGCGCGTCAGCGCGGCGCTGTGTCCCAGGCTCTTCAACCACACCGGAACCTTGGTGGCCCCGGTGGTGCGCATGAAGTCATCGTAAACGTCACGAGTGGCGGGTGAGGCGTCGGCGTATTCAGTGAGCGAGTAGCGTTGCATGTTCATTGGCTCCTGCAGAATTGAACGACACTGCGGATGTTCCGTGTACCCTTCGACTGGGCGACGCGCGCAGCGCGCGGGGCGAACGGCACTTCTTTCACTTAGCGGCCTTGGGGTCAAGGGGCCGGCTGTAGGTCCCCGTCCACATAATACCAGCGCCCCTGGAAGCGCTTGAAGCGGCTGCGCTCATGCAGCCGGTGGGCGCGCCCGCCGAGCTTGTAGCGGGCGACGAACTCGACCAGCCCGCGCCGATCTGCCGCTCCGCCCGCCTCGGTGGCAACGATCTTGAGCCCGAGCCAACGGACGCTCTCGTCCAGGGCCACGTCCTGCTGCCGGGTGGTCGGGTGCCAGGTGGCGCGCAGGTAGTCTGCCTCGCCCCGGGTGTAGGCGCTGTAGCGTGAACGCATGAGCTGCTCTGCGGTCTGCGGCAGCGCGGTCCCGGCGATCAGGGGGCCGCAGCAGTCCGGGTAGGCACGCGGGCTGCCGCAGGGGCAGGGGTCGGGGATCGGCGCTTTGGTGTTCATGCGGGCATCATGCCTCACCGGGCGCCGGTGTGAAAAGGGTTGCTTCTCGGCTTGGTTGCTTGGCGGCGCTGATGCACAATCGCGGCATCCTCTCCCAGCCGGCCAGTCCGAGCCCTCATGAACCAGAACTCAGCGCCCCCGAACCTGCCCACCATCGAAAGCGCCGTCGGCAACACGCCGCTGGTGCGCTTGCAGCGGTTGCCCGCGGCCTCCGACAACCTGATCCTGGTCAAGCTCGAGGGCAATAATCCCGCGGGCTCGGTGAAGGATCGCCCGGCCCTAAACATGATCCGCTGCGCCCGCGAGCGGGGCCAGATCGCCCCCGGCGACACCCTGATCGAGGCCACCAGCGGCAACACCGGGATCGCGCTCGCCATGGCCGCCGCCATCATGGGCTATCGGATGGTGCTGATCATGCCGGAGCATATGAGCGTGGAGCGCCGCGCGGTGATGCGCAGCTTTGGCGCCGAGATCGTGCTGACGCCACGCGCCGGCAGCATGGAGGCGGCCATTGATCTGGCCAATGCCATGGCGGCGCGCGGTGAGGGGGTGCGGCTCGATCAGTTCGCCAACCCGGACAATCCGGCCGCACATTACGCCTCAACCGGCCCCGAGATCTGGCGCGACACGGCCGGGCGCGTCACCCATTTTGTGAGCGCCATGGGGACCACCGGGACCATCATGGGTACCGGGCGCTATCTCAAGGAGCAAAACGCCGCGGTGCAGATCGTCGGGGTGCAGCCGGCGGAGGGCGGGAACATCCCCGGCATCCGCCGCTGGCCGGCCGCCTATCTGCCGCGGATCTATGACCCCGCGCGGGTGGACCGGATCATCGATGTGTCCCAGTCCCTGGCCGAGCAGACCACCCGCGCCCTCGCCGCGCGCGAGGGCCTCTTCGCCGGGGTCTCCTCCGGCGGGGCGGTGGCGGCGGCGCTGCAACTCGCCGGTGAGGTCAGTGCCGCGGTGATCGTCGTGATCGCCTGCGACCGGGGGGACCGCTACCTGTCGACCGGGGTCTTTCCGGATTGACGCGGCGCAAATGAAAATTTTTCGTCCGCAAATGAACGCCAATAAACGCAAATGAAGAAAAGGCTGGAGGCCCGGTAGGTTCCAGTGGGGCCGCGTGCCGACGCCGACGGAAAACCGTATTTGCGTTCTTTGGCGTTTATTTGCGGACATCCATTCTTTTAGGTTTCTCAGGAATAGTCACTTGTCAAAACGAAAGCCCAAACCGCTCCCGCCCGAGATCGAGGTCGAGATCGAGGGCCTGACCCATGAGGGCCGGGGTCTCACCCACTTCGACGGCAAGGCGACCTTTGTCGACTATGCCCTGCCCGGGGAGCGGGTGCGGATGCGCTACACCCGCCTCCAGCGCAGCTTCGATGAGGGCGTGGCGGTGGCGGTGCTGCGCGCCTCGCCGGACCGGGTGGCGCCGCGCTGCCCGCACTTCGGCATCTGTGGCGGGTGCAACCTTCAACACCTGGACCCGGCCGCCCAGATTCGCGTCAAGCAGGAGACGCTCGCCGATGTGTTCACCCGCATCGGCCATGTCAGCCCCGCGGCCTGGCTGCCGCCGCTCGTCGCCGGTCACTGGGGCTACCGCCGCAAGGCGCGCCTGGGGGTGCGGCATGTGGTCAAGAAGGGCCGCACCCTGGTCGGCTTTCGCGAGCGCGGCACGCCCTATCTGGCCGACCTGCGCCGCTGCGAGGTGCTGCATCCACTGGTGGGCGAGCGCCTCGTGGTCCTGGCAGAGGCGATCGATACCTTGAGCATCCGCGACCAGGTGCCGCAGATCGAGGTGGCGATGGGGGATGGCCCCTGCGTGCTGGTGTTCCGCGTGATGGCCCCGCCGAGCGCGGCGGACCTGGAGGTCTTGCAGGGGCTGGCGGACGAGCATGGCTTCCATTGCTATCTCCAGGAGGGCGGGGTGGAGACCATCCGGGCCCTGCCGGGCCATGAGGTGGAACTGCATTACGACCTGCCCAAATACGGCCTGCGCATGGTGTTCGCGCCGACCGAATTCACCCAGGTGAACCTGGAACTCAACCGGCTGATGCTGGATCAGGCCCTGGACCTGCTCGACCCGCAACCGGACGAGCGGGTGCTGGATCTGTTCTGTGGGCTGGGCAACTTCAGCCTGCCGCTGGCGCGCCGCGCCGGTGAGGTGGTGGGCGTCGAGGCCGAGGCGGGGCTCATCGCGCGGGCCACGGCCAATGCCCAGCGTAACGGCATCGCCAACGCCCGCTTCGAGACGGCGAATCTCTATGCCGACCTCACCGACCAGCCGTGGATGCGCGGGCAGTATCACAAGGTTCTGCTCGACCCGCCGCGCACCGGCGCCCTGGAGGTCCTGGACTGGCTGCCGCGCCTGGGGGTGCAGCAGATCTGCTATGTGTCCTGTCATCCCAGCACGCTGGCGCGCGACGCCGACCGGCTGGTCAATGCCTTGGGTTATCGGCTGGTCAGCGCCGGGGTGATGGACATGTTCCCGCATACGGCGCATGTGGAGTCGATGGCACTCTTCGAACGCGTGCCGGGGTGAATCATGGCACTGGAGATCGAGCGCAAGTTCCTGGTCAAGAACGACGCCTGGCGCGGTGCGGTGGAGTGCGAGTGGCGCATCCTCCAGGGCTATCTGGCGACCAGCGGTGATCTCACGGTGCGGGTGCGGCTGCGCGGCGACGACGCCTTTCTCACCATCAAGGGACCGCCGCGCGGCCCGGTGCGCAGCGAGTTCGAATACGCCATCCCGCCGGAGGATGGCGAGGCCATGCTGCGCGAACTCGCCATCCTGCCGCTGATCGACAAGACGCGCTACCGGGTCCCCTGCGGTGCCCATTATTGGGACCTGGACGTCTTTGCCGGCGACAATGCCGGCCTGGTGTTGGCCGAGATCGAGCTCAAGCGGGAGCACGAACCCTTCGAGCATCCCGCGTGGGCGGGGCTGGAGGTCACCGGCGATCTGCGTTACTCCAACGCCAATCTGGCGCGGCGGCCGTTTAAGGAGTGGTGAGTCTGAGTCCGCTCTCGTCACACCGCTTTGCGGTGTGACGCCTGTCTCCGGCGCTCCGCGCTGAAGCCCGAGCACTGCCAACAAAATCTTCCGCATCCGCGGATAGGATGGAACAAGCCAGGAGTCACTTATGAGTCCAAGCGCCATGCACCAAGATGAACTGCTGCAACGCATAACCACCCGCCCCGATGTGTTCGGCGGCAAGCCCATTATCCGCGACCTGCGTATTTCGGTTGAGTTGGTCTTGAGTCTCTTGGCTCAAGGCGAGTCCTATGACGAGATCCTCGACGATTATCCCGGAATGGACCAAGCCGATATCAATGCGTGTCTCGCCTATGCCCATGCGGTCATTGCCCATGACCGCATCGATCGCATCGCGGTTGCCGGGTGAAGTTTCTGGTTGACCGCTGTGCCGGGCGCCGTCTCGCGCAATGGCTGCGCGGGCAAGGCCACGACGTGCGTGAGGCGACCGAGGTCAGTCCCGACCCTGGGGACCAAGCGCTGTTGCGTTGGGCGGTCCGCGAGGGGCGTGTGCTCGTCACCGTCGACAGCGATTTTGGACTTCTGGTCTTCCTGCGCGCCGCACCCCACACCGGGATCGTGCGCCTGCCGGATGTCCCGGCCAGCCAACGCATCGCTTTGATGGCACAACTGATCGAACGCTATGCAACCGATCTTGCCGACGGGGCCATCCTCACCGTCGGGACGGAGCGCGTGCGCGTTTCGCGAACGCCACGCATCCGACCCTCTTCTGAGTGACCGGGGGATAGCCGATGGTCGGCGAGGTTGCTCTCGTCACACCGCTACGCGGTGTGACGCATGTGTCAGGCGCTCTGCGCCGAAGCCCGAGCGCTCCCAATAGAGTGGAGCGAGCCGTGCGGATCTTCGCCGCCGCGCGCCGGGCACGCATCCCGCCTTGCACGCAACTGCCCGCGCGCTACACTGTCTGCTCCCCACACAACCGCAGCGGTAGGTCCGGGTAGGCGCACGCCCACGACCACCAGCGCCACAGGGCCGGACATGGATACAGCACCGCGGGTCTTCGTCAGCTACAGCCACGACTCCGACGCCCACCGGGAGCGGGTCCTCGCCCTGTCCGAGCGGCTGCGCGGGGACGGCATCGCGACCGAGCTCGACCAGTACGTCAACGGCGCCCCGCCCGAGGGCTGGCCGCGCTGGATGCTGGACGGCCTGGACGCATCGGACCGGGTCCTCCTGATCTGCACGCCCACCTACTATCGCCGCTTCCGCGGCCACGAGGCGCCCGGCAAGGGTAAAGGCGTGGACTGGGAAGGGGCCATCGTCACGCAGGCGATCTACGACGCGCGCAGTCGTACCACCCGCTTCATCCCGGTCCTGTTCGATCCCGGCGCTGCCGGCTCCATCCCGGAGCCGGTCCGCGGGCACACCCACTACTGCCTGACCTCCGAGGCCGCCTACCGCGACCTGTACGACGCGCTCCTCGACCAGGCGGGTGTCGAGCCCGGCGAGTTGGGCACGCTCAAGCCCAAGGCGCGCCGGCGGGGCGAGCCGCTGCGACTCCCGGACCCCGCGGCCACCGCCGACCCGAGCCCCGATCCCGTGGCCCCGCCCGACATCGACCTCTCCCACCTCCCCGCCGGCGCCCCCCACTTCCTCGGCCGCGAGTCGGAGCTGGCCGCCCTCGACGCCGCCTGGTGCGACGGCGCCGGCGGGTCCGGGTGCGCCCACACCGCTATCGTCGAGCTGGTCGCCCCCGGCGGCACCGGCAAGACTGCGCTGGTGCGCCATTGGCTCGCCGGACTCGCCGCCCGGGACTGGCCCGGCGCGGCGCGGGTCTATGCCTGGTCCTTCTACAGCCAGGGTACCGCCGAGGACCGCCAGGCGACCGAGGACCACTTCCTCGCCGCCGCCGTCGCGCGCTTCGCCGTCCCCGTCGCCCCCTCCGCCAACCCCGCCGACAAGGGCCAGGCGCTCGCCGAGACCCTGGTACGCCGGCGCACCCTGCTCCTGCTCGACGGCTGTGAGCCCCTGCAATATCCGCCCGGCCCCCTGGCCGGGGAGCTGCGTACACCCGGGCTCAAGTCCCTGCTCGGACACCTGGCGAGCGCCGGGCGGCCGGGGCTGTGCGTGCTCACCACCCGCGAGCCCATCCGCACCCTCGACGCCTGGGTGCGCCGCCGCGACCGCCCCGCCGGCACCTGTCTGCGTCTGGACCTGGGGAGCTTAAGCGACGCCGACGGCGCCCGGCTGCTCCACGCATTGGGCGCCGACCGCGCCGGGTCCACGGCCTTAGGTCCCGACGACCCGGAGCTGTGCGCCGCCAGCCGCGCGGTCCGCGGCCATGCCCTGACCCTGAGCCTGCTCGGCAACTATCTGCGGCTCGCCTACGCGGGCGACATCCGCGCCCGCGACCGGGCGGACCTGGGGGCGGCGAGCGCCGCCGCCGGCGGTCACGCCCACCGCGCCGTCGCCGCCTACGAACGCTGGTTCGAGCGCTCCGCCCCGGGGGCGGGCGAGTCCGGCGCCCAGGCGCTCGCCGCACTGCGACTGCTCGGGTACTTCGACCGCCCGGCGAGCGTTGAGAACCTCGCCGCCTTGCGCGCCGCACCGCCCATCCCGGGGCTCACCGAGGCACTGTTCGCGCGCCCGGGCGCGGCCGCGGATGGGAGCGCCGACGTTCCGTCGGCCACGGCGCGCAGCGCCGTCGGGGCCTTTGGGTTTGCTCAAAGGATCTGGCGATCGCTCCGGCATCGCGCGCCGCCTGGCGGCGGCGGGCCGGCTGAAAGCCGACGCTCCCAGGGTTGGGAACCGATCGGGGACACCCAGTGGCGCATCGCGCTCAAGCGTCTGGAAGAGGCCGGCCTGATCGCCCCGCCCGACCCGGCCAACGCCTCCCCAGAGGGCACCCTGGACGCCCATCCGCTGGTGCGCGAATACCTGGCCGACGCCATCGCCGCCCGCAGCCCCGATGCCTGGCGCGAGGGCCACCGGCGCCTCTACGCCCGGCTCGCGGCTTCCGCCCCCCACCGCCCCGAGGGCCTGGACGGGCTCCAGCCGCTCTACCAGGCGGTGGCCCACGGGTGCCGGGCCGGGCTGTGGCAGGAGGTCTGCGACGGGGTCTATATCGACCGCATCCTGCGCGGGACGGGGCACGACGGCGCCTACAGTGTCAGGAAGCTCGGCGCCTTCGGTGCCGACCTGGGTGCGGTCGCCTGTTTCTTCGCCGAGCCCTGGACCCGCCCGGTCCCGGCACTGGCCGAGGGCGCACGGGGCTGGCTGCTCCACGAGGCCGCCTTCCGTCTGCGCGCACTGGGCCGACTCGCGGAGGCACTGGAGCCCATGCGGGCCGGGGCGCAGATGTACGTGGAGCGCGAGGAATGGAAATACGCGGCCCGCGTCTACGGAAACTTAAGCGAGCTGCTGCTGACCCTGGGCCGGGTCGCGGAGTCGGCGGCGGACGCCGAGCGCTCGGTGGGGTATGCGGATCGCTGCGGCGATGCCTTCTGGCGCATGGCCAGTCGCGCCGCCCTGGCGGACGCACTGCACCAGCGCGGCGAGATCGGGCAGGCGCGCTTGGGCTTCGCCGAGGCCGAGACGATGCAGGCGGAGCTTCAGCCCCAGTACCAGCTCCTCTACTCGCTCCAGGGTTTCCGGTATGGCGACCTGCTCCTGGCCGCGGCCGAGCGGGCGGCCTGGGTGTTTGCGGCGGGGGACGCCGGGGGCGCCGGGGACCGGGCCTCCGAGGCATTGGCGGACTGCGAGGCCGTGGCGCGGCGGGCGGGGCAGACGCTTGAGTGGGAAGAGGGAATGCCGGGTGCGCCGCTTCTGGACTTCGCCCTCCACCACCTCACCCTCGCGCGCGCTGCACTCTACGCCGACCGGCTCCAGGGCCGGCCCCCGGGCCCCGAGGCCCAAGCCCAGACCGAGCAGGCCGTCGGCGGTCTGCGCGCCGCCGGCGCCCAGGAGTTCGTCGTCTGCGGCCTACTCACCCGCGCCTGGCTGCGCGGAGCCCTTGGCGACCCCGCGGGCGCCCGCACCGATCTCGCGCAGGTGCAGGAGATCGCCAGCCGCGGCGCCATGCAGCTCCATCTCGCCGACTGCGCCCTGCACCGCGCCCGGCTCTTCCGCGACCGCCAAGCCCTGGCCCAGGCCCGCCGCCTGATCGAGTCCTGCCACTACGGCCGCCGCCTGCCGGAGCTCGCCGACGCGGAAGCTGCCGCCAAGGACTGGCCGCCCTGATCCCCGGGAGCGCCGACAGCCTGTCGGCGACGGCGCAAAGCGCCGTTGGACGCTCAGCGAACACAAACCACTTTGCCCTTGACCGCGCAACCGCGAACCGCCGGCGGCGGTTGGCCGACAGGCTGTCGGCGCTCCCAGGTGCGCGCTGGGTGGGAGCGGCTTTACCGTGAAAGTCGCCGTAAGCCGATGTCTGTGAAGTAGGTTTCACGCGAAAACCACGAGCGGGCGCAGGAGCGCCCCGTTAGCCTGAAAGACTTTCATGGTCAGGGGTGGCAGGCCCCCCTTCCAT
>NZ_CAJAXH010000246.1 GCF_903946935.1 uncultured Thiodictyon sp.
CCGCAAATGCTCCGACGGGTTCCGTGATATCAAAGATCAGTTTATTCGGCATGACCTGAGCCTTGGGCAATGGAACTACGTTGTTGACCCCAACGGGTTCTCTTGATAAAAGTGTTTAAGTTATTTTTGAATCGTTACTTAGGGACTGAATCGACCCGGCTGGGGTCGCCGGAGCGCCCCCTCCCGGGAACCTGAGTTCCCGATTCTCCCGGTTTAGGGCGTCGCGGTAAATCCCCCGCGACGCGCCGCTCGCCGCGTCGCTGTTCCTGCGCCGCGTCGCTCGACGCGGTATCATCGCTGCCCTTGAGGGCGGCGGCGCACACCCCACCCGCTCAACCGGGCGCGGCACCCGTGCGGTTCGCGTCATACTCCACTCGAAGGGTCTTGCCCATGCAAACTGTGTTGGTCACCGGGGGCGCCGGCTTCATCGGCGGTAATTTTGTCCATCTGCTGCTGGCCGAAACCCCATGGCGGGTCGTCACGCTGGACCAGTTGACCTATGCCGGTAACCTGGAGACCCTGGCCGACGTGCTCGATGATCAGCGTCATGTGTTCGTCCAGGGCGATATCGGCAACGCGGCCCTGGTCCGGCAACTGCTCACCGATTACGCCGTCGACACGGTGGTGAACTTCGCCGCCGAGAGCCATGTGGACCGCTCCATCGACGGGCCGGCCGCCTTTATCGCCACCAATGTCGTGGGTACGTTCAACCTGCTGGAGGAGGTCCGTGCCTACTGGGGCAAGCGCGATGAGCCGGCGCGCCGGGAGTTGCGCTTTTTGCACGTCTCCACCGACGAGGTCTACGGGTCCTTGGGGACGGCCGGGCGCTTTACCGAGTCCACGCCCTATGCCCCCAACTCGCCCTATGCGGCATCCAAGGCGGCCTCCGATCACCTGGTACGGGCATGGTTCCACACCTATGGCTTGCCGGTGTTGACCACCAACTGCTCCAACAACTACGGTCCCTACCAGTTCCCTGAGAAGCTGATCCCGCTGATGATCCAGAAGGCCCTGCGGGGCGAGCCGCTGCCGATCTACGGCGACGGTGGCAATGTCCGGGACTGGCTCTATGTCACCGACCATTGCCGTGCCATCCTGCGGGTGCTCGCGGCAGGCACCCCGGGCGAGGTCTACAACGTCGGCGGTGACGCCGAGCGGACCAACCTCCAGGTCGTCGACATCCTGTGCTCGCTGTTGGACGAGCTGGTGCCCGACTCCCCCCACCGCCCCCACGTGGCGCTCAAGTCGTTCGTCACCGATCGGCCCGGCCATGATCGGCGCTATGCGATCGACGCCGGCAAGCTCCGGCGTGAGTTGGGTTGGGTACCGCAGGAAACCTTTGAGAGTGGGATGCGCCGCACCGTCCAATGGTACCTGGAGCACGCCGACTGGTGTGGCCGGGTGCTGGATGGGACCTACCGCGGCGAGCGTCTGGGCACGAGCCGCTGAATCGGAGCGAAGGACATGAATCGCAAAGGCATTATCCTCGCCGGGGGCTCCGGCACCCGGCTCTACCCGATCACCCGGGCGGTCAGCAAACAACTGCTGCCGATCTATGACAAGCCGATGATCTACTACCCCCTGTCCACGCTGATGCTGGCAGGGATTCGCGACATCCTGATTATCTCCACCCCGCGCGATCTACCGCTGTTCGAGTCGCTCTTGGGTGACGGGTCGCAGTGGGGCATCCGGCTCTGCTATGCCGAGCAGCCCGCACCCGGTGGCCTGGCCCAGGCCTTCTTGATCGGCAAGGACTTTATCGACAATGACCCCAGTTGCTTGATCTTGGGGGATAACATCTTTTACGGTCAGGGGCTGGGGGAGCAGTTGCGGGCGGTCAGTGCCCGGGAGTCGGGGGCCACGGTCTTCGGCTATTGGGTGGCGGACCCGCAGCGTTACGGGGTGGCCGAGTTCGACGGTGTCGGCAACCTGGTCGACCTGGTGGAAAAGCCAGTGGCACCCAAGTCCAACTGGGCGGTCACCGGGCTGTATTTCTACGACAGCCGGGTGTGCGACCTGGCTGCGGACCTGTCACCCTCGCCCCGCGGCGAGCTGGAGATCACCGACCTCAACCGGCTGTATCTGGAGCGGGGCGAGCTCTCCGTCCAGCGCATGGGGCGCGGCACCGCCTGGCTGGACACCGGTACCCACGAGTCGCTGATGGATGCCGGGGCCTTTATCGAGACCATCGAGAAGCGCCAGGGTCTCAAGATTTGCTGCCCGGAGGAGATCGCCTTCTCTAACCGCTGGATCGATGAAGACCAGTTCCGGACGATCGCCGAGGAGCTGCGCAAGAGCGGCTATGGCGAATACCTGCTCGGGTTGCTGAATCGGGGGTGGGGCGCATGAAGGTCATCGCTACCCGGCTGCCCGGGGCGCTCATCATCGAACCCAAGGTCTGGGGCGATGACCGCGGCTTCTTCCTGGAGACCTACCGCGCGAACCGCTATGCCGCGCTCGGCCTCGCGACGCCCCTGGTGCAGGACAACCTGTCCTCATCCCGGCGCGGGGTACTGCGCGGCCTGCACTGCCAGCATCCCCGGGCCCAGGGCAAGCTGGTGCAGGTGTTTGCCGGTGAGGTGTTCGACGTGGCGGTGGATGTGCGTCGCGGCTCACCGACCTTCGGCCAGTGGGTGGGGGTCGCCCTGACGGGCGAGAACCGGCGCCAATTTTGGGTCCCGGCCGGCTTCGCCCACGGTTTTCTGGTGACCAGCGAGACCGCGCTGTTCGGCTACAAGTGCTCCGATTACTATAACCCCGAGACCGAGTTCAGCGTGCGCTGGGACGACCCGGCGATCGGCATCGACTGGCCCCTGGACCAGGTCGCGCCCGAACTCTCCCCCAAAGACCAAGCGGCCCCCTGCCTGTCGGAGATCCCGGCCGAACGGCTGCCCGCCATCGAGGACTATCCATGACCCAGCACCCCCCGGCCTCGGATCGCACTGACCGCCCGCGGCCCAAAATCCTGTTGATCGGCGCCAACGGCCAGGTCGGTTGGGAACTGCGGCGCACCCTGGCGGGTCTGGGCGAGGTGGTTGCCGCCTCCATCGAGGGCGGCTACGGCCCCATCATCGATCTGCTGGACCATGGCCTGCTGGCCCAACTGGTGGCAGACACCCAGCCGGACGCGGTGGTCAACGCCGCCGCCTACACCGCCGTGGACAAGGCCGAGACCGAGCGCGACATCGCGCGGCGTATCAATGCCGATGCGGTGGGCGAACTGGGCCGGCTGCTCGCCGAGCGCGGCACCCCGATCATCCACTATTCCACCGATTTCGTCTTCTCCGGGGAGGCCGATCGCCCCTATACCGAGGACGACATCGCCGGCCCCCTGAATGTCTACGGAGAGACCAAGCTCGGCGGCGAACTGGCCTTGCTGGAGTCCGGCGCCCCCTGCCTGATTTTTCGCACCAGTTGGGTCTATGGGGCGCGCGGCGCCAATTTCCTGCTTACTATGCTGCGGTTGCTGAAGGAAAAGGACGAGCTGCGCATCGTCGACGACCAGGTCGGCTCGCCCACCTGGAGCCGGATGCTGGCGGAGATGACCGGGCTGGTACTCTACCGGGTCTTGCGTGGGGACCTGGACCTCAAGCAGGTCGGGGGGCTCTATCACCTGACCGGCGCCGGCGAGGTGAGCTGGTTCGGCTTCGCCGAAGCCATCCTGGAGCGTGCCGGGCTGGAGTGCCGCCTGCTGCCCATCCACTCCAACGACTATCCGGCCCCGGCGCGGCGTCCCGCCTATTCGGTGCTCGATAACCATCGGTTCGAGGAGACCTTCGGGCTCTACATGCCGGATTGGCGCGAGTCGCTGGACCAGTGCCTGGATCTGATCCCCTGCGGGTCCTGTTAGCGATGGCTTTTGGTAACGGCCTTGGCCGTTCCCCCACCCCGCCCTCCCCCAATAGGGGAGGGAGACGTGGACCGCGCTCCCGGCGCGACTTTTGCGGTAACGCGGCTTGGGGATGAACCAACAGCCGCTGGAGGTCTTGAACCGGGTCTTCGGCTACCCGCGTTTTCGCGGCGCCCAGCAGGAGGTGATCGAGCGGGTCTGGGGCGGCGGCGATGCCCTGGTGCTGATGCCGACCGGGGGTGGCAAGTCGCTGTGCTATCAGATCCCGGCCCTGCTGCGGCCGGGCACCGGCATCGTGGTCTCGCCGCTGATCGCCCTGATGCAGGACCAGGTGGACGCGCTGCGCCAGCTCGGGGTGCGGGCCGCCTTTCTGAACTCGTCACTGGCCGGGAACGAGCAGGCGCGGGTGGAGCAGGGGCTGCTGGTCGGGGAGCTCGACCTGCTCTATGTGGCCCCGGAGCGGCTGCTCACCGAGCGTTTTTTGGACCTGCTCGGGCGCGTGACGGTCGCGCTCTTTGCCATCGACGAGGCCCATTGCGTCTCCCAATGGGGGCACGACTTCCGCCCCGAATACATCCAGCTCAACCTGCTGCACGAGCGCTGGCCGCAGGTGCCGCGGATCGCGGTGACCGCCACCGCCGACGCCCCGACCCGGCGCGAGATCGTCACGCGCCTGGCCCTGGAGCAGGCGGCGCAGTTCGTCTCCAGCTTCGACCGGGCCAACATCCGTTATCGCGTGACCGAGAAGGTGCAGGCGCGCCAACAGCTCACGGCCTTCCTGCGCAGCGAGCACCCGGATGACTCAGGTATCGTCTACTGTCTGTCGCGCCGCAAGGTGGAGGAGACGGCGGAGTTCCTGCGCGGGCAGGGGTATAAGGCCCTGGCCTACCATGCCGGCCTGCCCCCCGAGCAGCGGCGCGCCCACCAGGCGGAGTTCCTGCGCGGCGAGGGGGTCATCGTCGTCGCCACCATCGCCTTCGGCATGGGCATCGACAAGCCGGACGTGCGTTTCGTCGCCCACCTGGACCTGCCCAAGAGCCTGGAGGCCTATTACCAGGAGACCGGTCGCGCCGGGCGCGACGGCCTGCCGGCCGATGCCTGGATGGCCTACGGTATCGGCGATGCGGTCGCCCTGCGGCGCTTCATCGAGCAATCCGACGCCGAGGAGCAGTTCAAACGGGTGGAGATGCACAAGCTCAATGCGCTCTTGGGCTTTTGCGAGACGACCCACTGCCGCCGCCAGGTCATGCTCAATTATTTCGGCGAGACCCTGCCGAGCCCCTGCGGCAATTGCGATACCTGTCTCTCGCCGGTGGCGAGTTGGGACGGCACCGAGGCCGCCCGCAAGGCCATGTCCTGCATCTTTCGCACCGGGCAGCGCTTCGGTGTCAACTATCTGATCGAGGTGCTGACCGGCAAGGAGGACGAGCGCATCCGCCGCTTCGGCCATGACCAGATCAGCACCTTCGGGATCGGCCGAGACCTGGACGCAGCGCAGTGGCGTTCGGTCTATCGGCAACTGGTCGCCGCCGGGTTGGTGGCGGTGGACGTCGAGGGGCATGGGGCGCTGCAACTCACCGAGCAGAGCCGCCCGGTGCTGCGCGGCGAGCGCACCCTGCACCTGCGCCGCGACCCGGAGCGACGCCCGGCCAAGGTCAAGGGCGAGGGCCGAGCGGCGCGGGTCGAGACCCCGCTGGACCCGGAGGCGGCGGCCCTGTGGGAGCGCCTGCGTACCTACCGGCGCGAACTGGCGCAGGCGCAGGGCGTGCCACCCTATGTGGTCTTCAACGATGCCACCCTGCGCGAATTGGTGACCTACCGCCCGCGGGACCCGGACGAGCTCAGTCGGATCAGCGGGGTGGGTGTGGTCAAGCTGGAGCGCTATGGCGCCGGATTCCTCGACCTGCTCGCCGCACACGCAACGGTGTACGGCCGTCCGGCCACTGTCCCAACCCTGCCCGAGTCGGCGTTGCGCGCACCCGCGCCTGCGCCCGCCGGTGAGCTCGCGGGCGGTCGCGTCTGGACGGAGGGCCTGAAAGATACCGCGCGCGCGACCCTGGACCTGTTGCGCACCGGTCTCTCACCCGCGCAGATCGCCGAGCGCCGGGCACTGAAGCTTGGCACCATCTATACCCATCTGTCGAACTGTATCGAGGAGGGTGAACTGGCCTTGGGTGAGATCGTCACCCTCAGCGATGATGAACTCCGGGCCATCGAAGTCGCCTTTACCCAGCTGACGGCCGATGCCCCACTCGCCATCAAGCCAGTCTTCGATGCCTTTCAGGGCCAATACGACTATGACCTGTTGCGGTGTGTGCGGGCGGCGATGGGGCGAGCCTAGCGCCGCCCTCTGTGCAATCGCACGCCAAGGACGGCAAATCTGCCGCTGGGGTGGGGATTGTGTGGTTGGAAAAGGCCAGTCGGGATGTTTGAACCTAGAAAAAGCAGGTGTCACGCCAAGGCGCCAGGCTCGCTAAGGTCTTTTAGTCTTATCGGTGCTCGGTGATTCACCCGGCGGGTGATCTGGGCACTGCGCTCATCCCATGGTCTTTCTTGGCGAGCTTGGCGCCTTGGCGTGAGCAATTTCCGGATTTAGGGTGAAATGATTCCATGAACAAGGTTGCGAAGCCGCTCAAGAAATTGCTCCAATTGCACATGGGTCGCGCCTGGGAGGCGGAGCTGCGCGCCGCGCTCGGTGCGCTGGCGGATCGCTTCGATCAGTGGCGCTCCGGCGTCCTGACCACCGAGGACCTGGATAGTGCGGTCCACGAATACCATAACGGCATTGCACGTGAGATCTGGAAACGCTATACCGGCGATGACCCGGCCCTCCCGCTGGCACGCGCGGTCGCGTTGGGCCTCATCGCCCGGGAGTCACTGCCGCCCGAGGTGCTGGAGCGCATCGCACCGTGGTTGGAGACCTTAACCCGGGACACCGGGGAGGACGATTGAGCGCGCGGCCAAAAAGATCGACAATGGTTCCAAACCGGCGAACTGGCCGCCATGGTCTTCTGCCAAGGTTGCTCTTGGCGTTGCGGCTAACGCTGAAAATGCTGCCGGAGAGGCTGAGTGCAGACTGGATCGAAGGTATTCACCGGCCATGAGAGCGCTTTTGCGATTGTCGGTATAATTAAGGTAAGTGGGCGAACCGGGCGGTAAACAATTGGTTCTCACTATCGATCCAAAGTCCGAAAGATAGGTCGGCGTCGGGAAATTTCTCGCCCGCTGCTCTCTTTATGTAGGTTTTGCGCGCGTAGCTGCCCATCCGCGGGGTGCCATTGCGCAAGCGGTCACACGAAACGCTAATAGCGGCCGGAGAGGAATCGATCCCGATCCAGCGCCGCCCGAGACTACCTGCGGCCGTGAGTGTGGTCCCACTGCCAGCATAGGCGTCCAATGCCAACTCATCAGGGTTTGACGACGCTTCGATAATCATTCGTAGCATCTCGATATTTTTTTTTCGGTCGGGTATCCCGTGACGCGTGCATTTTGGTTTTGCGTATCGCGAAAGTCGTTCCATGTGCAAATAGATCGATCCGTCATCGCTCATTAATTTATGGAGCAAAAGAAGCCGGCAGCGTAAAGCCTCCAAATAGGTGGCGCCCCGTGATTGGTCGGAGTATGCCATGCCCACGGTTGCTGATTGGAAGTCGAAGCCGGTTGCGTAAGGTGGATCGATGTAGACGAGTTTCACCTGTTTCGCAACAGAAAGATCTGCGGTGAGTGTTCGTAATACGCTCAGGTTATCGCCGGCGATCAGCCGGTTATCATGAATTGGCATCCCATATTGCTGTTTCTGGATCAAGCTCGCGCAAGGGCCCGTTCAAGATATCTTCGGGGGCGCCTTTTTCGTCATACGAAATACAAAAATCTGTTTGCAAACATGATGGAGCACGTTTTGTAGAGTATGATCCGGTGGCCATCGTTTGCCATGCCTCTTGCTTGTTTATTTCGAGGGTTCATTCTGGGCGGAGATGCGCTGTTTCACGATAGTTGTTATAAGGCTTTTCTCGGAAAGCCAGGCTACAACAATGTTGCGAACCACATCGGCATCTGTTTCACCCAACTCACCTTTCAGGTGTTCCAGCAACTCAATCTGCTTATCAGAAAAAGAAACTTGGATTTTTTTTGACACGGTTGTCTCTTCCTTAGGGAATCTCTAGGCAATCTTACAAGACTCCCACGAAAGGTCAATAGTTCAAGATGATCGGGGCATTCGCGTAGTCTCGCCACACGTTTTATGTGGGTCTCAACTTTGCGGGGGTACTCGCCCCAACTCAATCCGCCGCCAGGCCCCCGAGCGCCAGCGCAGGGCCATCATGGTGCCGAGTGCGGCCACATAGACGAGCAGGGCGGTCCAACCCCCGGCAACACCGAACCCGAATTGCGGCAGCCAGTCCACCCAGCCGGCGCCGGGGGCGAAGGTCAGCATGTGTACCAGCGGCAGGAAGCCGAGCCAGGACAGGGCGAGCGTCATCAGTGCCGGCACCCGCACATCCCCGGCCCCGCGCAGCGCAAAGCCGCAGCCCAGATTGAGCCCGTCGAAGATCTGGTAGGCGGCGCCGAGCCAGATCAGCAGCGCGGCGGTCTGCGCTACCGCCCGCGCGTCGGGGTCCGCCGGGTTGATGAAGAGCGGCATGGACCAGGGGCCGGCCAGTGCGAGCAGCAGGCTCACCAGACCCATGTAGCCCACCGTGAGCTTGATGACCGCGTTGCCCACCCGGCGGGCCCAGTCGCGGTCGCCCGCGCCGATGGACTGTCCCACCAAGGTGGTGCCGGCGCTGGCGATGCCGATGGCCGGCATGTAGGCGATGGAGGTCATCATCATCGTGACCTGGGTGGCCGCGCCCGCGACCGTGCCCAGGTGGACCTGCATGAGCTGGAAGATGCCGGTCCCGATCAGGTCCGCGGCCGGCAACAGGCCCATGGGCAGGCCCAGGGCCAGGGCGCGGCCCATGGGGATGGCCCGCGGCCGCCAGTGACGGTGGCTCGCGAAGTCGCGGCGTGCCTGGGGGCTGAGGAAGATCCACAGGCCCCAGAGCAGGCCGACCGCCTGGGCCGCGGTGGTGGCCCAGGCGATGCCGGCCACCCCGAGGCCGAAGCCGAAGGCCAGGACCTGATTCAAGACCACGTTCGCCAGGCCCACCGCGGTCATCAGGGCCAGGGTGATCCAGGTCCGGCCGATGCCGTTGAAGAAGCTCGTCAGGCACCAGAGCGCGACCCCGAACACGGCGCCGGCGACGCGCGGAAACCAGAAGTCCAGGGCCATCGCCTCGAGTCCTGGCGGCAGTTGCGCGGGGGCCAGCAGCCAGCCGCCGCCGAGCCCGGCCAGGACAAAGAGCGGGCTCATCAGCAGCACCACCCACAGCCCACTCCAGGTGGTCTCCGCCGCCTGCGCGCGTTCCCCGGCACCATAGGCCCGGGCGACCAGGGTCTGGACCGCCATCGCCGCCCCGCCAAACAGCAGCACAAAGACGATTGCGAACCAGAAGACCGCCCCGACGGCGGCGGTCGCCTCCGCCGAGATCCGGCCCAGAAACCAGGTGTCGGTGAGATTCAGCACCGCCTGGATGCCGCTGTTCAGGAACAGCGGGGCGGCGAGTGCGAAGACCGCGCGATAGTCCACCCGGCGCCGACCCTGGCGGTCATGGCGCAGGGCGGGCAGGGTGCGCGGCAGTGCCTCAGGCAGAATGATGGGCGATGGCCTTGTCCGTAAACAGATAGTCCTTGAGTTCCTTGTCGAAGACCGGGTCCTGACGGCGGATCCATTCCAGCAGCATGGCGCCGTGCTCCTTCTCCTCATCCCGGTTGTGGGCCAGGATGTCCCGCAAATCCGGGTCCTTGCAGGCGTCCACCCGCTGGTTGTACCAGTCGACGGCCTCCAGTTCCTCCATCAGTGACAGGATGGCCCGGTGCATGTCCTTGGTTTCCTCGGACAGCTCCTCGATCGGTTCGTGATACCCTTCGTGCGCCATGGCAGAATCTCCGCGTGTGCAGTGGTTGAAGCGACGGGCGCGCGCAACGCGCGTGCCGCATTGTCGGCGTCTGCCGCCGTGCTGGCAATCCGCAGACCAAGCGCGCACCCGGCGCGACTTGCACGGTAAACCTCGACCTCCGGTGCGTGTATCAGGATTGCGCTTGCCCCGCGTCCTTGACGAATCGCCGGTCTAAGGTCAATCGCATCGCATCGCCTACGACCACGGCGGTGGCGTAGTCGGGGTGGGCTGGATTGAGCAGTAAGGTGCGTTCCCCGGGCGTGATGGCACTGGGAACCGACAGCGCCACGGAGGCCGACGCCGCGACCCAGCGGTCGCCGAGCGCACGGGTGGATGCCGGGGCTGGCCAGGCGGCATAGTCCGGGGGCAGGTCGGCCCAGGACTCGCATTCCAGGATGGCCTCTGGCATGACCTCCACGGCGAACCATCGCCAATGCCTGCGCAGCACGTCCTCCGCTTCCAGATGGACGAGGAGTTCGAGCTGGGCCAGGGAGAGTGACTGCGCCGTGTAGACCATCGCCACCCCCGGCGAATTCCAGCGGCCGCCATAAAGGCGCGCCCCCTCCCCGGTAAAGGCGGACCCCGCAAACGCCTCATCGACCAGGCGGAACCATCTCAAGAAAAGACCCCGTGGCGCAGCCGGCCGATCAACTGCTCCACCTCACGCGCCCCTACCTCGGTGTCCGCATACGCCAGTGGGCTCTGCCCGGCCAGCGCGGCCTGCGGCGACTTGAGCCAGTCACGGGCGCGGTCGCCGTCGCGCAGCAGTTCGGTTGCCAGGGCCAACAACCGCTCGATCCGCAGCACCCGCTCCGACTCCAGTGAGTCCAGCCGTCCGGCGCGCCGGCGTCTGGCCAAGGTCCGCCCCGGTATCCCGGCCACGCCGGCGATTTCTTGCAGCGACAACTCCAGTCGGCGCCGTAAAGTCTCCAACTCGGCAAAGGGCAGGCCGGCACGCACCCGCTCGACCAGTTGCGCGGTCGGTGTGCGCAGGACGCGCAGACCATCTGCAGGTTGATCGGCCATCTGGCCTTCCAGCGGCATCGCAATACTCACCATGGTTGAATTTCCAGTCGATCAAGTCATATGGCTTGATATTATGCGCCACTTGGCAGTAAGACAACTGGGCCGGAGGATGCCCGGGGGTGGTCAAGCTCGGCGCTGCCGCTGGCGCAGATACCTCGGATTTTTCGGGGACTCACGCTAACACGGCGCCAGTTGACTGCCGGTCGGTGTCAGTCGCCGATCCTCTCGCCCTGGGCGTGCAGCAGCGCCGCGAAATAGGGAATCGTCTTCTCCAGTCCCTGTTCGAGCGCGATCCTGGGCTCCCAGTTGAGCTGTTGTTGTGCCAGGGTGATATCCGGTCGGCGTTGGGTCGGATCATCGCTGGGCAGCGGCTCGTAGGTGAGGCGGGAGGTTGAGCCAGTCATCGCGATGACCTTTTCCGCGAGTTGCTTGATGGTAAACTCGGTGGGATTACCAAGGTTCACCGGGCCGGTAAAGTCATCCGGTGAGTCCATCAGCCGCACGAAGGCCTCGACCAGATCGTCAACGAAGCAGAACGAACGGGTCTGCGCCCCATCGCCGTAAATGGTGATCGACTCGCCCTTGAGCGCCTGGACAATAAAGTTCGATACCACCCGCCCATCGTTGAGGTGCATGCGCGGACCATAGGTGTTGAAGATGCGTGCCACCTTGATGCGTAAATTGTTCTGCCGACGGTAATCGAAGAACAGAGTCTCGGCGCAGCGCTTACCTTCGTCATAACAGGAGCGGCGGCCGATGGGATTCACGTGGCCCCAGTAGTCTTCGGTCTGCGGATGGACTGCCGGGTCGCCGTAGACCTCGCTGGTCGACGCCTGAAATACCTTGGCCTTGATACGTTTTGCGAGCCCCAGGACATTGATGGCGCCGTGGACTGAGGTCTTGGTGGTCTGCACCGGGTCGCGCTGGTAGTGGATCGGCGAGGCCGGGCAGGCCAGGTTGTAGATCTCGTCGACCTCGACATAGAGTGGAAAGGTGACGTCGTGCCGCATGAGCTCAAAATGCGGATTGCCGATCAGGTGGGCGATATTGTCCTTGGCGCCGGTGAAGAAGTTATCCACGCACAGCACGTCGTGCCCGTCGGCGACCAAGCGGTCGCATAGGTGTGAGCCGAGGAAGCCCGCGCCGCCGGTGACCATGATCCGTTTGCGCAGGGCGTATTGTGCGTATGGTGTGTGGGGTGCATTCGTGATGGGTGTATTCATGAGGGGCTAATTGCAGTCAGGGTGGTTGATGTGATCCGGACTGAGTGTCACCTGAAACGGCGCCTGCCGGAGCTGAAAGAACTCGAGATACATTTTAGTTTACATCACTACCCTTTTCTCGCATTCAGGAATGGCATGAGGGCTTCATCGTGGGGAAAGATCGTCCATTTGTCCCAGGGGTACTCCAAGGTACGCGCAAGCTTGTGAAAGCCCAAGCCGAGGTTAGTCGGGTTGAGCTGCATATCGAACGCAGCGGTCTTGACGGCCTTTTGCTCCTCACCCGTCAGGCGGGCGAGGCGGTCGGCGAAGGTGTCGGCGATCATGGTCATTCAATCCCGCGTGCTGGCTGCCACGCCCCGGCGGGCCGCCGGAGCGGCCAAGGCTGCATTCCCACGCTGGAGCGTGGGAACGAGATGACGCTGGAGCGGGGGAACGAGATGAAGTGTGGGAATGAGGCAATGTGTCGCCATCAAGCCACCCGAAAGACCTTCATGACCTCATCGCCAAGGTGATTGATGACCTTGACCGCGATCCGGCCGGACATCGGTTTGGCGAAGGGCCGGGAGGTATCGCTGTTCAGCGTGGCCCACGCCTCCTCGTTGATTTCGGCCTTGAGGGTGGTCTTCAACGCCTTGTAGGGGTCGGCGGCGCCCAGGAAGTAGGCGTGGCGCACGAAGAAGCTCTCCTCGTTGTAGTCGGTGTCGATGAACCAGCAGGCGATGCCCGCGGGGCCGTCGCTGCGGACCTCGCCGGTGCTGGGGTGGAAGACATCCACGCCGTTGATCTTGATCCGGACCTGGCCGTCCGCGGCGGGCAGGATCGCGATGTCCGGCTCGCCGAAGATCACGAACAGGTTGCCCTTGCCGGTGGTCTTCAGGTCCTCGGCCATGTGCAGGTCGGCGTTCATCCGCGCCTTGAGCACCGGGATGCGGCCGAGCTTGCTGAACTCGGTGGCATGGGCCTCATAATTGAAGGCGCAGGCAATCAGCAGATCGAAATCGGCATCGCCGGCCTCGCGGGCGGCGGTGACCAGGTCGGGGCGGGTGACGGTGCCGAACTCCGGGCCGATGAAAAGCGCTGCACGATGTTCATTAATTAAAGTCGATGTGTCTGAGGGTTGGGCGCTTGGGTCTTCGCCGTCGTGGGTGACAACATATCTCCCTTCGGCGCAGATCAGGTCGCCGGGCCAGGGATTGAGTGAGGTGAAGGCGATCCGGTCTTCCTTGTGGGCCTGCTGTACCCCGGCCACCTTCAGATTATCCAGGATCATCTGGGGGAAACTCAGTCGCTCGCTGTAGCCGGCATCCGGATCGGCCACCTGCTTCTCGTTGGGGTCAATCAGTTCGTCGTTCTCATCGACGCCCAGCACGCGGTGAGGGGACAGACTCTCGACGGTGAAGGGGCCAGCGACTCGGACCTTCTTATTATCGGTGTACGGCTTGTCGTAGAGGTACTCTGAATCGGCCTTGGCGGAAATCGATGCGTCGATCGCTTTTTGGCGCTCGTTTCTCTCGCGCCAGAAAGTAGTGATCAGTGCGTGAGTCGATACCGGCCAATCAGTCGGCGGTTCGCGCGGTATCTCCCGCTCGGCGAGGACTCCTTTACGACCACTGAGCGCTGAAAGTTGCTCGCGCAGTGGCGCGAGCATTTGCTCGTGACGCTCCCAGATGGTGTCGATCTCGGTGTTGTTGGCGATGGACTTGAGCGTAATATGCGGGACGCGCTCATAGACGAAGCCGTGGCGGAGATCGCCGCGGATGGGCTGGGAGGAGGGGGTGGCGCGACTAAGCTGCGCCTCCTTCATCTGACCTTCGCGCGAATCGGCGAGCAGGTAATAGGGATAGCGCGCACCCATGATGCGGGCGCGGGCCAATGCCAGCGCCACACGCGAGGTATCGATGGTGATCCAGCGGCGGCCCCATTGCTCGGCGACATAGGCGGTGGTGCCGGAGCCGCAGGCGGGGTCGCGGACCAGGTCACCGGGGTCGGTGGCCATTAGAAGGCAGCGTTCTATGACTTTCGCATTTGTCTGAACAACGTATATCTTGTCGTCCGTGAAAGCGCCGGTTTGAGTGTCGGTCCAGAGATTGCTGAACTTGGAGACTGCGAAGTCGTCGAGGAATCTGACGTACTGAACAGACCGAGGGGTTGGGCTTGCTACCCGCTCGGCCCTAAGCATTCGTTGCATTCCCAGTTGATTGGTTTTCCAGTATCGGCGGCCGGGGCGGAAAGTCAATCCGCAGTATTCGACAGGGAAAGCCGAATTTTCTCCGCCGCTTTGAGACGTGAGATTATCATTACGATAGACTAACACTCCCTGTGCAAGAGCAGTAGCACCAGAGCGCTCGTCCGCAGTCATCGATCGTCTGTTGAAAGGCTCCAATTGAACCCGTCGGTAGCGCCCTCCAAGGTCGTCAGCTAGTCCTTTCGTCTTATATAGCTCGCGATATTTTAGCGTGTCCTTGCTTCTGGTATACCAAAGTAGAAAATTACATGAGGAATCTAGGAACTGCTCACCAAGTCCGGTGGTAGTCCGAAAGGAAATCACTGAAACAAAATTATCGTCTCCGAACACCGCATCCATTAGAACCCGCACTCGATGAACATTCTCATCCCCAATCTGCACAAAGATCGACCCGGAATCCGTCAATAAATCCCGCGCCGCCGTCAGCCGATCACGCAGATAGGTCAGATAAGAATGAATGCCATCCCGCCACGTATCCCGAAACGCCTTGACCTCTTCCGGTTCGCGGGTGATATGGCTGACATTGCCGTCCTTCACGTCCCGGCTGGTGGTGCTCCACTGAAAATTGAGCTGGCTCGCACGCTCTAGGTAACGATTCAAAAATAACTTAAACACTTTTATCAAGAGAACCCGTTGGGGTCAACAACGTATTTCCATTGCCCAAGGCTCAGGTCATGCCGAATAAACTGATCTTTGATATCACGGAACCCGTCGGAGCATTTGCGGCCG